>JBKPLX010000193.1:0-23870 GCA_046731855.1 Verrucomicrobiota bacterium | reverse complement strand
ACAGCGCCTGAGGATCGCCGCCGAGAAGGAGATAAAGAACGATGAGAACGACGCCGCCAATTCCGCCGCCTACGACAAGGCGCCGGCCGCCGCCGCCGGATCCGCGAACGTCTTCAACGTTCTCGCTTTCTCTTCGTCCCTGCCAGAGCATCTGTCTCGCATCGTGAAGCAATTCGCTCGCGTTTACAACCTAAATGGGCCAGTGATAACCGGAGAAGTTGGGACGGCTCATAGAGCCGTGGCTACAGGTTTTCGCGGCTGACATTAGCCTCAGGCGGACCACGCAATCCCCCAGGCGACACGTCCGTCACAGCACGGACTCACCGTGGTGAGCCTTCCTCTACAGGATTATTTGATTTTTGCGAGAATGCCTTCCATCTCGTCCCTGGGGAACGCGCGCATTATGTGGGTCCTGACGCTTCCCATTGAACCGATCTTAAGGGCGAAAGCGCTCATGGTCTCGTCGTCGGGCGCGTCGAGCAATAGCACCACATCGTATGCGCCCATCGTCCAGAGAGCCTTGACAATCTTCATGCCCATTTTCTCGGCTTCGGCCATCGCGGCCTCGGATCGTTGGACGGTGTCCTTGACGTTGCGGATGCTCGGTGAACTGAACAAGACTGACATACATAGCCATGGTTATGAGCCCCTTTGTTGAAGTTAGTACCCGCAGGAGATTATCGCGGGTGCAAGTGTGAGCAAAAGCAATGACGAACGGCAAATCAGAAGCCGCAGTCGCCGCCAGCGGCTACACCACCTCGATACCCGGCATTGTGAACTCGATCGCTTTGAGTTCCGCGGCAAGCGTCTTTGCCTGCTCGGCTGTGAGTTCGACCAGCGGCGGCCGCACCCTCCTCCATTCCAAATCGTTTCTGTAGATTGCAATGGCCTGTTTCAATGCCGCGATCATGGACGGAAATTCTCTGCTGCTGAACACGTCGCGCACAACATTTAACCTTTGCTGCTGATCATCAAGATCGGCATGTGCGGCAACGTTACCGCCAGTCCGGATTCGGACCGACTCGTTGTACAGCTTGTAAATCGCCGACGGATTCACGTTGGCCGTCGCGGAAATCGTGCCTGCGCCGCCGCTGCGCATGTTGGCGAGCAAAAACGACTCGTTGCCTACAAACACGTCGAAAGTGCGAGCCGCACGGGCAGTTGAAGCTCCCCGTCCGGTCGCAGAATCGCCGTGGCGAGCTCGGACTGCAAACGCGTCGAGAAAAGTTTTGGCGTTCTTCCAATCGCCCGAGCTGTCTTTCATCCCGGCGATCGCGCTTGGGTAAGCTTTCAGGAGCCGCTCGACCAATTTTGGCGTGATACCGACGATCGCTACCGGCGGAATATGATAGAGATAAATTTTCAGACGCGTATCGCCGACGCGTTGCACTACTTCGCTGAAGTAACGGTAAAGACCTTCTTCGCTGACGTTCTTATAATAAAAAGGCGGCAGCATCAGCACGCCGGCGCAACCGTGTTTTGTCGCATGCGCTGTGAGCTCGACTGTCTCAGTGATCGAACAGCAACCGGCGCCCGGCATCATGTGGGATGGATCCATGCCGGCCGCGACCAGGGCATCGAGCAACGTCATCCGCTCTCCGGCTGAGATCGAGTTCGCCTCGCTGTTGGTACCGAAGACGGCCAGCCCGCAGTTCTGCGAAAGTAACCATCGGCAATGCCTGATGAATCGCTGCTCGTCAGGCGAAAGATCGGCGTTGAACGGAGTTACGACCGGCGCGAGTACGCCGCAGATGCGTTGATTCGGTGGCGACATCTCGGTTTCCGGCATCGCTGCATCTGTAGCGGCAGCCGTGTCGGCTGCAACTTTCTAGCGCCACGCGTGCCACCACAGAAGAGAATGAGCGCGGTCAGCATCCGCGGCTGCTCCGAAAGTGTTCGCACGCCACTCGCCACGGCGAGCAAGCTTTGGGTAAACTGAGCAGGCAACTTTTTGCAGGCGACACACCTGCCTCTACAGTTATCCAGCTTATGAGTCGTAAGCGGAAGCGGCTTCGGTTAGATGAACCGGAATTCCACCATAACGTTTACGTTGTTCTGCTTTCCAAATCTGCGCTGAAGGATTTGTCGATCTTGCGACGCAATCCGGCGCGCGATCCCTCCAAACCTGCTGTCTACGTTGGAATGACCGGATTGCCGGTCGATCATCGATTTGAAAATCATAAGAACGGGTACAAATCGGCGCGGCTGGTCAGGAAATATGGTGTTCGATTGTTGCCGGAACTATTCGAGCATTTGAACCCGATGCCGTACGAACATGCCGCTCAAATGGAAAAAGACCTCGCCGACGACCTGCGCGCCCAAGGCTACGCCGTTTGCGGCGGAACTTGAGTGTATAGTGGGGTTCTTTCCAAACTCGACATCGATCCTCAAGAGTCTTGCTCCAGACAAACTGACAAGGTAACCTCGGCAAACCCACGGAAAAATTATGCAATACAACATCGCAACAATCCTCGCCATCATCTCGATCCTCTTCGTCCTGCTCACTTACATCACAGGCGCGCCACTCGTGCCGGTCGCAGTCATTTTGCTCGGACTGGCGATTATTTTCGGCGGAGGCGCATTTCGCCGGGTCTAGTTCGCAGCGGGTAAAAAAATCGGCGCGATGCGAAAGAAAAATCCAGACAGTCACGCTCGCTCCCGAGTGTTGGTGCTGGTGGATGAATCCAATGTTGGGAGTTCGGTGCGGACCGCGGGACGCGGACTGGACTGGTTAAAGCTCCGCAATTTTCTGGCCGGGCCCGACACTGGACGCGATCTGATCGAGATGGTGGTTTATGCCGGATTGCCGCCCGCCATTCCGACGTGGCAGGACGAACGCGACAAGAAAAACAAGTTCGTTCATTGGCTCCGCTCCAATGGATTCATGGTCGTGACCAAAGATGGGGCGCCGGCCGAAGAAGGTCATTATAAGGCGAACGTGGATGTGATGATGGCGATCGACGCACTTGAGCTTTCCATCGAGATGCGGCCCGATGTTGTGATCCTGGTTACCGGCGACGCAGATTTCGCGTATCTCGCCATCAAACTGCGCCGACACGGGATCCGCGTGGAAGTCGCGTCGGTTGCCGCAAATCTCGGGAACATATTGAGATCAGCCGCGAACGACGTGATCGATCTGGCCCCGCTCTTTCGGACGTTTGAGATCATGAACACGCGCGACGCGGGAGGCGCGCGGGTAGGCGGTCAAGCAGCTAGGTCACCGGCGCGAGATCCGGACGAGCGAGCGACCAAAGTTCAGGACGCACCGGCGCCGACATCGCATCAAATGCAGTCCGGCTCAGGCAGCCGCAGGCGTCGACCTCGGTTCCGTCCGGTGTGACGTCCGGAGACTTCGAGTTTTGCTTTCGGTCTTTGTGGAAACTGCGACGTGACGAGACGGCGCGAATGGGTAACTCTTAGAACCTATGGGACACAACAAAGGCAGAGACAACGCCAGGAAACGTGCACGGCGCCGTAAAAAGACTGAGCGCCTCGCGCTAGGGAAGAAAAAAAAGACGGGTAAATAAACACTCGCGCCATTTGAAACTCATTCGTTGCCCAAGCTCACTCATTGCTTCCCTCGCAACTAACGCCAGTCCGGTCCGCCGATCGGACTGACTCGTCCCGTGGCGAGCTTGGACTCTTCTATGTCTCTCGTCCCATTCGCTCCATTCCGGAATCGCGAATTCAGGCTGATCCGCCGCAAATTTGGCGAATAAGCGCCGGCAATTCTTTCAAACTATTGAGAACGTAGTCCGCTTTTCTCTCGTACTCGCGCGGATCGACAAAACGCGTGTCGGGAATCGCGGCGACGCGCATGTTTGCCGCTTTGGCTGCCGCGACGCCGGGGAGCGCGTCTTCAATCACAAGACATGCTTCAGCAGGGCTTCCGAGTTTATCCGCGGCGCACAGGTAGATATCGGGAGCGGGTTTGCCGTGTTCAACTTCTTCGCCGGTAATGATCACGTCGAAGAATCCGGTCAGTCGATGTCGATCCAGGAATGGTCGCGCCGACGCGCTCACCGAGCTCGTAGCAACCGCGAGATGCAGTTTCATCTGCCGAAGTTCTTCTAATACTTCTTTCACGTTAGGAAAGAGGCCGATGCGATTGGCAAAGAACTCCGTCGCGATCTCACCACGACGCCGCATCATTTCCTCAATCGGCACAGACAGGCCAAATGCCTTTTTGTAAAACTCGACCGCGAGCCGGTAGCTCACCCCGACCACGTTCTGGTGGTATTCGCCGCGATACGTGACGCCGTATTTGGCAAGTAATTTCGCGTCGATCTCGCTCCAGCAGGCCTCGGAGTCCGCGAGCACGCCGTCGAGATCGAAGATTACAGCAGATAGCATCACAGGACGTTGAGGAGTTGAGATGTTGATCCGAATTCAGAAGGAAGCAAACGTCGAACGCTCAACACCGAACGCTCAACTCTGAATTCAACAGCTAGAACACAAGCGAGAATTGCGGATTTGTAACGACTCCTCACCTTCCTCCTCTTCTCCGTCGAGGAGGAGAGGCGAACGCGCGTTGCGAGTTAATAGTTGATCCGTCTCCGCCAGGGCTACGGCGCCACAGAGGAGTTGAGAGGTTTGCTTGTATGACGCACAATAAGGTTATGGACACGGTATTGCCATTGGATCAGATGACGGTCGAAGAGAAGCTTAAGGCAGTTGAAACGCTCTGGGACGATTTATGCCGGAATGAAAAACAACTTCCGGTCGCCGACTGGCAAAAGCAGCTACTTGATGACCGAGAGCAACAGATCCAAACGGGCGAAGCGAAATTCTCGGACTGGGACGCAGCAAGGAAGCGAATCCGTGACCGGACCTCGTGACGGTCGAGATTCTCGACAAGGCCGAGGACGACCTTGTTCATGGATTTCAGTTCTATGAGATGCAACAGCGTGACCTGGGTTCGTATTTCCTCGAAAATCTATTTGCCGACATAGAATCGCTGCAGGTTCATGGCGGCGTGCATCGCGTTGCTTATCGAAATTATCATCGCGCCTTAGCGAAACGATTTCCATTTGCGAGCTTTTACACCGTTTCGAGCGATACCGTGTTCGTTAATGCGGTTGTTGATTGCCGGCGCAAACCGGCGTGGATCACCAAACATTTGAAGTAACCGTTGTCTTATGCCCAGTGCTTGCCGCTTGATCGCAATCGTCTTCATCGTTTTGGCACTCAGGGAGGCGCAGGCGCGCGCGAGTGAGTTCGATTCGATTTTGCGCTGGCGAAACGTTGGACCTTATCGCGGCGGGCGGTCGCGCGCGATCTGCGGTGTGCCATCGCAGCCGAATGTTTTCTACATGGCTCCGGTGAACGGTGGCGTTTTCAAATCGATCGATTACGGCCGCACATGGCAGCCGATCTTCGACGATCAGCCGACGGCATCGGTCGGCGCGATCACAGTTTCGATTTCAAATCCGAACGTCGTTTATGTCGGCAGCGGCGAAGGATTGCATCGGCCGGATCTTTCAGTCGGCGACGGCATTTACAAATCGACTGACGCTGGCAAGACGTGGACGCATCTCGGGTTACGCGACGGTCAGCAAATTGCGCAGGTGGCTGTCGATCCAAAAAATCCAGACTGCATCTTTGTTGCCGTAGCCGGTCATCCCTACGGACCCAGCGAGGAGCGCGGCGTTTATCGATCGCTCGATGGCGGCAAAACTTTCGAAAAAGTTCTTTATCGCGATGAGAATGTCGGCGCGAGCGATGTGCTGATCGATCCTAGCAATCCGCAGATTGTTTACGCGGCGTTGTGGGAATCTCGCGAAGGACCGTGGGAAAACGGAGTGTTCAATGGAGATGGCGGCGGCATTTTCAAATCCATCGACGGCGGCAAGACGTGGCGACAATTAAGCGAAGGGCTGCCGGCCAACATCGTCCAGGCGAACATCGCGATTGCGCCGAGCGCGCCGAAAACATTGTTCGCTGCGGTGAAGACAAAAACGATCTCGAAACTTTATCGCTCGGACGACGCCGGCGAAAATTGGAAAGGCACAACCGACGATCCGCGGCCCGGCCTTGGAATCGGCGGTGGCGATCTCCCCGTGGTGCGGTTTGATCCAAAAAATCCGCAGATTGTGTACTCCGCGAGCATAGTTTGTTGGAAATCGACGGACGGCGGCAAAACGTGGGAGGGCTGGCGCGGCGCGCCCGGCGGCGACGATTACCAAAATGTTTGGATCAATCCGAATAATCCCGACATCATTCTTCTCGCTGCGGACCAGGGCGCGATCGTCACGGTCAACGGCGGCAAGACCTGGAGCTCGTGGTATAACCAGCCGACGGCGCAGTTGTATCATGTAAGCGCGGACAACGCGTTTCCATACCGGCTTTACAGCGGACAGCAGGAAAGCGGTTCCGTGGGAATCAAAAGCCGCGGCGATGACGGCCAGATCACGTTCCGCGATTGGCGGCCCGTCGCAGCCGAAGAATATGGTTACGTCGTTGCCGATCCGCTCGACCCAGACATCATCATTGGCGGCAAGCTGACGCGGTTCGATCGACGCACCGGTCAGGAGCAAAATATACTGCCGGTGCCGGTGCAAACAGAAGGTTTTCGGATGGTACGCACCGAACCGATTGTCTTTTCACCGCTCGATCCGCATTTGCTCTTTTTCGCGGGAAACACGCTTTGGCAAACACGCGATCGTGGCGATCATTGGGAAAAGATCAGCCCGGATTTGTCGCGACCGAATTACGAGGTGCCGGCGAGCGTTGGAAAATACAAAGAGGACGCAACAAAGCAGACTCATCGACGCGGTGTGATTTACACCGTTGCGCCCTCCCCCCTCGAGGTGAACCGGATCTGGTGCGGGACCGATGACGGTTTGATTCATCTCACGACCGACGGCGGAAAAACCTGGACCAACGTGACGCCGCCGAACATTTCGGCGTGGCAGAAGATTTCGCTGATCGAAGCCGGACATTTCGATTCGAACACCGCTTACGCTGCGATCAACACCATGCGAATCGACGATCTACGACCGCACATTTTTGCCACGCACAACAGCGGCAAAACGTGGACGGAGATCACCAACGGAATACCGACCGGCCAAATCGTCAACGCAGTTCGCGAAGATCCGGAACGCAAAGGGCTCCTGTTCGCCGGAACGGAAAAAGGCGTTTACGTCTCGTTCGATGACGGCGCGAACTGGGAATCGCTGCGATTGAATCTTCCAGCGAGTTCCGTGCGCGATTTGATTATTAAGAATGATGATCTCATCGTGGCGACGCATGGCCGCGGGTTCTGGATTCTCGACAACATCACGCCGCTGCGGCAGTTCAACAGGAATCAGCACGAGGATCTGCTATTTAAACCGCAGACTGGGTTGCGCGTTCGCGCGAATCTGAACACGGACACCCCCTTGCCGCCGGACGAACCGGCCGGCGAGAACCCACCGGACGGCGCGATGATCGATTATTTCCTCTCGAAAGATGCGAGTGGTCCAGTAACGATCGAGATCAAAGACAACAAAGGCCAGTTGGTGAGAGAATATTCGAGCGCGGATGCGCCAGTCGAGCCGAACCCGAACCGGCTGAAAATTCCGACCTACTGGATTCGGCCGCCGCAATCCGTTTCCACGAAAACAGGCATGCATCGGTTTCTGTGGGACCTGCATTACACACCGGTCCCAAATGTCGAACCGGAGTTTCCGATGCAAGCGACGTATGGCAATACGGCACCGGAGGCGACGTCACCATGGGCTGCGCCAGGTGATTACACGGTCACGCTGACTGTTGATGGCAAAGCTTTCAGCCAACCGTTGACCGTCGGAATGGATCCGCGCGTTAAAGCGTCGGTCGCCGATCTTCAGGAACAGTTCGATCTCTCGTGGAAGTTGTATCAACTGCGCCTCAAGCTGGCGCCGATCGGCAAGAAGTTTGACAACATCGCCGAGCAACTCACAAAACTCAGAGCAAAGGCCGCGGAGCGACCTGAGGTGACGCAAAAACTGGAGACCTTTGCTCAAACGCTCATGAAGTTCGGGCCGCCGCATCCGCGGCCAGGCGCTCCACCTTCGTTTTTCGTTTTGGAATCGACGACGCGACTGTTCAACGAGATCGAACGCGCAGATGCCGCGCCGACGGCCGCGCTTAAGGCTGCCATCGCGGATCTCGATGCAAAAATCGGACCAATGATGGACGCGTGGCGCAAGTTACTCGAATCCGATCTTCCGGCGCTGAATCAGGAATTGAAGCAAGCGGGATTTCCAGAAATCAAAACAGAGGTCGATCAATAAGGCGCCGCCAGCGGCTACAAGTGCGGCTGAGACGGCCGCGGTTAGAGATCAAGACCGCAGCCAACGGCAGCGGTTACAGTTGCTACGGCGTGGCGACCTTTTTCTCAACAAGCGACACGTACCCTTCGTAACCTCTGTCTTTCATTTCTTCGATCGGAACGAAATGAAAGGCGGCCGAGTAAACAACGTAACGTTGTCCCGTGGGCGACTTCGGGTCGGGGAACACATAACCAAGGTGGGCATTGCTTCGCTTTGCATGCACCTCGGTCCGCTGCATGTCGTGCGAAGTATCCAGGCTCTCGGCCAGGAGATCTTTCGAGATGGGCTTGGTAAAGGTCGGGAAGCCGACGCCGGCGTCGAATTTGTCGATCGAAGTAAAGAGCGGTTCACCGGTAATGACATCGACGTAGATGCCAGTTTTTTCGTTATTCCAGAATTGGTTTTGGAAAGCCCTTTGACTGCCACCCTCGCGCACGACGGAATATTCCTCGGCCTTCAGGCGTTGTTTCAACACGGCATCAGTCGGCACCGGACGGTTCGGATCGAAAGTTGTCGTCTCCTTTTTCTCTTTCTGCGCGAGGAAGAAGAAATAAAGCCCACCGGCGATGAGCACGATCGCGATGCCGACACCCACGTACGTGCTGATAGCTGATCTTTCCTCGCTGGTAATTCGTCCCGCGCGCATGAGATGGTGATCACTGTCATTGAATCGGAAATTGACCACGTCCGTCAAGACGGAACAGACATCTGATCCTTCACTCTTTGACATCTCGGGGCTTCTGATATTGCAAGGAAGCTGCTATCGGCCGTTCTAGCTCATGCGACTAGCCATCGATTGATGGCCGCGCTTAAGCTCAGGGGTAATTACGGCGTCGGGCGAGGCCGTGGAGTGGGGCGCGGCCGCGGAGTAGCTCGCGGCGTTACAGTTGGGGTGGGAGTTGGTGTTGCGGTCGGGCTCGGGCTAGGCGTTACACTCGGGGTCGCAGTCGGCGTTGGTGTCACCGTTGAAGTTGGCGTTGCAGTCGGCGTCGGCGTCGGCAGACCTTCTGCGCCAAGGTAACGGGCAAGTGCAAAGTCAGCGAACAGCTCGAGGCCGGTCGCTTGGAAACCGACCGCTACAATTTTCCCATCGGGCTGAAAAACCGCGCCGTTGGCTCCGCCATTTAGATCACCAAACGAAGTCCGTACTTTGCCATCGACGCCAAAGGTCGGATCGAGTGAGCCGTCCGAGGTCAAACGCGCCAGCAAGAAATCGGAATCGGATGATTCTGTGTTCGCGTACCCGACAGCGATAATCTTGCCATCGGGCTGCAGAAGAACTTTGTTGGCGCTCTGGCAACAGCTGCCGAAATCAATCTGCATCATTCCGTCGGTACCGAAGCTGGTATCGAGAACGCCGTTGGAAGTGTATCGCGCGACAGCGAAATTCTGGACTCCTCCGTTCTGCGAGATCGCGAATCCTGCAGCGACAATCTCAGCATCGGATTGAAGCGCGGCCGAGCGCGCGCGATCAAAGTTTTGATCACCGAAGTCGGTGTGCACTTTTCCAGCCACGCCGAATGTCGTATCGAGAGTGCCATTACTGAGGTAACGCACAGCGGCGAAGTCGTAGAAAGTCGCAGGATCATTGGCAGAGCCGACCGCGACAATCTTTCCGTCGGGTTGGATCAAGATCGAAAAGGCATCGTCTTCCATACCGAGAAAATCGGTCGAAACCTGGCCGCCATCGCCAAATGTGGCGTCGGGGGCTCCATCCGGGTTGTAACGCGCCAGCGCAAAATCGGTATTGGAAGAGTCACCAGGATTGAAATCTACGAAGACGGTCCCGGCAGCAATGATCTTGCCGTCAGCCTGCAAGGCCAGGTCGAACGCGTAGCTACCTTCAGGGAAACTCGTTGTCACGATGCCTCCATTCCCAAAAGAAGTATCGAGCGATCCGTTCGAGTTGTAGCGGACCACCTTGAAATCGCCAAGGAACGTAAAAAGCGGAAAGGCGCCGCCCGCGACCACGATCTTGCCATCAGGTTGAACGACCACCGATGACGCCACTGCAGCCAGGCCGGGGAAATCTGTTTGCACCTTACCGCCGATGCCGAAAGTTTTGTCCAGCGTGCCATCCGGATTGTAGCGGGCGACGGCAAAATCTTCGTCCGAAAAATCATTATTTTGATATGTCGTCCCGACGACAACTAATTTGCCATCTGCCTGCACGGCTACGGCGTTGGCGATGTCAGTGCTGTGATCGAAATCGGTCAGCACTTTGCCGTCGGTTCCAAATGTGGGATCAAGGTCTCCATCGGCTGCTTGCGCGATCTGCCCGCTGAGTAAGAGGATTAGGATTGTTCCCGTGGCGAGGAAGGCGCGGAAGGGAGTGGGAAATCCGTTGTGTTGTGAACTAGAGACTTGCACAGCTGTCTTTTCGCTTTCCTTGAACTTTGGTAACGCGAAGTGTTATCTCTTCCAAACGCGTGGTAGTAACAAACCTGTTACAATTGGAAGCGTAGGAAATGCAGCTAACTGTCGATGCAGCGGATGTGAAAAGCTCAGTAGATTGGTGTGAGACCAATTCAGTTATCTGATCAGCAAGGCGAGATGTCGATCGTTACAACCTATCTCAAGATGCGTTCGCCGCGCCAGCTTCGTCCAAAGTGGTGCGCAGATGGACGGTTTCCTATTCGGGAGAAAATAGAACGCGACTGGCGGTTCAATCGGGATCTCTACCTTGCCGTCGGCCAGATGTGGTCGTGGAATGACAAGCGCCTAGGAGCGACGAGGAATGGAAGGAGTACGGACTTGCACCGGAACTGCGAACTTTTGGCGGGTATTACGGCAACTCACTGGCAGGTTATTACGAATTGCGTCCCGATGATGAAGGTGGCGTTGAGATCGCGTACTTTGGTTTATTACCGGAGTTGATCGGTCGCGGGCTGGGCGGAGCATTACTAACTAGCGCAATCGAAGAAGCGTGGCGAATGTCGGCTTCGGTCTCGCGTGTTTGGGTGCACACCTGCACGCTTGATCATCCCGGTGCGTTAAGTAATTACCAGGCCCGCGGCATGGTGATTTATAAGCAAGAAGCAACAGAAAGTTGAAGATTGTGGCCGCCTTAGGCGGGTCGCTGACTGCGGTTCCCACGCTAAGTGCGATGCGGATTAAAAAGCCGCACGATTCATGGAAATCGTGCGGCTTTGTATTGGTGATATCTCGCGTCGCTCGGCCTAATCAATAACCACGTGATCAACCACGCGTGAATCGCCCGTGCTTACGTAAAAGACACGCACGTGCGTGCCGGGTTTGATCGCGGTTTGGATCACTTTGCCGTTCTTGTTCACAACGTGACCAGGTCCGCTGAGAACATAACTGCCTGGAGTATTCGAACGGTCCTCACGAACAACGAGAGTTTTGAATGGCTGATAATTCGCCGCCGATCCTTCCCCAGTTGTCATTTTGATGATCGTTCCGGTTACCGTTATGGGTTGTTCTGTAGCAGCGGTTGTTTGTTTCTTATGTGTCGAACGCGTCTGGGCAAACGCCACCGGCGCAATAAGTGCCCCGCAGGCGAGAATAACAATTGTTTTCTTGAACATGATGGCCTCCTTTGTTGTTGCTCACGCTTACGTCTTCTAGACACATTTCTTGAACGTGCCGTTCAACACTCGTTAGGCCATATTAGTAACGAATTTGTTACTTTCGGAGTTCTCGGCGCCACTCGCTACGGCGAGCCAGGGCCGCAGTCGGCAACCCGCTTGAGGCGGGCTACAACCGCGTGGTCTGCCACAATTGCAACGGCGGTCTCATTAACTGTTGCCAGCAAGGCATTGCCTGCGGTTGTCTCTATTAGTCATGGCCAGAGAATTTAAACCCGTGCGTTTTTTCGTGATGATGGCGGTGGCGGCGTTTATCGTGTGCGGGGTAACTGCCTTCTATACTCAACGCGCGGCTCATGGCAGGACTGCGGAGGAGCGGTCAGCCTATGCGATCGGGTTGAAAACGGGAGAGCAGGCGGCGGCGGACGCAATTTTGCCGACCGATGCTGAGTTGAACATGATGGCTCAAAAGTATTTCAAGCAACAGGGGTCCGGCGATCAGCAGAGTTGGGATCTCGCGTTCGAAAACGGTTACACCGATGGGTTCAAGAAGACACACGGCCGCTGAACCGAATGTTGCAAGCCGGCCCCTGTTGGGGCGTTTGCATTGTCTGCACTCGGCGCCGCATTTTCGACACTGCGATCAATCACAAAGGATTTTGAATGAAAACCCCATTAGCAATGTCTAACTCTGCCATCATGACGAAACTCATTGCGTTAGCAACGGCGGGACTCTTTGCGGCAGGCACGATGTTCGCGGGCGAACATGGCAACTGCACAAAGCAAGTCGGAAACGAAGCGAAAATGGCGTGTCACGTCTCGTTGGCCAGCCTCGATCTGACACCGGAACAAAAGACAAAGATGGATGCAGCCATGGAGGAGCATCACAAGGCCGGTTGTTCAGAAGCGAGCGAGGAAAAATATATGCAGCAGGCAAAAACCATCCTGACCCAGGAGCAGTACGCGAAGTTCAAAGCCGAATGCAAGAAGGGCGAGAAGACGCAAACCTGATCGCGGAGTTCCAATCAAATCAACGCATCGCGCCGAGAGCAATCTCGGCGCGTTCTGCGTACAGATAACATGCACCTTCAAGAAGAGCGTAATCGTGAGTCGAGCTCTCGATAAATGTTTGTAGCCACGCCCCGTGGGACGTTAAGATTGCTTTGCCTGTGAGTCGCTGCATGACCAGCATCAACTTCTAAGCTCGCTATTTTGAATCCGCCGCCTTTACCAGTTCAAAAACGTTTCCCGTGGATCCTTTACTGGATCGTTCTCGCACTCATTGTTCTTTTTGCGCTGGCACCCGTGGGATCAGTGGTGACGTGTGCTGTAATCGCCAACGCACACGGATGCAAAGTGGATGAAGGGTCGGTGCACCCCTGCATCATCAATGGACAGGATTATGGTCACCTCCTTTATACGCTTGGGGTATTAGGTTGGCTGATGCTTGTTACTATTCCCGGCGGCGCTTTCGCATTCGCGATTTGGTTGATCATTCTCATCCTCCATCGCGCAAGCTGGCGGAAGCGGTTCGCTGTTGGAATTCCTCCTCCAATTCCACAGCCGCCCTCACCTGCCTAAAGTTGGTAGGACCGAAAAGATTGCAGGTGACGCGCGGGGCTCTACAGTTTGCAGCTGACATCCGCCTCAGGCGGACCGCAACACGCGAAGATTCGCAGCAATGAAAGATCTTACCCAAGGCTCAGTGACCAGACATTTGCTGCACATGTCGGCGTTTTTAGCCATGAGCATGGTGGTGCAGACCCTCTATTTGCTGGCCGATCTCTACTGGGTGGGACACCTCGGCAAGGAAGCAATCGCTGCCGTCGGTGTCGCGGGAAACATCACCATGATTGTGCTGGCGCTCACCCAGATGCTGGGCGTGGGAACAACCACGTTGATCTCGCAAGCCGCCGGCAGAAAAGATCAGCTGCACGCAGAGCTGGCTTTCAATCAGTCTTTTGTCATGTCGATCGTGATCGCATTTGTGTTGGGCGTTGTCGGATTCATTCTGCGCCCTGCCTATTGTGATTGGCTGAGCGCGGATGCCGAGACCGCCACACTGGCAAAGGCGTATCTTCTCTGGTTTCTTCCGGGATTATTGCTTCAGTTTCCTTTGGTGGCGCTGGGCTCCGCGCTGCGCGCGACCGGCATTATTAAACCGACCGTCGGATTCCAAGTGCTCAGTGTCCTGCTCAACATTGTGCTCGCCCCATTATTGATTTTCGGAATCGGTCCGTGGCCAAAACTCGGAGTGACCGGCGCAGCGCTGGCCACGTTCGTTTCCATTCTCGTTGCCGACGTGTTGATGGTGATTTATTTCGAAAAGAAATATCATTATCTGCGTTTTCGTTTTCCGCTGTTTCGCCCGCAAACCAGAATTTGGGGAGGCATGCTGCGGATCGGTGTCCCAGCAGGCGCGGAGTTTTTGCTGCTCTTTGTGTACATCATGATCGTTTACGCGATCATCCGAGGGTTTGGGCCGGCGGCACAGGCCGGCTTTGGAATCGGCGCACGCGTGATGCAGGCGCTTTTTCTGCCGGTGGTCGCGCTAAGCTTTGCTGTTTCGCCCGTGGTCGGCCAAAACTTCGGCGGCCGCCGTGCGGATCGAGTCCGGCATTCCGTCTATTCTGCGATCGGCATCGCATCGTTGATGATGCTGGTGCTTACGTTGATCGCGTTCCTCGTGCCGGGCACACTGATTCGCATTTTCTCGAGCGACTCCCGAGTCATGGCCTTCGGCAGCGAATATCTTCGGATCGTTTCTTTGAATTTCATTTCGGCGGGAATTGTTTTTGTCACTTCCAGCATTTTCCAGGGAATCGGCAACACGCTGCCGCCGCTGTTTAGCTCGATGACGCGGCTGATTTTGTTCGCCCTGCCCGCGATGATGATCTCGCGGATGCCCGGATTTGAGATCAGGGAGCTGTGGTATCTATCCGTCGGGTCGATCGTTTTTCAGATGTGCATCAATCTCCTGCTGCTTCGCCACGAGCTTCGAAAGCGACTTCGGTTCGACGAACCGGAAAATTTTATTCCCGCAAGCGCGACCGCGTCGTAGTTTGCGCAGATTGCATCATACGCGCGCTCCGTTCTCTCCCGTGCGTGAGGGCGGCAGGAGTTGGAACGCCAGCAAGCTGACGAACCCGGCGACGCAAAGCCAGGCGAACCAATCGCCGGCTCGCGCGTAAAACGTTTTTTCGCGCGCGACACCTAGTTTTCCAGAGATCGACACGAAACGACCGGGCACCGTTTGCGCTTCCGCCAGGATGCGGCCGCGGTTGTCGCTCAGGGTTAACAATCCATCGCGCGCGGAACGAGCCAGAGCGAAACCGTTTTCGACCGCGCGCAGGACGGCCATGCGCGCGTGCAGCCATCGATCCAGATTGAAGTCCCAGGCAGGTACCAGGAGCAGATTTGCGCCTTCGGTTGCGTATTCGCGGCTGAGCCTGGGAAAATCCATGTCCTTGCAAATTTGCAATCCCCAACGTCCAGACGGCTCGTCGAGAACTACTCGCTTGTCTCCGGGTTTTTCGGGTTCGATACCAGGGACGAGATGATGCTTGTCGTAGTTCGCCTCTAACTTTCCGTCGGCCGAATACAAACGGGAAGAATTAAACGCGCCGGACGGTGTTTTTCGAACAAGGCCAAGAACAATCGCCGCGCCTGTCTCAGCGGCAGCCGACGAGTAGAGAGAGTCCACCGCTTCCAATCCAGTCTCGCTGATACGCCCGATTTTTTCCGGGAGAACAACAGCCTGCGTTCCCGTTGGAGTAATGCGGCGGATTTCGGCGGCGTACTCTCCCAACAACCTCAATGCCTGTTCTTCGGAACCGAGATAAACGCTCATCGGCACGTCCTTGGCCATGAGTGTCACTCCGACGGATTCAGAAGGAGTCGATTGCAATCGCCATTTGCCAAAAACAAGCACTACGCAAACAACGAATCCGGCAGTAATAGCGAGCATGCGACGTCGCCGCGGTTCCCCCGTGCCGCTCAACAGAGCTGCCGCAGAGGCCGCAAACAGAAATACGATGAAGCTGATTCCCCAAATCCCAGTGATCGCAGCGATCTGGATCACGGGGAGACAATCCATTTGTGTGTAAGCGAGATTGCCCCATGTGCTATGAGGCGACGCAGTCGCGGTAAGATATTCGTATGTCACCCAGTAAACGGGAAAAGCAATTGAGGCGAGAAAGAGCGATCCGCGCCGAAGGAAGCTGCGCACAAATAGAACGCCGAAGCCGAAAAACACGGCTGGTGTCAAAAAGTAAAGGACCGTGATTGGAAGAGGCAATTCGATCGCATGCGTGACGTAGTTCCATTGGTTCATTTCGCCAATCAGCCACGCTATCGCGCCGAGCAGGAAAGCGGCGCTCCAGTGAAATCGCGGCGCAATCGCGAGCACTGGAATCGGCGCCAACCAAAGCGCCCACCAAATTGGATGAAGCCCGGTGCCAAGATATGAAAAGGCCGCAGCGACGAGGCCGGCCGCGGCGATGAGAAAAAGTTTACGAGATCGCATTCAAGTGGTGCCAAGATGTGATCGTCCCGGCTGTTTAGGCAAGAATGGAATTCGGAAATATCCGAAGCCACTTCGCTCCAATCGCAAAAGATGTAATGCTCACTAGAGATTGCGGAGATAGCTTATTTAATCCAGATGCCAGGAAGATGAGCGATAACCTCAAAACGCGAGAATTTTCCATTAGCGATTACGACGCGGCCCTTGAGCTGTGGCAACGTGTCGAGGGCCTCGAGATTGCCGAGGGTGATGACAGGGAAAGCGTTGCCCACTTTCTCGGGCGCAACCCCGGACTTAGCAGAGTGGCCACCGATGGTTCTTCGATTGTTGGTGTCGCGTTGTGCGGTCAGGACGGCCGCCGCGGATATCTTTATCATCTGGCGGTTGATCCTGCTTACCAGGCGCGCGGACTTGGCAGGCGTTTGATGGATGAATGCCTCAGCGGTTTGCGCCGGGCCGGTCTTAAGCGAGCGCTTATTCTGGTGGCACACGATAATGAGCGCGGCCGAAAATTCTGGCGTCGCCACGGCTGGGAGGAAGTCCCTGGGCCGATCGTCATGGGGATCGATCTTTAGGGATCCTCCAGGTTACCTTTTTGTTCAGCTGGTTATGACAACCGGGCTGCACTACAAGTTCGCCACGCACAGTCAGTTGATTCCGTTTTCGAGGGCGTGATGAAGCGGAACGAGCCACTCGTTAGGACCTCTTCTCGTCAAACTCTCCAGCAATTCCATTAGACGCGCCTCGTACGCATCACACTTTGGGCAGTGGCCATTTGGCAAGACCCATTCTGGATGTTGCCTCCGCAAGTCGTCATGAATCTGTTGCCGAAGCTCCGCGTACGTGTGGATTTCGTGCGGCTCCGTGATTGGCTTCGTGAAGTGCTCGCGCATCGGCCCGGGGCGTTGATTTTGTGCCGCTCGCTCGTGAAAGCGCTTCGTTTTGAAGTGAGAGAGTTTCATAAACGTCTTTCTAGTTGGAGTTGACTAGTCCAAACTCGCGCGGAACGAGGAACTATCTAACGAGGCGCCTTGAACGGCGGCCTCGTCTCAGATGCCCTCAGGGCTCCAGGTGAATCTGGAGATCGCGCCAAGCGGTGTCTCAGCGAAGGTTAAGCCCTCGACCGGGTTTTGACGCCAGCCGAAAGTGCGTTGAGGCGTCGGATACGTAATCAATTTTTGGTACGCGATTCGCGTATCGTGTCAAGCGCCTTTCGATCTTTAAGCCGGCTTTCAACAGCGAGAATTCTCCACAATGCGGAATCTCAAAAGTGTTACCGCTTCCTTGCCGAAAGAGGCAAAGAGAAACATGTCGAACGTTAGTCTCGCACATTGAATCGGGACCTGCGATATTTGTACGTGATCACCCTGATTCGTCCGCTCCTTGTTCTTGCATTTTTGACGATCACATTCGCGGCTTCCGCCGCTTCATGGGACGACGATTCGCACTATGTGTCGTTAGGGCCGCGCAACGGTTATTACATTGTGCGACCCGATTCGCACTTGATGCGCCAACTCGGTCTTTATGAAGCGCCGTGGATTGATACGGCCGATCCGTTGCGACACGGGTATGGCGCAGACGCGCTCGCGTTCCGGTTTAATCGAAACGGCGTGTTGATTACGCCTCCTGCTTATATCGCACAGGCATTACCGTACGATTTTTACATGCGGCGAATCGGTTCGCTTACCGTCGGTCGCGCGACAATGCGCGATGTGGAAGCTCTTTTCGGCCGCGGTAACAGTCGCGCCAATCGCCCGGATGGTTTCATGTTGTACTACGCATTGCCGGTGTACAATCCATTCGAGAGCTGGGGCGGCCGACGTTAGAACATGCGCGTGCTGGACGATCTCGCGTGTCGTCCATAGATTCCCCTCATGCGAGTCGCGATTTTCCTGGCGACCCTGTTTGCGGCAAGCGTTTCGGCGATTGCGAGTGGAAGGAGCATCGTCAGTCCCGATCACCCTCAGACGTTCGCCTATGGCGAAATAACCTCGCACCAGCTCTATCTCGAACGTGCAGGCGGCGAGCTGGCGGCGCGGATCACGTTTAGCAATTTACCGTATGTCGGTGACGACGAACCGCGGAGGGACGAGTCGTTCGACTTTCGTTTCCCTGGTATCAAATTTGATGCGAGACAACGGACATTTTTCACAAGCGGCCGCGAAGGTCAGACAATCCCAGTGGCACGGTTTCGTGGTGGCTCGTTTTGCAATTGGGTTGATTTGGCACCGGGCGCGAAAATCTATCTGCATAAACAAAGCGGACGCGTGACGGCAATTTTGACAGCAACCGACCGACCGCGCGCAGGAAGCCAGTGGATCGAGACGGACGACAATTTGTCGCTGCAGAATATTTTAGTTGCGCTATTCGGCCAGCCTGGTCCCGGTTTGCCGTGAACTAAGAGCTTCGCTGAGCGAGGCTCATACAGTTTGCGCACCTGAGCGATTACTGTGAGTGATTAGCCTCTCAGATCATAATCAAAACGTGTGAAGATAGGCGGCAAAGACTTTCGAACGATCTGGCTTAAACCGGACGATGAACGCGTGGTGCAACTCATCGACCAGCGTTTTTTGCCGCATCGTCTTGTGATCGAAGAAGTCCGCACCGTCGAGCAAATGGCGATGGCGATTCGCGAGATGCATGTTCGCGGGGCGGGATTGATCGGCGCGAGCGCGGGATACGGAATGTATCTTGCGGCAATCGAGGCCGCGGCGCGTCTTGCAGCCGTGGCAGTCGATGAACAGCTAGACCATGCTGCGGCACAACTCAAGGCGATGAGGCCAACGGCGGTAAATCTTTCCTGGGCTGTCGAGCGCCAGTTAAAAAGTATTGCAGCAGGGAAAAACGCGAAGGAGAAGGTTGCGCTTGCTCTGCGCACAGCCAGATCGATCGCGGACGAAGATGCAGAGCACTGCAGGATGATTGGGCAACGGGGATTGGAACTCATTCGGGAAATCGCGAGAAAAAAAGCGGGCAAGCGGGTGAATGTGCTCACGCATTGTAACGCGGGATGGCTCGCGTTTGTCGATTATGGATCTGCTACTGCGCCGATTTATGCGGCGCACGACAGCGGATTGCCAGTTCACGTGTGGGTTGCTGAGACTCGGCCCAGAAATCAGGGTTCCAAACTCACTGCCTGGGAGCTGGGCGAGCACGGGGTGCCGCACACGATCATCGCGGACAGTGCCTCGGGACACTTGATGCAACGCGGCGCGGTAGATTTGGTGATTGTTGGGACCGATCGCACAACTCATACGGGAGACGTCGCCAACAAGATCGGGACATATCTCAAGGCGCTGGCAGCGAAGGATAATGCCATTCCGTTCTACGTGGCGCTGCCTTCGTCTTCATTTGATTGGGGATTGCGCGATGGATTGAAAGAAATCCCGATCGAAGAGCGTAGCGCGGAAGAGGTGAAGCAAGCCGACGGTTGGCTTGAGGGACAACAGGTCCAAGTCCGTGTCGCGCCGGAGGGAAGTCCGGCTGCAAATTACGGATTCGATGTTACGCCCGCACATTTGGTGACCGGATTGATTACCGAGCGAGGCGTGTGCGAAGCGAACGAGAAAAGCATCCGCGCGCTTTTCCCAGAACAGGCGCCGTGAGCGAGTACATAAAGTTTTCGTGTGAATGCGCCGTTGCCGGGGTTACTTCGTTTGGCGGGCTTGCGGAATTAAATGCGTACAGAAGGAAACTTCTGGATCTCCGTCTGATCGGTGCGGATGCAAATGGTATTGGGTTCGGCAATTTGAGCGTAAGGGACGGCGCGACCAAAAATTTTTATGTCACAGGTTCTGCGACCGGCGGCATGCACGAACTGAGCGTGGCAGACTGCGCAAAAGTAGTGGCGTGCGATTTTGAAAGAAACCAGGTCGTATACGAAGGCTCGGCAATTCCCTCTTCGGAATCGCTGACGCACGCCGCGATCTACGAGTCGGATGCAACCACACGAGTGGTTATTCATTGCCACGACTTCAAGTTATGGGCGGCGCTCTTGAATCAAGCGCCGGCCACTTCAAAGGCTGCTGAATACGGAACCCCCGAGATCGCGAATGAGATAATGCAGCTTGTCACGCATACCGACGCGCAAAGCAGAAAGATTATTGTCATGGCTGGACACGAAGGAGGTATCGTAACTTTCGGTAAGGATCTTGCTGAGGCCTTCGCTATTCTAATGCGCGAGAGGGAGAAAATTTACCGCTGAATCGCAATAGTGGAGACGGCCCGCCCTCGGGCCGCACAGGGAACTGCCCTTCGCGGGGGCGCGCCGGCTCCATTCTAAGCCTGTAGTTGTGCCGTACAAACCAACGTTGCGTTGCGTTGACTGTGATTTGGGTCGCCGTACGCTAAACACAAATGCATGAAAAATCTTCAGACTCGAATGCGAAGCACAGTGTTACTCGCCGAACATTCCTGGGCACAACGCTTGTAACCGGAGCGGCGCTTCTTGCGAGAGGGTCGGACGCCATCTTTGGAGTTGCATCGTCAGGCCCACCAAACGCCGCTACGAATCCCACATGGAAACTGGGCGGCGATCTTAGAGTCAACCGACTCGGTTTTGGCGCGATGCGCATCACTGGCGAAGGGATTTGGGGCTGGCCGTCTGATCGTGGCAACGCACTGAAGGTTTTGAAACGGGCGGTTGAACTCGGTGTGAACTTGATCGACACAGCGGACGCCTACGGTCCGGAAACGAGCGAACTGCTGATCGCGGACGCGCTTTATCCTTATCCCAAAGACCTGGTCATTGCGACAAAAGGCGGCTTGACTCGACCTGGCCCTGGCGACTGGGTGCCAGACGGAAGGCCCGAACATCTCAAACAAGCTGTCGACGGCAGTCTGAAGCGATTGCGCCTGGAACGGATCGATGTGTATCAACTGCATCGTATTGATCCAAAAGTGCCCATGGAAGAATCGCTAGGCGCCATCAGAGAAATGAGAGACGCCGGGAAGATTCGGTATGTCGGATTATCAAATGTGGAGCCGGAAGAAATCGAGCGAGCACGTAAAATTGTTCCAATCGTCAGCGTGCAGAACCGTTATAACATCCAAGACCGCAAGTCCGAAAATGCTTTGGTCTATTGCGAGAAGAACAGCCTTGGGTTCCTGCCGTGGTTCCCAATCGGCGGAACCCGCGGTTTGAAATCTGAGAATGCGCTGAATGCTGCGGCAAAGGCTCATGGGGTCAGCGTCTTTCAAGTGGCGCTGGCGTGGCTTCTGGAGCGGTCACCGGTGATGTTACCCATTCCCGGCACGTCGTCGGTCGCACACCTGGAAGAAAATGTTGCTGCGGCAAAGCTAAAATTGGCTCCGGAAGAATGGAAAGCGATTAATGCTTTGGCGAGTTGACAGGAATCGTAGCTGACACCTCTGGAAGGGATACAGCGGACAAGACGACCTGCGTAGACGAGCCAACAACGGATACCGTCGCGCCTCGTCGCTGAAGCGAAACACAACTATGCGACTGTCACGTCAGTTCGAAATAGCATTGATTTACGCCACACGGATCCATGGCGGACAACTGCGGAAAAAGACGAGGATTCCCTACATCGCGCATATCCTGGGTGTCGCTGCGATTGCGATGGAATATGGCGCAAACGAAACGGAAGCAATCGCCGCGCTGTTGCATGACGCCGTGGAGGATTGTGGCGGCGCGAAACGATTACGCGATATCGAGCGAAAATTCGGTAAAGACGTCGCGCGAATCGTGGAGGGTTGCACGGACACAGACCAAACCCCAAAGCCGCCGTGGCTGGAACGAAAGAAGGCCTATGTAGCTCATGTTCGGCAGGCGTCGACGCCGACGAAACTCGTGTCGGCTTCAGACAAACTGCACAATGTCCGCGCGATCCTGATGGATTACCGGAAGGAAGGAGAAAGACTCTGGTCTCGATTCAACGGCGGAAAACAAGGCGCTCTTTGGTATTACCGCGCGCTGGTGAACGCCTTTACCGGTAAACGCATTCAACCGCTTGTGCAGGAGCTCGATCGCACTCTAACAAAGCTTGAATTGCTGTCGAATAATGGAGCGCAAGTGAAACAGCCACCGGCTACAAAAACGTAAGATCGCTTTTAAACATGGGACCTTCACTGCGATTGATAGCTCTAGTCCTTTCGCGGTACATGCTAGATAACATTTCAGCTGCCACCGGGTCCGAGGAGATGCGAGTCACGTTACTCGGTACGGGAACGCCCTTTCCTAATGCTGAGCGATTCGGCTCAGCCATCCTTGTCGAAGCAGCCAGCAAGAAGTTGCTGTTTGATTGTGGCCGCGGTGTCGTAATTCGCCTGACGCAAGCCGGAGTCAATCCGACAGACCTAGACGGTCTCTTTCTCACTCATCTTCACTCTGATCATGTTGTCGGAATTCCAGATTTATGGCTTTCGGGATGGTTTTTGGGCCGAAGCAAACCGCTTCCAATATGGGGCCCGCCAGGAACTCGCAGCATGGCGGAGCACCTTGTTCAAGCATTTGGTTTTGATATCCGCATTCGCCAAGCCACGCCCGATCCGCTCCCAGCCAAAGGCGTTGAAATCGATGCGAAAGAAATAGAGCAGGGCGAAATATATAATGACGGTTTGACGCGAGTCTCCGCGTTTCTTGTCGATCATGGAACTGTGAAACCGGCCTTTGGATATCGCATCGATTCTGTGGGTCACTCAGTCGTCATTTCCGGAGACACGAAGTTTTGCCAGAACCTGGTGGACTTCGCCAAAGGCACGGACTGCCTGATTCATGCGGCCTGGAGCGTCGACTCGGAAAACCCTGCGCCGCCGTCCAAGCGTTCAATTGCGTCTGCCGAAGATGCGGGACGAGTCTTCGCGATTGTGAAGCCCAAGCTTGGCGTCGTTTATCACTACAAAGATCAAGAAGGGCTTGAGAACGCGGTACGCAAAGAATACAGAGGACCGTTCGTGACGGCCAGGGATCTGATGGTAGTCAACGTGGGCAAGACGGTCACTTGCGACGGAAAATCCGCCGCTGACACGACACCTGATGGTGATAAATCGAGGCGTTGACGAAAGCTGCTAGCCAAAGACGAACCTCAAGCGTAGCATCGAATCATGAAATCAAAATATAACTCCGCCGGCAGGTTCTTCCTGATCCTTATTTTCATTTGTGCTGTTTCGATTGGAACCGCTGCCGCTCAACCGGGTGGGCATCTACTCATTCTCAGGACGGCGAACTTCGGATGGAATGTGGGGTTCAATCTTCAGATTGACGGCAGGCCCGTCGCGACCGTTGTCCAGGGTCGCTACTATCACACATGGTTGCCAGCCGGGGAGCATGTCTTAACCATCCGCAAGGTACCACGCACAGGGATCTCGGGGCCTACTTCGACAGCAGTGAACGTCCAGCCGGGAGTGACCTATGTATATACTGCGATGTGGGATTCGGATTTCCTTTTTCTCCGCCCATCCAGTGTGTGCCTGACCCCTGGGGAGTTGTGGCAACTTGGGTGGCCGGGAAGGCCTTGGTGCGTCGGGACAACCTCCGAGAACTTC
>JBKPLX010000192.1:0-3677 GCA_046731855.1 Verrucomicrobiota bacterium | reverse complement strand
ATGAAGTGAGCGAAAGCGAGGACGGCCTGCCGTTTTTCAGCATGAAGTTCGCGGAGAAGGGAAGTTTGCGCGAGAACGTTGCTTCTCTGCGCGATGAACCGCGGAAGTCTGTGCAACTGATGGCAAAGGTCGCGCGCGCGGTCGAATACGCCCACAGCCGTGGAGTTCTTCATCGCGATCTCAATCCGGGAAACATTCTACTCGACGATCGCGGCGAGCCACTCGTAAGCGATTTCGGTTTGGCAAAACTACTGGATGCGAACAACGATCTTACAAGGTCGCTGACTACATTCGGAACAGCGGGTTTTATTGCCCCTGAGCAGGCCGGTGGCGCAGCTGCAGATTTCACGGCGGCTGCCGATGTTTACAGTCTCGGCGCAGTTCTGTTCAACTTGCTTGCCGGACGTGCACCATTCCTGGGTTCCAATCCGGTTTCCGTGATTCGCCAAGCGTCTGAAACCCAAGCGCCCAAACTGCGCTCGCTGGCACCCTTGCTCGATCGGGATTTGGAGACGATTTGTGCGCGCTGTCTCGAACGTAATCCAAAAGCGCGTTACCAGTCCGCCGGAGGCCTAGCAGCCGATTTGGAACGCTGGCTCGACGGCCGTCCGATCGTCGCTCGTCCGGTGTCACCTCCGACGCGGATCTGGCGCTGGTCGCGTCGTAACCCGAAACTGGTTGGAGCAGCGACTGCCGGTCTTCTTTTAGGCGCGGCTGCGGTTTGGTTATTTCGCGGCGAACTCGCCGATGAACAACCTGGTAGTGGCGTATACGACCGTTATCTACAGGGATTTTTCACCGATGTAACTCATCCGACAGCAGTGACCACCGTTGGCATTAGCGTGCCCCTACAAAATCCATCTAATCCATTCACAGCTCCGGATCACACATCTCCGGGAGGTTTCGATCCGCGCCCCGCGGACACTCGAGTGACCTCTGCGCTTCCAGCGACGGGAGTTACTGCCAGTGTGCGTGATCGCGCACCGGAAGCCGCTCTGCGAACAAACAAAATTACAGCGGACATGCTCGCTGCGCCTCCAGAGACGGGAGTCACTACCAATCTGCGTGATCGCGGATCGGAAGTCGCTCTGCGAACAAACAAAGTTACAGCGGACGTGACCGCTGCGCCTCCAGGGACGGAAGTCACCACCAGTGTGCGTGATCGCGCATCGCAAACCGCTCTGCGAACAAACAAAATTACAGCGGACGTGACCGCTGCGCCTCCAGGGACGGAACTCGTTACCAGTCTGCGTGATCGCGCATCACAAACCGGTGTGCGAACGAACAAAATTGCGGTGGGGGGGCCAGCGTCCATTGAGGGATTTGTCAAAGCTCCAAAAGGCGAACCGATTAAAGGCGCGGACGTTCGGGTCGAATCGCGAGACGGCAAACAGGTTTTCAGCACAGTTAAGACCGATGGAAAGGGCCGCTATATTTCACACGGTCTGCAACCGGGCGTTTACCGGGTAACATTGCTTGTGAATGGCGCGGTCAAAGCGTCGATCATCAACACGCAGACCAAGCCCAATCAACCGACTCAGCTGAATTTCGATCTTAAGCCAGAGTCCCAGGCAGGTAACATTGCAAAGGGCGGAAAGCACATGGTATGGGTACCAGCTCGTACCGGGAGCCATATTGGCGGTAATTGGGTCGAAGTGGACGACGGGGGAAAGGCGCATTCCGGCTTGCACGTTCAGAGAGTCACCGTTCCTAATTGGTAATTTTGAAGACGGCTACGACCAACATCAACGGTCGTACTTGGGGCATCGCTTTGAGAAAGCACTTCTAATCTGTAGCCACGCGCTATGGGCCGTGTAGCCTCGCCTCACCGAGGCGCGGCAACAGCAACAGTCCACTCACGGAAACTTCGTTTTTTTCCTCATTCAAGAATTGTTTGGGAACTTCGCCTTTTGTTTCCTGTATGAACCAGTGAGGCAATATGTTTATGAAATCACTACAGATCGGGTTTGTTGGGGTTGTTCTTTCCATTGCGAGTGCCTGGGCCGGACCCTCGGCTATTCAAGGCGTCGTGAAGGATGCAAAAGGGCAAGCGATAAAGGGTGCAGATGTTCGAATCGAGTCGAAAGACGGCCGCCAGAAATTCAACACCGTCAAGACGGATGCCAAGGGTCGCTACATTACAGACGGGCTGCCCGTGGGCGTTTACCGAGTGACGCTCGTCGTGAATGGCGCGGTGAAGGGATCCATCACGAATACAAAAACCAAGGAGAACCAAACGACGCAGTTGAATTTTGATCTGAAACCAGTTCCCGCTGCGCAAGCAAGCGCAGGCCAGAAAAAAGGAAAGCACATGGTCTGGGTGCCAGCGAGCACGGGAACTCATATCGGCGGTCGATGGGTGGAAGTTCCCGATGGAGCGACTGAGCCAGGCGCCTTGAATGTGCAGAAAGCCAACGCTGAGCAATTGCAACGGGCGGCTCAGAGTACGAGCGTCCCCGGGGGTGGGCATTGAGCCAACGACTCTGACGGAAGCTCCGCGTTGCACCATTTTAAGACGGGCGCGCTGTTAGCTGACGCCCGGCTGAGCCTTATGGCAAGTCTCGCGCTCGACAGTTTCAGCCTGGCGCTTGCACTTTTGCGGTGGAAAACAATTCCCGCACCGATTCGCGCGAAATCACGATGATCGTAAACACGCCGAGAATTGTTCCAAAGGGAATGAAGAGGCATTCGATACAAGCCATTACGAGGACGAAGGAGTAACGTTTACAGAGCGCGAGCGATCGCCCAGTGATGAGAATACAAATCGCCATCGCTATCCCGATTAGGAAAAACACCGAGCCAAGCACAGCAAAAATCCAACCAAGAAATTCGGGCGGCAATTCTTCACCCGGTTTCGTTGTTCCGTGACGCGCCGCAAATATGAAGATGGCGCCGACGGTCGTGTAGAGCAGCGGAAAAAAAGAGAAAAGCGCGGCCAAACCGGCCACGACATAATGAAAAATCGCGAGGAGATTAAGCTGTTCGGTATCGCGATCCATACCCTTAACGCTAGGCAGCCTGCTTCGACTTAATCCAGCGATCGACCAGTTCCTCCAGCACATCGAGCGGGACGCTGCCATTGCTCAAGACCACTTCATGGAACTGTCTGATATCAAACTTGCCGCCTAACGATTTCTCCGCCTTCTCGCGTAGCTCGAGAATCTTCAGCATTCCGACCTTGTAAGCAGTCGCCTGGCTCGGCATCACGATGTAGCGATTGATTGAGTCGGTACAGTCAGCCTGTGTGTTGGGTGTATTCTTGACCAGGTAATCGATCGCCTGCTGGCGCGTCCAACGTTTTGAGTGGATCCCCGTGTCCACCACGAGACGCCCAGCTCGCCAAAGCTCGAGCGAGAGGCGGCCGAAATCAGAGTAAGGATCGGCATAGAGCCCGATCTCTTTTGGCGTCAGCTCGCTGTAGAGGCCCCAGCCTTCCGCGTAGGCGGTGTGGGCATGCGAAAATTTCCGGAACTTCGGAATTCCGTTCAGTTCCTGAGCAATTGCGATCTGCATGTGATGGCCTGGAATGCCTTCATGATGGGCCAGCGCTTCCAATTCGTAAGTTGGATTGTCCTGCATGTTGCGCAGGTTCACATAAAACATCCCGGGGCGCGTTCCATCCGGCGCCGGTTGCTGATAAAAGGCTTTGCCGGCCGACTTTTCTCGAAAACTTTCCA
>JBKPLX010000191.1:0-11962 GCA_046731855.1 Verrucomicrobiota bacterium | reverse complement strand
GGTATGGTCGCTCTCCAGCTGCGGGGCCAACGAAAAGCATCTCGTCATAGTAGAGACCGGGCAAATGAAGCTTGTAGGTTGCCAGACCTACATACACAGCCAACAGGCCGAGCAAAGTAGGCATTTCCCATCTCGCCCAAGTTCTCTCGCGAGTAATCAAAGGTAATGGCTCTTGTAATTTCTGCATGACGAGCAACTGCCTTCAGAATTCAGGGGACTTTGTCAACCTGATGCCATTTGATCATCCGCCGAGTTTTCTGCGTAAGCACAGTCAGGCAGGACACTTACCGACAAGGCCACATCACTAAGGTTTCGGCCGCAACGGCAATTGCAAAAATCAGCCAGTCACCAAACGTTCTAGTGCTTCCCATGAATGTATCCGTATGATCTAGAGTCCCGATGGTTGGTCAAGCCGGAAATCGGCGGGGAACATGTCCCTCGATCTAATTGCGAAAGCGCAAATGGCAGCGCGATCAAACCGAAGGACGAGGCTTGTAGCCTGATTTCCGCGAGAAAGCGCATAAATGTATCCTCGAGACCTGCGCCCTTCTGCCACCAAAACCCGAGTCGACGGCAATTTCTGCAAGACCACAGGCGAATGCCCTTGAAAACTTAAACGATCCTCCCGGTTCCTCCAAATAGCTCTCGCGACCAAAGCGCGTCGAAGGGGTCATTTTCAGCGGAGTTGCCTTCGTGCCGGCATCCAGATGCGTGCGCGGAGGAGCGGTCCCAGCGACTTCCCAACTTATTCATGCCACGATCTCGCCGCGTTGAGTTCAGCAATCGCCCAAAAAATAAATTGCGCGTCCGTGAAATTTTTTTCTGGACTCGAACAGCCCTATTTGACACGCTCGCCACCCAAACAAGAGAAATAAGAAAATGCGCCTTATGAAAACATGCTCATTAATCATCATCGGCACCGTCTTCATGGTTCTCATCCATTTCGCCGGCGCCAATCAGGCAGATGACACTATCATAACGATCACAGGCCATACGGCAGGTGCTACTCCCTTCATCAGTAATTTGACCCTGGAGGTCAGCAATACAACCGTTCTGAAGAGCATTCAATTCTCGATCGATCCAAAGGCCGGTTCAGTCACGCGGCCGCTGTCAGGCACTTATGCCAACGACTACCTCGTAGGTCGGGGGTTTGAGCACCCACCGGAGGTTATTTTGCCAGTCTACGGACTTTACGCTGGGTCCGCGAACACCGTAAGACTGACTTATCGCTTTTTCGACGGTTCTTCAAAGCAAGCTGTCACATCGATCACGACGGCCACTTTCGATGATCAAGGGTGCGGCTACAACAATCCTACTAAACTTCTACCCAGGACCAACAGCACTCAATTGAGCTATGATTATATCTTTGATAGATCTGGTTGCGGCGATTTCTCACCTGTCATTCTCGATTCCGATGGAGCATTGCGTTGGGTAAGTCCACTGAGAACACAGGGCGCTCTGAATGCGTCTTCCACCTTCTTCGATAATGCCGTCTACCTGACACAAGGCAGTCAGTTGTTTCGAGTCGAACTTGACGGAGCCGTCGGCTTGCTTGGGGACTATCACGATATCGGAGTAGACAACTTCCACCATAATATCGATACCGGCAAAAGGGGGGTACTTATTGAGCCGGATACCACCTCCTTCTTCGAATCCATAATTTTGGAAGTTGATAGTTCAGATGGCACTGTGCTAAGAACGTTTAACATGGCGGCTATCATCAGTGCAGCCATGATTGCTGGCGGTGACGATCCAAGCCAGTTTGTCTTTCCAACGCCGACCGACTGGTTCCATAACAATGGTGCTACATACAACCGGGCCGATGACTCTTTAATCATTTCAAGCCGCGAGAACTTCCTTATATGTATTGATTATAATACAACGGCGATCAAGTGGATCCTGGGCGATCCGGCGAAAAAGTGGCACCAATTTCCGTCTTTGAGGAAATTTGCGCTGACGGTCCCGGGCGGCACCCTGCCACCGATTGGTCAACACGCGCCCTCGATCACCTTTGATCAGGGGGTACTGCTTCATGACAACGGTCAAAACAGTCTATTTCAATTTCCTCCAGGGATTCAACGCGAATTTGCGAGTCCTCGCAAGTATAGCTTGGATCTAGCAAACAACGTCGCGACTGAAGTGTGGAACTTCGAAATGAATCAGAGTATCCATAGCCCATTCTGCTCAAGCGTCTATGAGGATGCCCCGTTCAACTATCTGATTGATTATGCGATCGTTAATGGCGGACTGCCCGGCCGTCCCACGTTCGCTCAACTTCTAGGCTTGGACTCCGGCGGCGAAAAGATTTTCTATTACCAATACCCAACCATGGGCTGTAACACAGCCTACAATTCCTTTCCGATTCACCTGGAAAGCACGAAGTTTCCGACAGTCGGACCTCAAGCGCTCAACCTCTCTACCAGGGGGCTGGTTTCAGGCGGTGACAACGTTCTGATCGGTGGTTTTATCATCACCGGGAACAATCCAAAAAGCGTAGTGCTTCGAGCGCTCGGGCCATCGCTCAGTAGCTTCGGGGTTTCCGACGTGCTTACGGATCCGATTCTCAGCGTGTATAACTCTTCCCACAACCTCGTCGCAAGCAACGATAACTGGCAGTCCGATCCAAACCACTTCATAGTAGAGGCCAACGGGCTCGCGCCGGCCAATCTATTGGAATCGGCCACCGTACAGACCTTGGCGCCGGGCGCCTATACTGTGATAGTTGCCGGACATGACACGACTGCGGGGATTGGCTTGGTCGAGCTTTACGACTTGTCGCCGCTATCTGACTCTACGTTGGAGAACATTAGCACCCGCGGTTCGGTCGACACGGGCGATAACGTCCTTATCAGTGGCTTTATCGTTGGAGATGTAGGCAGCGCCACCGTCATCGTGCGCGCTCTTGGCCCATCGCTGGCTTCCCACGGTGTGAGCGGAGCGCTAAGCGATCCCATATTGAAGATCTTCGACTCGACTGGCGCTGCGATCGCGACCAACGATAACTGGCAAGATAATGTTAACGCGATCGACATCCAGAAGAATGGATTGGCACCACCGAATCCCTCGGAATCAGCTCTCGTGCTTCATCTGCCCGCAGGGGCATACACCGCCATCGTGAACGGAGCCAATGGCGCTACAGGCATTGGCTTAGCTGAAGTCTATACGCTTCATTAATCGCAACCGGGTCTTATAGCAGCGGATGGTAGCCACATCTGACGACTAAATTTATACAGTTTCAACGGTCAATTCGCGCTCTGTTGTTACTCGCGCTCACAACGTTAGCCAGCTATCGAACTCACTCGGCTAAGCTTTATAGGCACGAAATGGATTTCGTGAAAGCGACTACGAAGCTGGTTTCGCGTGTTCGCGGTTTGTGCTTTCAGCGGGAATTGCATCTCATTGAGTTTTACTGGCCCCGAACGGGTTTCCTCTGACATGCTGGGGGCTCTTCTCGGAGAAAGCGCCTAAAGAAAAAGGACCGCCCCATGAAAACATGCTCATTAGTCGTCGTCGTCGCCGTATTCCTAGTCTTCTCCCATCTTGCCGACGCCACACAGGCCGATGACACCACGATAAGAATAACCGGTCAGACGGCAGGTGTGACCCCCTTCATCAGTAAGCTGACCCTGGAGGTCAGCAACACGAGCGTTCTAAAGAGCATTCAGTTTGCAGTAATCTCGAAACCGGGTTCCGTCACCCGGCCACTCTCAGGCACCTATGCCAATTCATACCTTGTGGATCGAGGCTTTGAAAACCAGCAAACCGGCGAGGTCGTTTTGCCGGTTTATGGACTTTATGATGGATACAATAACACCGTCAGACTGACTTACCGCTTTATGGACGGTTCCTCAAAGCAAGCCAACATCAGAATCCCGACCGCCACCTTCAATGATCCATGTGAATACACGACTCCGACATTCTTACAGCATAGGAATGCGGCTGCCTTAAGCTACGACTACATCATGGTTAAGGGCCGTTGCAGCGATTTCTCACCTGCCATCATCGACACGGACGGCGCATTGCGGTGGGTGGGCACAGCAGGTCGCTCAAGCTTTGTTACCACCTTCTTTGATAATGCGGTCTATCTTGCTGGTGGCACCAAGCTCTATCGAAATGATCTCGATGGCGCTGTTACTGAGCTTGCTGATTACCGAGATATCGGAGTCACCTTTTTGTACCACAATATCGATCATGGAAAAGTCGGAATCATCCTGGACGCCGATACTACGACACACCTCGAATCGGTGAGCATCGAAGTCGACGCTTCAGGAAGAATCTTGAAGACGTGGGACATGGCGCACATCATCAGCGCAGCCATGATCGCTGGCGGTGACGATCCGAGCCGATTTGTTTTTCCAACGCCGACTGACTGGTTCCACGAAAATGGCGTCGCATACAATCGGGCCGATGATTCTCTGATCGTTTCAAGCCGTGAGAACTTTCTCATTTGTCTGGATTACGATACAAGTGCCATCAAATGGATCCTGGGAGATCCGACGAAAAAGTGGCACCAATTTCCCTCTCTGAGGAAATTTGCACTTACCCTTGCGCCCGATAGCCTCCCCCCAATTGGTCAACACGCGCCCTCGATTACTTACGACCAGGGGGTAATGGTCTTTGATAACGGTCAAAACAGTCTTTTTCAGAATCCTCCAGGGGCTCAACGCTTTTATGCGAGTCCCCGCAAGTATAGCCTGGATCTGACGACAAAGGTTGCGACTGAAGTGTGGAACTATCCGGTAAATGAAAGTATCCGTTGCCCGTTCTGCTCAAGCGTCTATGAGGATGCACCGCACAACTATCTAATTGATTACGCCTTTGTTAATGGTGGAACACCACTTCCCACCTTCGCTCAACTCCTGGGCCTGAATTCCGCTAGCAACGAGATTTTCTATTATCAATATTCGACAGCCAGTTGTGATACTGCCTACAACTCTATTCCCCTGCATCTGGAGAGCACGAAGTTTCCGACGGTTGGGCCTCAAGCGCTTAACCTCTCTACTCGAGGGGTCGTTTCGGTCGGTGACAACGTTTTGATCGGCGGTTTCATCGTCACTGGAAGCGAACCCAAGACCATAGCGCTTCGCGCGCTGGGGCCATCGCTCAGCAGCTTCGGGGTTTCCCGACTGCTGAGGGATCCAGTCCTCAGCGTGTATAACGCTTCTCGCACTCTCATCGCAACCAATGACAATTGGCAATCCGATCCGGACCACTCGGAGATAGAGGCCAACGGACTCGCGCCGGCCAATCTATTGGAATCAGCCACTGTACAGACCTTGGCGCCTGGCGCCTACACCGTCATAGTCAGGGGAAAGGATCCGACCCCGGGGACTGGCTTGGTCGAGCTGTACGACCTCTCGCCGCAATCCAACTCCACGTTGAAGAACATGAGCACTCGCGGTTCGGTCGACACGGGCGATAACGTACTTATCAGTGGCTTTATCGTTGGAGACGTAGAGAGCGCTACCGTCGTCGTGCGCGCCCTTGGCCCATCGCTCGCTTCTTCCGGTGTCGGCGGAGCGCTAAGCGATCCCACACTGACTATCTACGACTCAACTGGCACTCCCATCGCAACCAACGACAACTGGCAGAACAATCCTAACGCGATCGACATACGAAGGAATGGACTTGCACCACCAAATCCCTCCGAATCGGCCCTCGTGCTTCACCTGCCCGCGGGAAACTATACCGCCATCGTAAGCGGAGCCAATGGCGCTACGGGCGTTGCCTTAGCCGAAGTCTACACCCTTCATTAATCCATACGCAGTCTAACAGCAGCGGACGATAGTCACGTCTGTCAACTCATGGGGCACTCTGGCGTTATGCAGGAATTACGCCTCATTGAAGATTTTGCTGGACTCGAACCGCCCTCCTCTGACACCCTCGGGAACTCTTCTCGGAGAAAACTCCTATGGAAAAAGGACATCTTATGAAAACATGCTCATTAATCGCCGTCGGCGGCGTCATTATGGTCTTCTCCCATCTTGCCGTTGCCACTCAGGCCGATGACACCATGATAAGAATAACCGGCCAGACGCCAGATGTTACCCCTTTCATCAGTAAGCTGACCCTGGAGGTCAGCAACACAAGCGTTCTGAAAAGCATTCAGTTTACAGTGATCCCGAAACCGGGCTCCGTCACCCGGCCACTCTCAGGCACTTATGCCAATTCGTACCTCGTGGATCGAGGCTTTGAAAACCAGCAAACCGGCGAGGTCGTTTTGCCGGTTTATGGACTTTATGATGGATACAATAACACCGTCAAACTGACTTACCGCTTTATGGACGGTTCCTCAAAGCAAGCCAACATAAGAATCCCGACCGCCACCTTCAATGATCCATGCGGATACACGAATCCGACGATCCTGCAACGACGTACAAACAGCACCGATTTGAGCTACGACTACATCATGGTTAAGGGCGGTTGCAGCGATTTTGCACCTGGCATCATCGATACAGACGGTGCACTGCGGTGGGTAGGCACGGCTGGCATCTCCGCCGGTAGCGCGATCTTCTTTGATAACGCAGCCTATATGGGTTGGGGCCGCAAACTGGTTCGAATCGACCTCGATGGCACTGTCACCGAGCTTGCCGATTACAGCAATCTCGGAATTATTAATTTCCACCATAACATCGACCGTGGCAAAGTTGGAATTATCCTGGACGCGGATACCACAACATACTACAACTCGGTGAACATCGAAGTGGACGCTTCAGGCCACGTTTTGAAGGTATGGAACCTGGCCGACATTATTAGCGCAGCCATGAGAGCGGGGGGAGACGATCCCAGCCAGTTCGTTCATCCCTCGCCCAGCGATTGGTTCCATAACAATGGGGCCGCATACAATCAGGCCGATGACTCGGTGATCATTTCAAGCCGGGAAAATTTCCTTATATGCCTCGATTATGAAACAAGCGCAATTAAATGGATCCTCGGTGACCCGACGAAAGCATGGCATCGATTTCCGTCTCTGAGGAGATTTGCGATCACGCTTGCGCCCAACAGCCTGCCACCGATCGGTCAACACACGCCATCAATCACTTTTGATCAGAACATCCTCGTGTTTGATAATGGAGCACGAAGCTTTTTTAACCCTCCTTTTGGTGATCAACGCGAATATGCGAGTCCGCGCAAATATAGCTTGGATCTGGCGGCAAAGGTTGCGACTGAAGTATGGAACTACCCAAGAAACGAGAGTATCCATTGCCCGTTCTGCTCAAGCGTCTATGAGGATGCGCCGTACAACTATCTAATTGATTACTCAATCGTTAATGATGGGCTGCCCGGTGTTCCCGTGTTCGCTCAACTCCTGGGCTTGAACACCGCTGGCGAGACGATTTTTATCTACCGGTACCCGGCCACGAACTGCGGGAAGATCTATCGCGCCCTGCCCATTCATCTAGAAAATACGAAGTTTCCGACAGTCGGGCCTCAAGCGCTTAACCTCTCCACTCGAGGGGTCGTTTCGGTCGGTGACAACGTTCTGATCGGCGGTTTCATCGTCACTGGAAGCGAACCCAAGACCATAGCGCTTCGGGCGCTGGGGCCATCTCTCAGTAGCTTCGGGCTTTCCCACCCTCTTAGGGATCCAGTTCTCAGCGTGTATAATGCTTCTCACACTCTCATCGCAACCAATGACAACTGGCAGGCCGATCCAGGTCACTCGGAGATAGAGGCCAATGGACTTGCGCCGGCCAATCTAATGGAATCAGCCACTCTACAGACCTTGGCGCCAGGCGCCTACACTGTCATAGTCAGGGGAAAGGATTCAACTCCGGGGACTGGCTTGGTCGAGCTGTACGATCTCTCGCCGCTATCCGACTCTACGTTGAAGAACATGAGCACTCGCGGTTCGGTCGGCACGGCCGATAACGTACTGATTAGCGGCTTTATCGTTGGAGACGTAGACAGCGCTACTGTGGTTGTGCGCGCCCTTGGCCCGTCGCTTGCTGCTTCCGGTGTAAACGGGGTGCTAAGCGATCCCACACTAACTATCTACGACTCGACCGGTGCTGCCATCGCAACCAACGACAACTGGCAAGACAATCCTAACGCCATTGACCTCCAGAGGAATAGACTCGCACCGCCAAATCCATCCGAGTCGGCACTCGTGCTTCACCTGCCCGCAGGAAACTATACCGCCATCATAAGCGGAGCCAATGGCGCTACAGGCGTTGCCTTAGCCGAAGTCTACACCCTCCATTAATCCGCCCACGGCTAATAGAGGGCGATAATCGGATCTATGCAGCTTCAGCGCTGGCGGGATCCGGGAGGACCCCCGATTGCTCGCCTTATCGAACGCGATTAGCCAGTAGCCAACGCCAATAGAGGCCTACACTGCGATTGACGAAATGATTACTGGCAATACTTTTTCAACTCCGTCAGAAATATGCGAAGCAAAGAGCTAAATTTGGACTCTTACAACACTGACAAGGTAACCAATCGTTACCTGGACGTGTATGACCCGATTCTGGCGCCGTGGGTCGATAAGAAGATTAAGCTTCTAGAGATTGGGATCCGCAAGGGCGGATCGCTTCAGTTGTGGCGCGACTACTTCCAGCTCGGGATTATCATTGGGATCGATATCAAGCTGCCAGAGCACTTTGTGCCCGGAGAGCGCATTCAGATATTTGAGGGAAGCCAGGCGGATGAACAATTTCTGTCTGCAGTCGCCAATAAGACAGCACCAGAAGGATTTGATATAATCATAGACGACGCGTCGCATATTGGCGCACTGACGAAAACTGCGTTTTGGCATTTGTTTGATAATCACTTGAAGGGAGGCGGACTGTACGTAATCGAGGATTGGGGCACGGGATATTTCGACGATTTTCCAGACGGTAAACGACTCGATGCTGTGAATCCATCTGTGTCGCCCATTCAGTCGCTATCATCTAAAGCCTCTGACGACAGCATAAAGATGCCTTTTCCTTGTCATTCTTTCGGAATGGTCGGATTCATTAAGGAGTTGGTGGATGAACAGGGCGCCGCCAGTGTCACCATGGGACGTCCGGTCGGTGAGAGTAGAGCATCAAGGTTCACACAACTGGTCATCACGCCCTCCATCGTTTTCGTAAGCAAGATGGCGCCCACTCTAAACGCTTCTCCAAACCCGGTGCCATCTAGTGAGGGGATAGGTCGAACGACAATTTCTTGGAATAGTGTGAATGGAAAGGTTTATGTTTCACAGAACGGGCGCGACGAAGTGCTCTTCGCCGACTCGCCCGCTGGTTCCCAGGAGGCGAATTGGATCGAGGCGGGATCTGTTTATGAGTTTCGGTTATACAATGTGGATCACAGTGAGCTCCTCGAGAAGGTAGTCGTTACAAAACCAAGGCCCTAGCGGTGCGGTAAGCGTAGATCAATTTTTCGTATCTTATAGCATTGCAACGGCAGGCGAAACGCAATTGGTAACAGCGCTTCTGAATGAGGCGAGCGACGTCGTTGCGGCACGGAAAGCACCATAGGTGGAATTCTGTTAGCTGGGACTTCCAAGATGCTCCCAGTAAGGCGACGTCCTACCTAACACTGCGAGGAAAGCCGGAATTTATGTTTGAAAGAAACTAGAGATCATTTATTGTAGTATATCAATTCCCAAGCCCTCGGGGTTGAGTATTCGACTGATTCGTCCATGGGATTTCTGCGATGATGCGAAACAAAATCCTTTTGGCTGTCTTGGGTTACCGCGGGTCTTAAGAAGCCATCACGATGTCAGTCCAGACGATTCAACGACAGAGCCGACTTAAGGAAATTGTTTTCGGATTGGGTGGCTTCAGTCGCCTGACTTTTCCCAGACCGGCACTAGTGATCGTCTGTTTTTCTCTAGTCGGCATCGTGGGCTACTTCGATTATTTAACGGGATACGAACGCCCAATGCTTCTGTTTTATCTTTTGCCGATTTCCTTAGCCGTCTGGTTTGGGAGCTTTCTAATTGGGCTAGTTATTGTGGTCGCCAGTGTTACGGCATGGTTGGTCTCGGATCTTGCAGCTGGAATCCCGGCTCTCCGTTACTGGAATGCGGGGATGGCTTTCACTGCATTTGCGCTGTTTGCTGGAGTATTAGCCAAGCTACGCACCCTGGTAAACGAGTTGGATCGCCGTGTGCAGGAACGAACGGCTGCATTACAACGCGAAGTCGTTGAACGACAGCGGCTCGACCGAGAAATCGCACAAGTGGCAGATCGCGAACGAAGACGCCTCGGACAAGATCTTCACGATCACTTGGGCCAGCATCTCACGGGAACGGCTCTTGCTGCTCAAGTGTTGAAAGAGAAGCTTGCAGCCAAGTGCGCTGCAGAAGTAACAGAAGCAGGGAAACTGGTGAACTACGTTGAAGAAGGAATAGACCTCACCCGTAATCTGGCGCGAGGTTTTTTTTCACCTGAACTAGACGCAGACGGACTAACTACAGCCCTGGAGGGCCTCGCTGAGAACATAAGCGAACGATTCGCAGTCAACTGTATTTTTCATGGAGAAGAGCCTATTCCAGTACAAGATTCCACGGTTGCAACACAACTCTATCGGATTGCTCAGGAAGCCGCTACAAACGCCGCGAAACACGCTGCAGCAGACCAGGTCGATATCCGTGTTAGTGTAAACGCTTCGGAACTTACTCTCGCAATTACAGATGACGGAGTTGGCTTTCCAGGTAATCTCTCAAATTCAAAAGGGCTTGGCCTGCGCCTGATGCGCCACGGCGCCGAGCTAATTGGCGGGACGTTTAATGTTCAGCGAAATGGAGAGCGCGGAACGATTGCAACCTGCAAGGTAACGGTTTCAAACAACAACGACCTAGATTGCCTACAATGAACTCAAACCTATCTACCAATGCCACGCGCAAACATCGGATTTTTCTTGTCGATGACCATCCTCTGGTTCGCGAGGGGCTCACCAACCTGATCAATGAACAGAACGACCTAATTGTTTGCGGCGAAGCCGAGGATTCCGCTGGAGCGATCACGGGAATCGCAAAGACACGACCTGATGTTGTCCTTGTGGATATTTCATTGAAGAATGAGTCTGGCTTGGAGTTGGTTAAAAACCTGGAGAGCCAATTCCCCCTTGTTGCCCTGATCGTGCTTTCCATGCATGACGAAGCCCTTTATGCGGAACGCGCCTTGCGTGCCGGCGCGCGGGGTTACGTGATGAAGCGAGAGAGCACCAAAAGCGTCCTCGCGTCAATTCGCCGAGTAATGGAGGGAGGGGTTTACGTTAGTGAAAGGGTGGTTAACAGTATGGCTCGCCGGTTTAGCTCGTCGCCTAAAAGAGTCGAGAGTTCTCCAGTAGACCGTTTGAGCGATCGCGAGCTGGAAATATTCCGGCTTCTTGGCCAGGGACGCACCACAACTCAGATTGCGGAGGATTTGCATTTGAGTTTGAAAACTGTGCAAGCCTACTGTGCGCGCGCGAAGGAGAAATTTGGGGTTAGCTCTCTGGGCGAACTGCTCCGTGCGGCAATTCGCTGGGAAGACGCCACTAATGTAAAATAATCTCTGACACTCTGGCGCAAGTCACACCAGATCCTCTAGCGCTCCTCGACGTTCTCGATAAGGTCGCCAAGACAACGCAACAACGGTGCGATCGTTGAGGAGACTTGCGCTACGCGCCCTTCCGTGTGCCCATTCGAACGAGGCTAATTTGCCGGAATGATTTCCGCGGTTGCAACAAAAATGAGCTTTCCTGCCAAGCAGGCACTTCCGTGGAGAATTGCTGCGCGTAACTATCTGAAATTTAGGATCATGTGTCGGCTGCACCACGTTCCAACAATTTCGCATTTTGCTATTTGACGAAACGTTAATCTGCGATAAGTTTTCTATCCCGCTGGAAGCGGGACTCCACTACTTGGAGTGCGTTCTACGTACATTTTTTGGGACTGCAAATTAGGCTCAATTTTGTCCCGGCAACGAAAACCGAAACCCGGGATGGCGGGCAGACTGTGATTTTTGTCGGCACGAGATTGAGC
>JBKPLX010000190.1:0-6930 GCA_046731855.1 Verrucomicrobiota bacterium | reverse complement strand
GTAACGGATGGAAGGGCGTTGCTGATCGTCCCCGCGCCGGCCAACGAAACAGATCCGTGGGTCGAGCCCGCCTTAAACGGGTCGAAGTATTATTCCGAGGCGCAAGTCGCGCCTGTCCAGACCCAGTTGCAAACAATTGTTAACTCGTACGTGCAGGGTGACGGATTTAACCTCAGTCGGGCCGCGAATCAGCTTCGCGAAAATCTGCGCGCTTTGAGTCCGTCAATTTATCCCGGAGATCAACCATTACGGCTCGAATATTTCTATAATCATTTCGAAGCGTTTTATCGAGCGATCTGGTGCTACGGAATTGCGTTAGTAATCCTGATTGCGGCACATTTCCGTAAGCGCGGTCGCGCCCTGCAAAATATTGGGGTGGCAGTGGCAATGCTCGGTCTCGTGTTTCAAGCGGCTGGGATCGTGATGCGTTGCATGATTGCCGGCCGGCCGCCGGTGACGAACATGTATGAATCGATCATCTGGGTTTCGTTCGCGGTCTCATTTTTCGGAATGATCTTTTTTGTTCGTTATCGGGCACTCGTCTATTTGTTGGCGGCGTTACCAGTCACGCTGATCGCGCTGTTGCTTGTGCATCAAATGCCAATTGCCATGCCTGCGAGCATCGATCCGTTGGTCCCAGTGCTGCGCGATAATTTCTGGCTCACCATTCATGTGTTAACGATTACTCTAAGCTACGCGGCTTTCGCGCTGGCGATGGGTTTCGGGCATATTTTGCTATGGCTATACGCACGGAACCCGGCAGCCGCGCGCGCCGATGCGCCGATGCATTTCTGGCTTTATCGCGTACTGCAGCTCGGTGTCCTTTTGCTCGCGGCCGGAACGATTCTCGGTGGAGTCTGGGCAAATTATTCGTGGGGGAGGTTCTGGGGCTGGGATCCAAAGGAGACATGGGCGCTGATCGCGTTGCTTTGTTACATCCTGGCGTTGCACGGCCGACTGGCCGATTGGTGGACGCAATTCGGTCTGGCTGTTGCGAGCGTCGTTTGTTTTCTCGCTGTGTTAATGGCGTGGTACGGCGTGAACTTTGTACTGGGCAAGGGACTGCATAGCTACGGCTTCGGCATCGGCGGGGAGACTTACGTGGCCATTTTTGTTGCTCTCGATCTTTTGTTCGTGGCGTTCGCCATCTGGCGATACCGCAGGAGCGCAAGCGTCGCCGTTACGCCGCCCGGGATTAAGGCCGAACGCGTGACAGCGTAGTCCGGTAGGGTGCGTCACTCCGTGCGTGCCGTGTTTTCAATCCTAATCAGCGCGCAAGGGACTGCGCGCCCTACCTCTATCGAAATTGGATCGCGCGGTTTGAGCGGATTCGATTAATCTTCTGGTCTATTCATTAGAAATCATCAGAAAGGAAAAATCATGCCCTTAAGCCGCCGCGATTTTCTCATCCGTAGTTCATTGTCGTTCGCTGCTGGAGCGTTTTCACCGCTTGTTGTTCGGGCTGAGAAGACGAAGTCGAGCACGCCTCCCGATTTCAAAGATTGGGAGTCAGTGCGCCACGAGTTTGAATTGGCGCCCGATTATGTGCATCTCGCCTTGTTCTTTCTGGCGTCTCATCCCAGGCCGGTGCGGCAGGCCATTGAGCAGTACAGGGAAAAAATAGATGCAAATCCGTTCATTGCCGTTGACAGCGCGGTCTTTGAACCGGGTAACGAAAATATTCCGCTGCAGGTTTGCCGGGCCATCGCTGGCTATATCGATGGCGACCCCCAGAATATCGCGCTGACCCAGAACACCACGACCGGTCTCGCTCTCCTTTACCACGGACTGCCGTTGCGCGAAGGCGATGAGATTCTAACAACTACACACGATCACTACGTACATCACGAATCCATTCGACTGGCCACCGGACGTTGCGGAGCGACCTGGCGCAAGATCCCGCTTTTCGATTCCTACAACTCGATTTCGCCGGATGAAATCGCGCAACGCGTTCGCAAGGCCATCGGACCAAAAACGCGCGCTGTAGGCGTGACGTGGGTACACTCCAGCAGCGGTGTGCGCCTTCCAATCGCGCGTATTGCAGAGAGCATTGCGGATGCGAATCGCGGTCGGGAAGCGAACGATCGGGTGCTGCTGATCGTCGATGGCGTGCATGGGTTGGGAGTGGAAGATCCGAAGATCACCGCCCTGGGCTGCGACGCATTTGCCGCCGGTACCCATAAATGGATGTTTGGGCCCCGCGGCACAGGGTTCGTTTGGGCAAAACCAACAGTTTGGCAGAAAATGCGCCCGGTGATTCCGAGTTTCTTTTCGCTCGAGCCGTTTGAAGCGTGGGAACAGGAACATGCACCGCAGGCTCCGGCAGACGCAGCTTGGTTTTCACCGGGCGGCTTCCAGGCTTTCGAACATTATTGGGCGTTGCCAGCAGCGGTTCGTTTTCACCAGAACATCGGGCCCGCACGAATCACGGCGCGCACGCACGAATTGAACAGTCAGCTGAAGGAGGGACTTGCGCGGATGCCGAATATTCAGCTCTACACGCCGCGTGACGAGAATCTTTCGGCCGGAATGGTTTGCTTTGATGTAAAGGGAATGAAACCGGAGCAAGTCGTGAAGCGTCTTCTTGATCAGCGCATTGTCGCTTCAACGACTCCTTATCGCGTGTCCTATGCCCGCTTGGCGTGCAGCGTCGTCAATACCCCGCAAGAGGTCGACACTGTGCTTCGCGCAATCCGGAACCTGGCCTAGTACGGCCCGGATCACCGAAGCCGGCTACAGAGTTGCCGCGAGCGCGTCGATAAATTCGCGCGGAGCTTGAGCATTTAGCAGCGCCGATCGTATCGCGTCGTCTGTTACCAACCGAACGAGCGTCCCAACGCAAATCAGGTAATCATTCACTAAGCGTTCTGGAACACCGATTACAAAAATCAAACGGGCCCGAACTCCGTTGTGTCCGAATGGAATCCCGGCGCGGCTGCGACCTATACCAACGACAATTTCATCAACCAAATCCGTTCGCGCATGGGGGAATGCAACGCCGTTTTCGACAACGCTGGGGTGCGCCTTCTCACGCGCTAGCACCCTTTCAAAGAATGCTTCCGGGCTCTGGATCTTCCCGTTTTGCGCCAGCAACTCAATAATCTCGCGCAGCGCGTTTGGCGCTTTCCGGGAGCGCAACCCCAGAATCACCTGTTTTTCGTCAAGCAGATCGGTCAGCGCGATAGCCATTGGGTGTCGAGAGATTTATTGGATTATCAGGCAAAGCCAGTTATCCAGTTAAATACGCAGCCGTGGCAACTGAAAACACAGCGCTAGCAGAAAACGAAGAGAGAACAGTCTCTTTGCAACGGAGCATTTACGATCCGGGTTATGTCAACGCGATGTCGCATTTTTATCGCGGCGAAATGGGCCGGATCATGGTGTGGCGGCAGCGGCTCGATGTGACAACAAATTGGGCGATCACCAGTACCACCGCCATCATCACCATTGCATTCTCGACTCGCGAGGTGCCGCACATCATTTTCTTTTTCAATCTTGCTATTGTGTGGGTGCTTCTCTGGATTGAAGCTCGGCGCTACCGTTTTTACGATGCTTTCCGCGCGCGCGTCCGGATGCTCGAAGCGCATTTTCTTGTGCCGATGGTGATGGAAAATCGCGAGATGCTTCAGGGCGAATGGAAAAAACTCGTTTGCGAAGATTTGATTCTGCCTTGCTTCAAGATCAGCAAACTGGAAGCGGTCGGGCGCCGATTGAAACGCAATTATGTTTTCATTTTCATTCTTATCCTGATGGCATGGGTGACGAAGGTATTTTTGCATGCCAGCGAACCGATTAACGATGTGGTGTCGTTTTACCAGGCGCTGCGCATCGGGCACATTCCGTCCTGGCTGGTGGCGCTGATTTTTGCGGGCACCTTTGTCAGTGTGATTTCCATTACGATTTACGTCAGTAAGAAATCTTCCGGCGAAATTTCAGAGTTCGGCACGCACCGTTCGCTCTGGCGGATTTGAACGTCATCCCGAGCGAGGTCGAGCAATCCTGTGATGAAACCCAAAATTAACGCCGCAGGATTCTGCGACTCCGCTACGCGGCGCCTGTCCTGAGAGAAGTCAAACAGCTCCGAATGACTGCGTTTGAAAAACTCTGCGAAATTGTCGCAAAGCTTCGCGCTCACGGCGGCTGTCCTTGGGATCGCGAGCAAACCCATGAATCACTATTGCCCGCGCTGATCGAAGAGGCATACGAAGTAGCCGGGGCGGTGCGCGCCGACGATACCACAAATTTTCGCGAAGAACTCGGCGATCTGCTGCTGCTGATTGTAATGCACGCCGAAATCGCGAGCGAATCCCGCCGGTTCGACATCAATGGCGTGCTCAAGGATGTGACGGAGAAACTGATCCGACGCCATCCCCATGTCTTCGGCAACAGCGACGCGCGCGACAGCGGCGCAGTGCTAAAACAATGGGAATCGATTAAGCGCGCTGAAAAAACAGATAAATCTGGCGGTAAAGCCGGTGATGCAGGCAGGCATTATCTCGACGATTTGCCACTCGCACTTCCCGCCCTGATGCGCGCTCAAAAAGCGCAATCGAAAGTTGCCCGTGTCGATTTCGACTGGGCTGAAATCGGCGACGTGATCGCAAAAGTTGAAGAAGAGATTCAGGAACTAAAACAGGCTATTCTGGAACAAGATCGGACATCAATCGAAGACGAAGTAGGTGATTTGCTCTTCGCAGTCGTCAATCTCGCACGGAAATATAAATTCGATGCGGAAAGCGCGTTGCAAAGTGCGACTGACAAATTCGTCGCCCGTTTCAATCGATTGGAGGACGAACTTCAATCGCGCGGCAAAAAACTAGGTGACGTCGACCTGGCGGAGATGGATGCGATCTGGAATGAGATTAAGAAAGATGCTGGATGCTAGATAGTGGATCGTGGATTGCTTTTCGATCGTTCATCCAGTAACGAAAATCTAGCATCGAGAATCTGCGGCAAAGCGCGTTTGCGTCTCACATTGGTTCGGCGATATTCCCCGCCCCGATGAATCTTCTGATCAACCTGGCGTTAGTGTTTTTTGTTCTGGTGGCCCTGCTCATGGTGCTCGTGATCTTGATGCAACGTCCAAAGAGCGAAGGCCTGGGCGCCGCATTTGGCGGGGCGGTCACGGAAAACATTTTCGGCGCGCAAACGACGAACGTGCTGGTGAAGTTCACGACCTGGCTGGCGGGCATTTTCTTCGCGCTCACGTTTGGGTTGTCGGTTTTGTATGCGCATCGGGGCACGGGCGGCGAGAGCGCGTTCCGGCGCGAGCTGATGAAACAGCAAACCGCTCCGGCTACGTCTCCCGGCTCGACAACACCTCAAACTTCGCCCGCTTCTTCTCCAGCGAGTTCGCCAATTCAGGCGTCTCCTGCTTCTTCCCCGGCGGCAACGGCACCTTCGCCCGCATCTGTTAACCAAGGTACGCCTAACCCAAAACCGTAGGTCGTTGTTTGCGGATTAGCTTCGTGCCGAAGGCGAAGGAGTTGTCCAACGCTCAAACAGCCACTTGCCATTACCGGCACCTCTGGCGCGACTAACAAAAGCCCAACTGTGTCAATCGTTGCACGATTGACGCCGCGCGCATGATTGCAGACGTTGCTCGAATGCTGAAGTGCATCAATCAGCACTTTGTTTCAGGTTGAAAGCCGTTATCGCAATTACCTTCGCAATTCTGTCGGCGCCGATCGTTTGCAGCGCCGGCGATACAGTTTCCCTGGATGCACTGGTCGCGGAAGCTCTTGCGCGGAACCCGGAAATAAGAGTCTACAGCGCGGAAATTGCGGCGGCAAAGGGTGAGCGGCGCACAGCCGGCGTATGGCCGAACCCGGAAGCCACAACCGAAGCCGGAACAAAAATCGTCCGCGATTATCACGGCAATACATTAGGCGACGGGATTATGTGGACGCTCGGAGCCACGCAGACTTTCGAATACCCCGGGCGGGTTACTCTGCGAAAAGCAATTGCCAACCATCAGATCGCGCTGGCAGAACTCGGACTAGAAGGATTTCGAACCGTTCTAGCGGCGCGAGTACGCGCCGCGGCATTTCGAGCGGCATTGGGCAAGGCGAAAGCCCGTGCAGCTAATGAGGTCGCAAAACGGTTCGACGATCTTGCGACGGTGTTGTCGCAACGACCGGCGGCTGGCGTCGCGCAACAGGCCGATGTGCGAATTATTGAAGCAAGCGCGATCGCGCTCAAACGCAGACCTCTGGAGGCACAGCGCGAAATGCAAAGTGCGATTTATGAACTTAATCAATTGCGCGGGACGCGAGTTGATTCACCGCTCGCGGTTCCCGATCTCGATCTAACGCTGAGACCGCTTCCGTCGATTGCGACGCTGCTATTCACGGCGCGCGAGCACAATTACGACGTGCGCACTCGCGTTCTCGAGTTGGAGCAGCAGGGCTACAAAGTCAGGCTCGCAGTTAATGAACGCTGGCCGGCTGTGCGCATCGGTCCAGTTGCTCACAACGAGCGCGCCGACACGAACGAATACTTGTTTGGCATCAGCGCGTCCCTGCCATTGCCGCTTTGGAACATGAATAGGGGGAAGATCGAGACCGAGAGAGCGCGCGCCGCCAAGGTTGAGGCCGAGCTGACGGCGCTCATCCGCGAGGTAGAACGCAAGGTCGCAGACGCTGAGTTCGTTTACCGCTCACGACGCGAAGAGGCGAATGATTTGCAAAAATCCGTTCTACCGAAAATGCGCGAAGCCGCGGACACGAGCGACCGCAATTACCGAGATGGGGCGATTCCAGTTTCCACTTATACCGAATTGCAAAAGCAATATCTCGATTCGATCGACGCACTCACCGCGGCACAAGCGGCAGCAATTGAAGCGCGACAGCAGTTGGAACAGCTCACGGCCAAGCGATTGGATTCGGAGGAGCGACGATGATCGATAAGATCCTCGAACTCTCGTTGCGG
>JBKPLX010000189.1:0-8289 GCA_046731855.1 Verrucomicrobiota bacterium | reverse complement strand
ATTGTTCGTTGAGCGACATGCGCGTCGTCGACGAGGAGTGTTTTCTTACATATCGAATCAAACATCGGGGCCAGCGCCGGAATTAGACGTCTCTTTGCGACGTGGTCGCCGCACGAGTTCGCCTTCACAATTTGGACAAACGAAATTCATTCGTCCGGCGCAACTCTGGCAAAAAGTGCACTCGTAACTGCAAATGTACGCGGTTCCGCCTGCTGCAAGCGCGGCTCCGCATTTTTCGCATTCACTTTTCAGTTCCAACCCCATTTTGTCCTCTATTCTCCACGAGCGCCTTCAATCGTTCAACGACGAAAGCGTAGTCTGAATTGGTCAGTTTTAGCGTGTGATGATCAACCGCTTTGTGTACGCTGGCGGTGTTTCTCGGAGGAACCAGTATGCGCAACCCAAGAAAATGTCTCATTGCGATCGCCGTCGTGATCGCGTTGCAAACAAGCGGATCTATTGCCGCCGATGCGGAATGGGATCGAACCGTGCTACCGCGTCCACCTCAACCGTTTGAAGGCGTGACCAAGCGAACGCTGGAAGGCTCTGTGGCAGCTTTTACGCCACCAGTGACGGCTCCGCTCAATGCGCCGAACATTCTGCTTGTCCTAATTGACGATGCAGGGTTCGGTAATCCATCGACGTTCGGTGGGCCGGTCGCCACTCCTACTCTCGATAAACTGGCAGCCGAAGGCCTTCGTTACAATCGATTCCACGTTACCGCCCTTTGTTCGCCGACACGCGCAGCATTGCTATCGGGACGAAACCACCATGCGGTCGGATTCGGTTCGATCTGCGAACTGATTGGCGGTTGGCCGGGCTACAGCACGAACTGGCCCACGAGCGCCGCGTCCATCGCAAAGATTCTTCAGGGCAACGGCTATAACACAGCTGCGATGGGCAAGTGGCATCTTACACCTGACGCACAACAGGGCCCTGCGGGCCCTTTTGATCGTTGGCCGAACGCGCTTGGCTTCGATTATTTCTGGGGATTTCTCGGCGGAGAAAGCGGTCAGTTCGATCCCATCCTTGCCGAGAATAACAGCATCATCGGGGTGCCGAAAGAGAAGGACTTCTATCTAAACGACGCGATGGTGGAACACGCCGTTACCTGGATACGTGATCAGAAAGCACAGTCACCGGACAAACCTTTCTTTCTCTACTTTTCAACCGGAGCAACTCACGCGCCGCATCAAGTGCCGAAGGAATGGAGCGATAAATACAAAGGCAAGTTTGACCAGGGCTGGGACAAGTTGCGTGAGGAGACATTTGCGCGACAAAAGCAGCTTGGCGTGATTCCGGCTAACGCGAAGCTCACCCCTCGTGATCAGGCGTTCCCAGCCTGGGATAGCGTATCGCCGGACGTAAAGAAATTGTATTCGCATCAGATGGAAGTTTATGCGGGTTATCAAGAAAATGCCGACCACGCCGTTGGGGAGGTCGTGAAAGCCATTGAGGATATGGGTCTCGCCGACAACATGCTGGTTATTTACATCTTCGGTGATAACGGCGCGAGCATGGAAGGGACAGAGAGCGGGACGTTTAATGAAATGACTACCCTGAATGGTGTTCCCCTCACGACGGATCAGCAATTAAAAGCGATTAAGGCCTACGGCGGTCTGGACAAATGGGGTGGTCCGGATATGGCTCCGCATTACGCGGCTGCGTGGGCGTGGGCTGGTAACACGCCTTTCAAGTGGGGGAAACAGGTGGCCTCACATCTCGGCGGAATTCGTAATCCAATGGTCATCGCCTGGCCAAAACGCATCAAGGACAAGGGCAGTGTGCGAAGTCAGTTCACACACTGTACCGACATCGCGCCGACCATCCTGCAAGCCGCCGGCCTGCCAGAGCCGAAGGAAGTCAACGGCGTGGCGCAGATGCCGATGCAGGGCGTAAGCTTCCTATCCACGTTCGATGATGCCAATGCTCCCTCGCAACACACGCAACAGTACTTCGAGATTTTGGGAAACCGGGCAATGTATAAGGACGGCTGGCTGGCATGCTGGCGGCTAGACCGAATTCCGTGGAAGATTGACCCTGAAACACTCTCGCGATTTGCACCAGGTAAGTGGGACCCGGATAAGGACAAGTGTGAGTTGTATAATCTTGATGAAGATTTCTCCCAAGCTGACGATGTCGCCGACAAATATCCGGACAAAGTGCGCGAACTAACTGCGCTGTTCTGGGCCGAGGCCGAAAAATACCAGGTCCCGCCATTACTTGGAGAGATGGCTACAGTATGGGGCTTTCCGAAAGGCTTGCCGGACCAGACGAAGTTCACGTATTACAACAGAACGGAAAACATCTCTTCCGGTATGATTCCCCCGGTTTATAACCGTTCTTACAGCATCAGCGCGGACCTCGACAATCCGGGCCGCTCGGGTCTGGGACTCCTTCCTGGCATCGCTGGCGTGATTATTGCCGAGGGCAGTTTTCTTGGCGGCTTTTCCCTTTATGTCGAAAACGGTTACCTCAAACACACCTACAGCCTGCTCGGTCTGAAACTGGATACCATCAGTTCACATGATGCGTTGCCCAAAGGCAAAGTGAATGTGCGTTATGAGTTCACGGCCGATAAACCCGGCGAGTTCGGCACCGGCGGTACGAGCCGGCTTTTCATCAATGGCAAACAGCAAGCTGAGGCGAAGATGGAGCATAGCGTTCCATTCCGATTTGCATCCTACGCCGGGATGGATATCGGCACCGACAATGGTCTGCCAGTGGTTCCGAAATTCGGATACACCAAAATACTACCGAAGTATTTCAAAGGCACGATCGAAAAAATAGAGTTCGATCTCGGTCCGGCCAAGTTCAGCGCTCAGGATCCGCAGCGCATGTCCATGGAGCGTTTTGCGAGAGCCGTAAGCAATTGAGAAAACAAGCCCGGGTAAGACCGTGGTCGATCCACGTGCGTTTAACACGCCTCACTTCACCGGCCGTTCCAACACGTTTGTTATTGGTTCGCTGGGAATGTGTATCAGGCCTCCAAAAGGCTGATCTAGCTCAAGAATCAGAAAAATTGCGCACGCAACTGAGAAGGCAGCGGCGACCAGTGCTAGCATGGTTGTGGAATTGGGCGGCGCAATCAGGCTAAAGCCGAAGAAAATCACCACGAGCCACGAAATAAGGATGATCAGCATCGGCATCGAAATCGATGGGATTGACTGAGCTATCAGCAGTGACCGAAGCTGACCTAGATCCACCATCAGGTTCGCGATTTGGGTCTTAAGCGCGCGCTGCGTGTCGTCGTGCGGCGAGAGCCCTTGGATCGCGACATAAACCGCGTCACCTGCTTGTTCCTTAGGCCCTAACTGAGCAGACCTGTTTCGGTCGGTTGGCCAAATGCGCTGAACCGCGACGGCGACGGCCGCGCGAAGCTCGGTGCGGGCCTCCGCAGCTTCTGGTCCGTACAGAGCTAACCCGTGGTCGAGGAAAGCAATCTTCGCTGCCATCTGGATTACTTCGCTTCGCTTCGTGTCGTATGCCTCCTTCGCTGAGCTTACCAGTAACCCTAAGACCAGGGCGGTCATGGTAGCAACAAGACCCATGGCAAGCTTCACGGCGTCCCTGGAGTCAGCGCTCAAATGATCCTCAGGAAGGTAAGGATGCACACGCCTTCCGAGTAACGCGGCGCTGACGAGACCCACAAAGAGAATAATGGAGATTAGAATCATATTCATCGTCAACTTTGAACCGCAATCCAAGCTACAGTCGCGATCGCAATTAAAATGAATGTGTCTTTTACTGCAGCTGTAACGAATTTATTCGGTTGTTTTGGCAGGCTTGTCTTTTTGCGCCACAAGAATCTGAAACCCGGGGGGACTTTGCGTAGTGGGATTCACCGACTTGTCCGTGAAGATGATTGTTGTACCCGGTGTGATGATTGCCTTCGCATCAGTTAGGAACGCTGTTGGAAGCCCGCTCTTCTGCGCCGCCAAAAACAGACCCTGGCTTGATCCTTCTTTTCCAGCGGATGTCACTTCCATCCAACGCAGATGTCCGTCCGCATCTGCTCCGCTTAGCGCGCTGAAAATCCGATCGTTCAGAGGCGAAACAACCTGGGCGTTTGGAATCCCGGCCCGGCCGATTTCCACACCATTACGATAGACATAGACCGTCTTGTCTGCACTGCTAACAACCAAGGAGACTGGACCGCTGGAAGACTTGTCAGGATTCCATTCAAATTGCCCCGCAGCTTCCGGCTCACTCTCTTGGCCGCCCTGCGCGAAGAATAGACCAGGATGCACTGTTTCGGCAGGCGCTGAATGCTGATCGGCAATAATTACTGTCGCACCTTTCATGGTGACGCCGAAGAGCAATTTGGAGAATTCCAGCGGCAGGCGGACGCAGCCATGCGAGTCTGGATAACCCGGCAAATCGCCTGCATGCAGCGCAATTCCGCCCCAGGTCACTCGCTCCATGTAAGGCATCTCTGCACCTTTGTAGATGCTTGACGTATGATGCACCTCCTTTTCCAGGATCGTAAACACACCTGTTGGCGTAGTATGACCCGGCCGTCCGGTGCTGACACTCGATCGTGCGATACGGATACCGTTACGATATACATATGCAACCTGCTCAGGAATGCTGGCTACGATTAGTAAAGGTCCTTCCGGCGCGCGCTCGGGTTCCCAAACATATTCGCCGGTTTTCAGCGTCACCGTGTCCGGCGACACCCGCACGCCCTCGGTAAAAACTTCAGCAAGGATAAATGGTTGCTCGAGAACGAGCAGGCCAGAGACAAAAGTGATCAATAACAAAAACCTCATCGTGGTTGACATCTAATTGGTGGATTTCCGCCAATGATTTAGATCAGCGTTGGCGTAGTCAATGTCTTTTTGATGCAACGCAATGCTGTGCCTTTTTGTAATATCAAGTCTGCCTCCCAGCGCTTTCACCAAATACCGGGGAAAAGCCGGTATCGCACCGAGGCGATGTAGGCTGGCCATTCAGCATGTTGAGAGAGTACCCCTTCCTCGGCGCGGATGCGGTAGGCGAGAGATGCCCAACCCACCGATACGAGAAGAAGCGTGACGGAATTCCATTCCTGTAGATTGTACCCGATATCTGCAAGTATGTACGAGAGATACATCGGGTGGCGGACGAATCTGTAGGGTCCGCTCGTCACCAAACCTCTCAAAGCAGGACGGACCCCGAAGAGTCTCCCCATGGTGAGAAGACTAACAAGACTAAGACCAGCCGCGAGCGTTACCAAGACTAACCCGGCTGCGGGCGATGCCACATAGCCAGGCGACCAGCGCAGATAAATGACTTGAGCATAAGGATAAACATAAGCCACCCCGACCGCCACGCTGGAAGCGACGGAGTAATCCCTGACCTTCGGATAGCGCCGTGTAAGAGCGATCCCAAGAACGATCAAGTGTTGCAGGACGTAGATCCAATCAGTGATCGTGAAGGTAGGAGTCAGTAAAAACAGGATCACCAATTCCGCCGAGGTGACGCAGAACAGGAGAAGATCGGCAAACCGTCGCCGAAAAATTTCAGAAATGTGCGTGGCCACTTGAGTCAAGCAACCGGATGAATCTCATTAAGACCGACACCATGACACCTGCATCATTAGGATCGAGCCCGGAGAAACGCGAAATGGAGCGCCTGGGCGGACGAAAAAGTAACGATCGCGTGTCCGCTATCCGGCAAGCACGTAACTCGACGCCGCGATAAACAGAAAACTCGAAAGATGGTTAAAGATCCAACATCAATTGCAGTAACAACGATCTGGTGTCGCGCGGCAAAGTTTGAAGGTCAATTATTGGCCGCTCCTATTGTGGGGAGTCAGCTTCCTGGTTTTGTGAGTCGTCTTCCACGTCATCCTCAGTTACTTTCCAGGTTTTGTCGGGGTTGTATCGGTCCATGCTCTGAAAGGTCTTCAATGTATCGGGCCCGAGATCCTTCTCATAGACGACTCCGTCGGGGCCAACGATGAACGTCTGCACTCCGGTCACTCGATACTCGGCGGGCGCAGCTGCAAGGCCGAATCCGCCGATCATGGCGCCGCCAACCACGAAGTCCATCTCTCCCATGGGGGCATCAGGTCCCTGTCCTTTCAGCACCTTGAAGTAGTAGCCGTGATAAGGTGTACCTCGTTCCGCCTTGTAGCCTTCTTGCAATGCCTTGGCGACTTCTTCACCGACCGGGCCTCCCCAGGTGCCGTCCGGATTCTGCCAAGCCAGACCATCATGTTTCCCAGGCGTGCTGAGGATATGTTGTGCGTACTGATTTACCTTCGAATCATCGTGCTTGTCCATGGCGTACTCGTGTTGTGCATCGACAAAACCACGGCAAATCTCAATGGTGTTCAGTTCGTTGGCACCAACACGCCGATTTAATATTTCCTCACGGCCTACTTTGGTATCAAAAAACCATTTCCCTTTTTGCTTCACGATCGGAATGGGAAGCGGAAAATCGTCGTTACCCACCAGAAGAATGGCCTCATTCGGGTTTTTCTTGGCTATCTCGATAGAGCTCTTTTCCTTTGCCTTGTTTGCAAACGCGGTCGCGCGATTTTTGTCCATCACCGGATCTTCAGAACTGATAATATCCTCGCCGTCCGGGCCGAGAATTTCCTTAGCGGCTGCGACGTCGAAATTCGCTGCGACCTGAATCAGAGCGTCAGCAGCCTGTTTCGGCGTGTCGAATTGCTTTTGCCCCGGTTGGGGCGTTCCTTGGGCTTCTTGTTTCGCAGCCCGCTCCTTCTTCTCCGGCGCAGCGGCTGTCGTCAATACGAGCAAGCTTGTTATGAGTGTCGCTGCGACGAGCACGATCATTTTCGGTGATGCCATGGTGTTTCGCTTTGTGTTCATAGTGTTTTCTCCATCGATCGCCTACCTCCGGCCTCCACCGCCGCCGCCACGGCCTCCACCGCCGCCGCGTCCACCGCCACCGCCACGGCTCATTCCGCCGCCCCCCATGCTACGGCCACCTCTATTGCTGCTGGCTCGCGCATAGTTTCCGCTACCGCCGCCAAATCCTCCGCCACGAGATGCGCTAGGTCGCGATGACGCGCTACGGTTACCGACCTGGTTTCTACCAGTACTGCCGCCTGGGCGCGTGGATGGTCTCGCTCCTGCGCCTCCACCACCGGGACGAGCTCCTGCTCCACCGCCACCGGGACGAGCTCCTGCTCCACCGCCACCGGGTCGTGTTCCTGCGCCTCCACCACCGGGACGAGCTCCTGCCCCACCGCCGCCGGGCCGTGTTCCAGCGCCGCCACCACCGGGTCGTGTTCCAGCGCCGCCACCACCCGGTCGTGTGCCAGCACCGCCACCGCCAGGTCGTGTGCCAGCGCCGCCTTGGCCACGACCGCCCTGACCGAACTTGTTGGCCGTTTGCCTGTTCCCGTAGGGTACGTTGCCTCGGTTTTGCGGATTGTGCTGCCAGTTACCCCCCTGGCGGCTGACGTTGCGGTTGAAATTATTGTTACGATTGAAATTGTTAGTGTTATTGATCTTGACGTTGCCGCCGTTCCAATCGCAATTGCCCCAGTTGCCGCCCCAGGCGCCCCAGGCGGCGGCACCCAAAGCAATTCCCGCACCCCATGCTAAAGCAGTCCCGGGCACGTAGCCGGGATAGGTATAGGGATAGTAAGGATAGGCGGGGGGAGCAGCTCCATACACCACAGTCGGATCGTAGGAGGGCACATAGACAACGTCGGGGTTCGCTTGCTGAATTTCGATTACCTGCTTGCCACTCGCGACTGTCTCGGTTTGTACAACCTGCTGCGCACTGGTCTTTAGATTCCCAGTGCCCTGGGCTTTTGCACGCATGCGCTGAACTGCGTCCATCACATCAGATTGCTGCGCCAGGAATGCATTTCCCAAGTCCGTCGTCCATTGAATATTGTCCGCCATGCGCGTAACCACGTCCGGATAAGCTACCAGTCCCTGGATGCTTGGGTCCCACGGCTGCTTTGACACCGCATCTGCTAGCGCTTTGTCTTTCAAGTCTGGGTTCTTAGCCATCCACTGCTGGAGCTGGATGACTTCGAGTGGATAAGTGGAAGCAGCGAGCGTTTGAGCCAGCAGCGGATCCGAGTAAAGAGCGATCGGTGCAACCAACGAATCCAATTGGTCATTAGGTAGCTTAGGAGCCTGTTCCGTGTCTGAGGTTGTTGTCGTAGTCATCTCCTGCGATTGGGCTTGTTGGGCCAGGGCCACCGAACACACCGGCGATAGCAGGCTGACGAATAAAATGGCGCTCACACCGTGGAACAATTTTCTACGGGAGCTGGGTCGAAGAATTAGTGACTTCATAGGTTTGGGTGGCTTT
>JBKPLX010000188.1:0-10916 GCA_046731855.1 Verrucomicrobiota bacterium | reverse complement strand
GTGTTCAGCAGCGGAGAATTTCCGTCCATGATCGCGGCATTGAAACAGGCCATTGCAATCTACAGAAACGATTTGGAATGGAGGAGGGTGCGGCCGCCGCTAGTCGAACTCACAGCCGAGCAGGCAAAGACACTTGCCGCGGAACTCAAAGCGATCGAGTTCACAATGCCGGGTATCGAGGTGGTGTAGCCGCTGGCGGCGACTGCGGCTTCTGATTTGCCGTTCGTCATTGCTTTTGCTCACACTTCACCTGCGATAATCTCCTGCGCGTACTCACTTCAACAAAGGGGCTCATAACCATGGCTATGTATGTCAGTCTTGTTCAGTTCACCGACCAGGGCATCCGCAACGTCAAGGACACCGTCCAACGATCCGAGGCCGCGATGGCCGAAGCCGAGAAAATGGGCATGAAGATTGTCAAGGCTTTCTGGACGATGGGCGCATACGATGTGGTGGTATTGCTCGACGCGCCCGACGACGAGACCATGAGCGCTTTCGCCCTTAAGATCGGTTCAATGGGAGCGTCAGGACCCACATAATGCGCGCGTTCCCCAGGGACGAGATGGAAGGCATTCTCGCAAAAATCAAATAATCCTGTAGAGGAAGGCTCACCACGGCGAGTCCATCCTGTGGCGGACGTGTCGCCTGGGGGATTGTGTGGTCCGTCCCTCAGGCTGATGTCAGCCGCGAAAACCTGTAGCCACGGCTCTATGAACCGTCCCAACTTCTCCGGTTATCACTGGCCCATTTGGATTGTAAACGCGAGCGAATTGCGTCACGATGCGAGACAGATGCTCTGGCAAGGACGAAGAGAAAGCGAGAACGTTGAAGACGTTCGCGGATCCGGCGGCGGCGGCCGGCGCCTTGTCGTAGGCGGCGGAATTGGCGGCGTCGTTCTCATCGTTCTTTATCTCCTTCTCGGCGGCGATCCTCAGGCGCTGTTTGATTCGCAGCAGCAAGCGCAATTATCGCAACCTGGGCAGTTCGACAGCCAGGGGCAGCGCGATGACGCATCGAAGTTCGTCGCTGTCGTACTCGCGGATACCGAAGACGCCTGGCACACAATCTTCCGGCAAATGGGCCGGCAGTACGAAGAACCGAAGCTCGTGCTCTTCACGGACGAGATTCGATCCGGTTGCGGGTTTGCCAGTGGCGCGAGCGGTCCGTTCTATTGTCCGGACGATCGGCGCGTTTACATCGACCTCGGTTTTTACCGGTTACTTCAGCAACGGCTGGGTGCAGGCGGCGATTTCGCGCAGGCCTACGTCATCGCTCACGAGGTTGGACATCACGTGCAAAACCTGCTCGGTATTACCGATCGCATTCAGGCGTTGCGCAGTCGGGTCAGTGAATCTGATTACAATCGGCTCTCTGTCCGGCTCGAGCTGCAGGCAGATTTTCTGGCCGGCGTTTGGGCCCGTTACGCCGACCGGGTCAAGCGCGTTGTGGAAGATGGCGATATCGAAGAAGCGATGCGCGCGGCTGCCGCGGTTGGCGACGACAGACTCCAACGCAGCTCGCGCGGTTACGTCGTGCCCGACTCATTCACACACGGCACTTCTGAGCAGCGCGTCCGCTGGTTCCGGCGCGGCTACGACACTGGCGATGTCAGCCAAGGCGACACGTTTAACGCGCGTGACTTGTAACGTGGGATAACCTGTAACTCCCGATAGCTTGTTAGGTAACAATCAAAGCAATTTGCCTGTAGCAGCGGTCGCCTCGGCGACCGCAAAAACTGTAGCGGCAGGCGTATCGCCTGCGATTCGGGAGTTGTACCCGCTATCCCTCACTGCGGCATCGTAGCGACCGTCGATACAACTCGCGCCGATTCCCAGGCAACTTTGCAATTGTTGTTGTGTTCAATCCGCGAAACAACAGGAGGGACAATCGATCATGTGGAAAACACCTATTGTAATAGCATTGGCTGTGTTCGCATTTGGGTTTGGGTCTGCTCTGCGCTCGAATGCGGGTACCGAGATAGTGGAGCCTTACAGTGCTCCCCAAAATTACAGTTACGCGCCGCCGCCGCGCCCCATCATATACGCTCCACCTCCGGTGGTTGGCGTAGTCGTTGCGCCGGCTTATCGCTATTATGGGCCGCGGTTTGGGTATTATCGTGGCCACCGGTTCTACGGCCGGCCCGGTTACTGGCGTTCACATCACTGGCGATAACCAATGCTCTAGCTCGGACGCTTCACTGCGCCGGGTGGCCTGCGATAAGATAAATGCTTACGGCGGCGAGCAGGATACCAAGAGCTTTGCGCAACGTGAGCGGTTCGTGAAGGAAAACCAGTCCGAGCACGGCGCCGCCAACGATGAACATGCCATAGATCGGAACGACGACGCTGGTCGGCCCTTGGGATAACGCGAGGAAATAAAAGACAACCGCAATTACCAGAGCCAGGCCCGCGCCGAGCACCAGCATGCCGTCGGTACTGGCAAGATTGTCTCGGGAGAATGTTTTCATGTCTCCGCGGAGGATGGTGATCGTGGTTGAGGTCGCCACCACCATCGCGGAGGAAATCATAAGAACGAAGTAGCTGGAGAACCGGCCGCTCTGGGTGGCGAGCTTAACCAGCGCTGCGGTCACGGAGTAGCCGATCATCCCAATGACCGCCCAAAGGAGATACGATTTGCTCATTAGTGAGAGCGAAGCAGTCGGCTTCGACTATTGCAAGCTGCGCGTTGTAGTGGCGGTCGCCGCGGCGACCGCAAAGCCTGTAGCCGCGGGCGCTGACCGCGGCCATAACTCTCACTTCTCTACAACGTCTCGTAGTTATAGCGGATCAACGCTCAACTAAGTCGACCGCCAATCAGCCACCTAACGAATGGATTCTGAACGGTAGCGCTAGCCGTCGGTCGCCAGGGGCGACGCAGACTCCGCCAGGATACGATCGAAGCGGGGATCGTCCCGAAGGTCATCCCACATGGGATTCAATTTCAAATCGCCGTGGTTCAGACCAAACGGCAGTTTCACCAATTTGCCTAACTTGTCGAAAGCGCCATCACGATCTCCCGTCATAGCTAGTACTTGTGCGAGCCGCATCTCGCACATGGGACCGGCCACAGCATCCACTCTCGCCAGCAGTATATCGGCTGCCTGACGCGCGTGACGGAGTGCCTCTTCGTTTTGGCCGAGCCCAGCCTCGGCGACTGCTAGTTGACCAAGGTGGTTGGGGTCATCTGGCCGCGGCCCGAGCGCAAGTAGTGCCGAGCGCTTCGCCTCCGCATTGGCTTGACGCTCCTCATCTGGTTTACCTGCCGCATGAGCAATTGCTGCCAGGGTGAGCCAGAAATCCGGCATTCTCTTTGTCTCGTCGGTCGCCTTCGCGGCGAAGGCTTCGGCTCCACTGTAATCTCTTTCTATTAAGTAGAGCCAGAGTCGCGCGGCCTGATAATCCATATCATCCTTATCCTGGATTGAGTCGAGGGCGGCATGCGCTTCTTTTACATTCCCCATCCCGAGTGCCACTTCGTTCTTCACCAACAAAAGTCGCGGTTTTGCTCCACGCAGGCGCGCAATGGCTGCGTTCGCAACGCGCTCGGAATCGCGGAACCGTCTCAACCCGGAATACGTCTGGACGAGACTGGTAGCGAGCGACCCATTCTGAGGATCAAGCTCAACCGCTTTTTCGCCGTTGCGAATCGATGCCTCAAATTGCCCCAAACGGCGTTCCACCAGTGAAGCCAGAGTAAAGAACTCAACTTCATGAGACGCGGAAGAAGGGATACTCGATAATTCCTGCTCCGTCCGGCGGTAGTCGCTCAACCCGTGATAATAGTATCGAGCAAGAGCCAGGCGCGCTTCTTCGCGATTTGGTTCGAGCCGCAGGGCTGTCTCCGCTGCATCTTTCGCGGCAGCGAGATGCTGGGGCGAATGACCCTCTCCAAAACGGTATTGTAAGACGTAAACCTCATTGAGCATGCAATAGGCGAGAGTGAACTTTGGGTCGCGAGCGATCGCCCTGTTGAGAAGAGTGATCGCTACGTTCCAACTGTCGCGCGACATAGGTCCACCTTCACCACGGAAAGCGGCGCGGGCGCGGAGATAAAAATCATAGGCTTGCAAATCCTGTGTGGGTTGCTTCCAAATCTCGGCCTTTTCGCCGGTGGAGAGGGTTGCTTTGAGTTGGGCTGCAATCGTCTGCGCGAGCTCACTTTGGAGCGTGAAGATGTCCTCCAATTTGCGATCATATTGCTCCGCCCAAATCTGGGCGTCCGTCTGGGTATCGATGAGCTGCGCGTTAATCCGCACGCGATCGCCCGAAATCTGCACGCTTCCCTCCAGCACGTTCGCAACGCCCAGGTCGCGCCCGATCTGCTTCATGTTTCTATTCTTGCCCCGGTAGGGTGCGACACCACTGCGGCTGATGACCTTCAGCTCTCCCACTTTGCCGAGATCGGTCAGAATATTGTCCTGAACACCATCGGCAAAATATGACGGAGAGTTATTGTCACCCAGACTTTCGAAGGGCAGGACTGCGATACTTTTCCGCCTATCCGAGGCTGGCGCACTGACTCCCCGCGCCCGCATGCTCGCCGCCTCACGGGCACTTTGTTGAGATCGAGCCCAAAACGCGAATAGAACTCCGGCCAGCACGATCACGACAGCCGCGCTCGCCACGAGGCGTGATCCATTTCGCCTGACCAGACACTTCACGCGATAACCAAGAGTAGGGTGACGCGCGACAACCGGCTCTCGGGCGAGATGGCGGCGAATATCATCAGCGAAATCCGCTACTGTGCCATAACGCATCCCGGGTTCCTTGTGCATCGCGAACAGGACGATCGCGTCGAGATCACCGCGCAACAGCCGTGCAGTTTGCGCATCAGAAGCAACCGCACTGGGCGGCGGCGGAACTTGCTCACCTACGACCAGGACCAGTTCCTCACGCGTGGGACGGGCAGTGGAAAACCGGTGGGGCTTTTGGTCGCTCAACATTTCATAGAGCAACGCGCCTAACGAGTAAATATCAGTGGCGACTGTTATCGGATCTCCCTTCGCCTGTTCGGGCGAAGCGCAAATCGGTGTCAGGTGCTGTTGTGCCTCGGCAGTCAATTGTGCCGCGTCTTCGTCTTTCGCCAGGAGCTTGGCGATTCCGAAATCGAGCAGCTTCGGCTCCCCTTCAGCGTTGGCCAGAATGTTGCTCGGCTTGATGTCGCGATGAACAACCAGGTTCCGATGCGCAAATTCAACCGCGGCGCAGATCTTCAAAAACAACTCCAGTCGTTGACGCGTCGACAGCTTTTGCGCGACTGCAAAGCGAGTCACTGGTGCGCCGACGATGTAGTCCATGATGAAGTAGGGCAGACCATCGTCCGTTGTGCCCGCATCGAGTAGCCGCGCGATATTTGGATGATCAAGTTTGGCCAGGATCTGGCGTTCCGCTCGGAAACGACGCAGGATCTCAGCCGTGTCGGCGCCTCGATTCAGTATCTTGATCGCGACTTGTTTCTCAAATTGACCATCAGCGCGCTCCGCCAGAAAAACTGTACCCATTCCGCCGCGGCCAAGTTCACGGACAATGACATACGCGCCCACGCGCTCTCCGCCGCGCGGCGGTCCCTCCTGCCAGAAAGTGAAGGCTGCGTTCTGAGCGCAATCTTCGAAACTGTCGGTACGCTCCTTGAGAAGCGCTTCCGCTTCGGCCAGGAGCGACTCGGCTTCTTCGAGCAAATCCGTATCTTGACCGCAGCGTTGCTCCACCCAGGCAATCCGGGCCGCGGAAGAGTTTTGTTCCAACGCTTCGCCCAGAATGGTTTTCAAGCGATCCCAGCGTTGCGGATCGGTGTTGCCTTGTCCGAATCGCGTAGTTTTTGTGGCCACGGAGAATTTGGGTTCCTAATTCGCAGATAGTTCTCGCCGAAGCCAAATTTTCGCCAGGGTCCAGTCGCGCTTCACTGTGGCAGGCGAAATTTCCAGTAACTCGGCTGTTTCCTCGACCGTCAGCCCGGCGAAAAACCGCAGTTCGACGATGCGCGCCTGTCGCTGGTCTAAAGCTTCCAGCGCCCGCAACGCCTGGTCGAGCGCAGTCACATCAATTTTCCGGCTGTCGTAAAATTCGAGAGTCAGTCCCAAAGGATCCGAGCCGCCGCGTTTCAAACGGTGTCGCGCGACCGCGTAGTTAGTCAGGGTCTGCCGCATCACCCGCGCGAAGATTCCGATAAAATGACTACGATTTTGCCAGACAAGATTCTGCTCCCCAATCAGGCGAAGAAAAGCCTCGTGCACGAGCGCCGTTCGCTGAAGAGTATGAGCGGTCCGCTCGCCCCGCAGAAAAGTCTCGGCCAGACGACGCAAGTCTTCGTAAACTTCCGGCATCATTTCGCTGATCGCAGCGGCGTCGTTGCGCTCGGCATGATTCGCCTCGCGCACAAGCTGCGGAGTCAACCGCGCCGCGGGGTCCGGCATGGGCCTCTCGGTGCGAACCCTTGCCATAACGGCAAAGCCTAATGCATCTCGTGCGGAGGCGTCCAGCCAGAGCTCATCGCCCCGCGCGTCGATGTCTTGTCGCGTCTCTACAGCGCTTCGCACCACAACCGGATTAAAACTGGAGTTTTTCTTCGTGCGCTGTTTGGACCGGACCGCCCGATGACCGCTTTTACACGTCTATCGGGCTCAGTGCCGGTCCCAGTTTTTCGTTGTTGATGATTCAGGAAGACTATGGCGCTTATGTAGCGAACTCTGATTGTCCGGCGTTATTGGTCGCGAAATTGACGCAAGTCCAAGCCGGCCCTTTCCCCCTCTCGCACGAAGCCGTGGACGACGTAATCCGCATCGAAATAAAATCCGGTTACTGCCCCGTTCGGCGCGATGCCATAGACGTTTGGACCCTGGCCGGGGCCAGTGCCAGCGCCCGGAACGTCGAACTCAATAATCGCGCCGCGCCTATCGCGCACGAACCCGTGGCTCACATCTGATGCGTCAACGTACCATCCTGAGATCGCTCCAGCAGTGTTGATTCCAAAAGGGTAGGTACCCTGCAATGGGCCCGTGCCCGCGCCCGGGGCGTCGAACGTGGTAAAGGTGCCAGTCCGCCTGTCCATCACGAAACCGTGACTCACATCGTCGGCGTCGACGTAGTTTCCCATGATGCTCCCATTCGGAGTGAAGCCACCGCCGTAGGTACCTTGGCCGACGCCTGTGCCAGAGCCCGGAACATCATATGTGGTGATGACGCCATTCTTATCCAACAGGAAACCGTGGCTCGCGAGGGCCGCGTCAAAGTAGAATCCTGTAATCTCCCCAACCGGGCTGATTGCGAAGGGAAAGGTACCCTCACCGGCTTCCGTGCCCGCACCCGGAGCGTCGAACGTGGTGAAGTTGCCGTTCTTATCGCGAAGGAAACCGTGGCCCACGATAGCCGGATCATTGTAATATCCCGTGATCGCCCCGTTCGGGTTGATTGCGAGGGGGCTGGTGACAAACGTGCCTTCTGGAAATGGCCCCGTACCTGCGCCTGGCGCGTCGAAAACGGTAATGACCCCGTGATTGGAGCGGACATATCCGTGGGTCGCATCGGCTGAGTCAATGAAGAATCCGGTAATGATTCCACTCGGCGTTGTGCCGTAGGCGCGCGTCCCCTGAAAGTTACCCGTGCCTGCGCCCGGTGCGTCGAAGATGGTAAAACTGCCATCTTTGGAGCGGGTGAAACCGTGCCGCGCGTTGTTCGTGTCACGGCTGAACCCCAGGATCGTACCAGAGGGGTCGATGTTGGTGGCATAGGTGCCCTGAAAGGCGTCTGTACCCGCACCCGGCGCGTCAAAGGTGGTAATGTTTTGCGCAGATATTGAGGTGGATATTGCCAGGGCAACCAGAATGATTGCCGCCGGCACAAGCAGGAGTTTCGTTTTTGCAAAATAGAATGATTTCATACCCCTTAATGCAACAACGGGCCGGAAACCGGCTCATTCTGCTGCAAATTTTCGAAGACTTGGGGCAACGGTCCCGGTATCCTTCAACGCAGAAACTCATAACGTTCATCAACAGAGAAGGAGAATTTAGACGCTGTCGGAAAAATTATTGGTGTTTGGGAACTGCAAATCTGGGAAACCGTCGTCGACCGACAAGGTTGTCGGCTATCCTTTCGGAGAAAACGCATTTGGTTTCATTGCGTATCATCCTATTGGTTTTATGTCGGTTAACATTGCCGCGCCCAATCGTGTTCGCATCCCAACTGAGGATCCCTTCGGAGGCGACCCAAAGCTCCTGGCTTTAGATGCCAAGGGTTATCTCTCTTATTGCGGTCCGTTCTCAATCGTGTCGGAGAACGAAGTCATCCATCACCTAAAACTCTGTTCGTTTGAGAACTGAGTAGGCACCGATCAGCATCGGGACGCCCAACTCGACCTAAACAAGACACGTTAACTCTTTCAACAGCGCCTACGCTGACGCAGGGCCGAAAAGGCAGCAATCGCCTGACTTGGAAGCGCATGAGCCGAACACTGTAGCCCGCCTTAGACGGGTCGTTGACCGCGGCAGAGGTCGCGATCTTTGGCGTTCGGCGTTCATGGCTCTTTTTCTTGATAGAGTTTTTGAAAAGCCGGATCGCCGCGTAAAGCATCCCACATTGGATCGAGCCTTAAAAGTGCCGGCGTGATGGGCGTTGGGCTGTAAAGCCAGCCACCATAGGGCGTTTGTAATAATCGCGTGAGAGTTGCGATCGCACGATTGTTCTCGCCAAGTATCATCTCGACGAGCGCCAGGTTCTCGTCGAAGCCGGGTCCTGATAGCCGATCTTTACTACTCGGCACAAGCATGATCGCACGCTGCGCTTCGTCGAGGGCTGAGTCCTTCTCGCCAAGTACGGCGTAAGCGACTGCCAGCGCTGCCGCAATGAAGGCGTTGTCTGGTTGATCCTTCTTGAGCGACTCAAGCGTGTTGCGCGCTTCTTCAGCCTCAGCTCGTGCTGATGCGGTGTCGCCAGCTACGTGGTGAGCCAATGCTATCCCCACTTGCTTGCTGCCCCTCTCAATCCCCGCGGTAAATGGCAGTCGAGCTTGTCGGGTCTGCACCCATCGGTTGGCCTCAGGCTTTTGTTCAAACCTCAATTGCGCCAGCTTAACTCGAACAGCCACATCCGAACTCGTTTGTGTATTCACCTGCGCGAGCGATTTAGCGGCTTCTTGCAGATTACCTTCGGCCTGATAGATGCTGGCTTTCAATGCCATTAGAGACAAATCGTTAGGGACAATATCCAGTGCCCGATCATAGAGTTTTTCCGCTTTCGAGAATTGTCGAAGCGCGGCGTATGTAAATGCCACTTCCGTCAATAACGCTGTATTCCGTGGATTGAGCGCGAGGCCGCGTTCCCAATAGCCAACGCTTTCATCCCAGTGTCCTTCTTTTCGCGCAATTGCGCCGAGGGCATATAAGACCTCGCTGTTGCCTGGCAACATCTTGCTGACTCGTCCAAAGGTGGCTTTGGCCAGTCCGTAATCGTGCAGCACCCAATATTGATAATAGCCGGTGAAAAGCACGGTTTCGGGCGAGTCCGGTTGCAGTTTCTGTGCATTTTCTAAAGCTTCCTTGGCCGCATCGCGCCGAGCGGTAGTTGTGTCGCGGCGGTTGGAGTAAAGAAGCGCGTGCAGCCCAGAAAGTCGTGCCCATGCGAGCGCAAAATTCGGGTCAAGCCGCACCGCCAGATTGTAAAAATCGATAGCTTTGAACACGGCATCACTCGAATAGTTGCTGCCTTCTTCAAAAACGAGCCCGCGCAAATAGGCATCGTAAGCTTCCGAGTTGTTTGTCGGCTTGGCAGCCAACGCTTGCTCCTCGCGGCCGGTCAGCTTCGCTTGCAAGGACTCCGCGATTCCTTTAGCGATTTCGGTCTCGACGTTAAAGATATCACTTAATAGTCGATCATACGTCTCGGCCCACAGCTGCGAGCCGCTTTGCACGTTAACCAGGTGAACATTGACTCTCACCTGATTACCTGCCTTCTGGACGCTGCCCTCAAGGACGTTCGCGACGCCAAGCTGCCTTGCGATCTCAGCAAGATTGCCCGGTTGGCTCTGATATCCCTTCGTCGAAGTGCGCGAAATCACTTTCAAATCCCCGATCTTGGTGAGGCGCGTCAGGACTTCTTGTTGGATCCCATCGGCGAAGTAAGCGTTGTCCGGATCGCTGCTTAGGTTTTGAAAAGGCAGAACAGCGATACTTTTGCGAATAACCGGAGCTAGCGCACTAACTCCGCCCGCCGCCTCACGGGAATTTTGTTGAGATCGAGCCCAAAACGCAAACAGAACTCCGGTCAGCACAATCACGACAGCCGCGCCCGCGATGAGACGTGATTCATTTCGCTTGACCAGACACCTGGCGCGATAAGCAAGAGTAGGACGACGCGCGACAACCGGCTTTCCCTCGAGATGGCGGCGAATATCGTCGGCGAAATCCGCTATTGTCGCATAACGCATTTCGGGTTCCTTGCGCATCGCGAAAAGGACGATCGCGTCGAGATCACCGCGCAACAGCCGGGCGGTTTGCGCATCAGAAGCAACCGCGCTGGGCGGTGGCGGAACTTGCTCACCTATCACTGAAGCCAGTTCCTCCCGGCTGGGACGAAAAGTGGAAAACCGGTGCGGCTTTTGGTCGCTCAACATTTGATAGAGCAAAGCGCCTAACGAGTAAATATCGGTCGCGACTGTTACCGGATCTCCATTCGCCTGTTCGGGCGAAGCGCAAACAGGTGTCAGACGCTGATCTGCCTCGATACTCGATTGCGCCGCCTCTTCCTCTTTCGCCAGAATCTTGGCGATCCCAAAATCGAGCAGCTTCGGCTCACCTTCCGCGTTCGCCAGAATGTTGCTGGGTTTGATGTCGCGATGAACAACCAGATTCCGATGCGCAAACTCCACCGCGGCGCAGATCTTCAAAAACAACTCCAGTCGTTGACGAGTCGACAACTTTTGCGCGA
>JBKPLX010000187.1:0-21429 GCA_046731855.1 Verrucomicrobiota bacterium | reverse complement strand
GCCTTCACTGGATGCGGCTCGACCGGTCTTACCCTTTGCAAGCACAAAGGCATTTCGAAAAAAATCCTGCATTATCACGGTATTCATGTTCCTCATTTCGTCGTCATCCCGCGCGGCCAACGGATTGCACGACCGAAACAGCTCAAGTTCCCAATCTTGGTAAAGCCGGTGAAAGAAGAAGCATCTTATGGAATTTCGCAGGCCTCGTTCGTTGCTAACGACGAACAGTTCCGGGAGCGCGTCGCTTTTATTCACGAGAAATATAGCAGCGACGCGATCACCGAGGAATACATCGAGGGGCGTGAACTCTATGTGAGCCTCATGGGGAATGTGCGGCTTACTGTGCTTCCCATCCGCGAGTTGGTCTTTCGCGAAGTGCCGCCTAACGAACCAAAGATTGCCACCTTCAAGGCGAAATGGGACGAGGAGTACCGCAAACGCTGGGGATTGGAGAATCAGTTTGCCGAAGACCTCGATCCGCAGCTCGTTAGCCACATCGAGGAGACGTGCAAACGCATTTATCGTCTCCTCACTATCGATGGCTATGCGCGCATCGACCTGCGGTTGGCGCCAGACAACAAGGTTTATTTCATCGAGGCGAACCCAAATCCAATTCTCGCCAGCGATGAAGACTTTGCGCTTTCAGCGGGGAAAACCGGTTTGCGGTACGCGCAATTGATCGACCGGATCGTGCGACAGGGGATGAAGACGGTTCGCGATTAACATTCCACCAGGAAGTCTGACCGCCGGACACTCAGGCAGCAAGTCGGTCCTGCACGACTTGGCCATCAAGCAAATGCACTGCGCGTTCAGCGTGGCCGGCGAAACGTTCGTCGTGCGTAACCATGCAAATCGTTGCACCACCGACGTGCAACTCCTTTAGCAGATCCATCACCGCTTCACCGTTCCGCGAGTCGAGGTTTCCGGTCGGTTCGTCGGCAAGCAGAATCGCTGGTTTACCGGCAAGTGCCCGGGCAACAGCGACGCGCTGCTGTTGTCCGCCGGAGAGCTGACCGGGCAAGTGTTTGGCGCGATGTGCCATGCCCACACGCTCAAGCGCGGCAATGACAGCCGTTTTACGCTCGATCGCGCTCAATCCGCGATATGTAAGCGGCAGCTCGACGTTTTCATAAACTGTCAGATCGCCGATTAAATTAAAACTCTGGAAGATAAAACCGATCTCGCGATTGCGAATGCGCGCCCGATCAGCAAACGAGAGGTTTGCGACCTCTGTGCCCTTTAGCGCATAACTTCCGGCCGAAGGCGTATCGAGCAGCCCCAGGATCGACAACAAGGTCGTCTTGCCGCAGCCTGAGGGGCCGGCGATGGAAACATATTCGCCGTCGTGGATGTCGAGATGAACTCCGGAAACCGCGTGTGTTTCCACCTCGTCGGTAAGGAAAATCTTTCTGACATCGGTGAGCCGAATTAAAGGAGCTGATCCGTTTCCGGCCGACGTTTGCATCGTCTGATCTGGAATGAGTGAAGTCGTGGTCATCTGGTGTGTGGTACGATTTTTGAAGTGAGATGCGTCCAGGACCGCGCGTGGATTCAAAAAAATTTGATATCGCCGTTGCCACAACGAGTACGGGCCACGACCCCGCAGCGAAGTGAGCCCTTGCGCTAAATTCGAAATCCGCAATTCGGGCGCCGAGGAAAAGACGGTTTGCGATTAACTCGGAAGCGTTACCGCCACTTCTTTACCTGCGGCCAGAGCTCTCGCACGTTCGCTTTCAAATCGTGGCAGAGATAAATATGAGTCCGTCGTTCAAAAGGCATCGCCCAGGGGCTGCTCACGATTTGGCCCAAGTCTTCAACTGAAGCGAATTGCTCGCTCTCATTGTCGTCTCGCGTGTCCAGGACCAAAGCAACTTCGCCGGTCCAATCACGCGGTCCCCAGAGAAAATAATTCTGATGTCCAGAAATCGCCGGTGGCAACCCGAACTTGGGACCAAAGAAATCGATCGCTCCGGCTTCGCCGTAGTTTTGGCAGAAGATGACAGCGCGTTTCTTATCTTCGGGACGCAGGTGATTATAAACATGCCCGACGGATGCAACCATTTCTTGCCACCCAAATTGATCTGCGAAAATCTGTGGCAACGGAGCCGTATGCGACGTTTCAGTGCGCGGCAGCTGCAGCCCAATGGCTCGCATGTAGGCGACGAGTTTGCCGGGTGGCAAAATCGGCACCACCAGTGGGGCAAGTAGCACGCCAGTGGCGAGGATAAGCGCGAGCAATCCCGATTTGAACCATTTCAACCGGTTAGCAAAAATACGCTCCACGGCCACCCCTCCCGCGGCAAAGAGCATGGGATACGCGGGGGCGAGATAGTAGCTTTTGCCGTGCAGAATGATGAACTCCGCGAGTGTAGCCAGGTATATGATTCCTAGCGCGATATAGCGCCGACCGTCGCGCGAACCAAACAACCAAATTAATCCAGCAAGCCATAGCGGAAGCGTCCCAGGATTCATGAAAACAACCTGCTGCACGATGAATTGTGCCGGGCTCAGGGCGACGTTTTTATTGCTGCGAGCGATGTTGGTCAGCAGCTCGTACGTCGCCCAATGATTTCGCAGCTGCCATAGAATGTTCGGTAAGGCGACGGCAAACGCGATCAGGCCACCGAACCAGATCCATTTCTCAGCGAAATGACGGCGCTCCGGTGTGAGCAGCAGCGCGATGAAAATGCCGACGGCGAAGAACGCGGTGGAATGTTTGTTTTCGAGGCCGAGTCCCACTAAAACGCCCAACCAAAGCCAAAGGGTCGGCGAGGCGCCGTTGATAATCCGGACCAGCAGATACACGCATCCCATCCAGAACAGCGGCTCAAACGCGTTCATTGAGAAAAAATTGCCGACAGCCAAATTGAACAGCGCACAGAGTGAGCCCGCGCAGGCGAGCGCAACTGCCCACGCCCGTCCGCCCAGTTCGAGCGCGATCAATCCTGTGATTGCAACCGTCGCCGCGCCTCCTAACGCCGGGAGAAGACGAATCGCAAACAATGAGTTGCCGAGTACAACTTCGCTCAGCCGCAGCAGCAGGATCGACAACGGGGGTTGGTCGACATATCCGAAGGCGAGATGTTGACCACAGGCGATATAGTAGAGCTCATCACGAAAATAACCGTAACGTCCGTTTGTCAGGAGATGGACCAGGAGGGCTACAGCGCTCAAGGCAACGATTAACGTTAACTCGGAACCGGAGCGTTTTTGGGTCCCCGCTGGAATCACATCGCGCATGAATCAACGAAGTTTGGATTCGATCGCTCAGTTTGGCCTGCAAAGCGTCTCATGATGTCATTCTGAGCGGAGCGAAGAATCTTGGGTCATTTTTTTATCGGCGCCCACGAAGGCAATAGTCAGAGATGTTTCGCTTCGCTCAACATGACAGCGCGAGTGATTAGCCTAAAAAAGTGCAGGGCGCACTTTCATTTTTGAGGGTAGGCTGAAACATGAGCGTGCAAGTTTATGGATGCAATCATGTAGCCATCGAGGTGGGCGACATCGAGGAGGCCGTGACATTTTACAAGGACGTTTTCAATCTCGAACAGATGAGAGGCGGCGAAGGGGATGCCTTTTTCAAATTGGGCGAACATCAGTTCCTCGCAATTTTCGAAGTGGAAAAAGTGCAACCGGCAAACCTTCGCCATTTCGGGATCATGGTGCGCGATGAAGCGCAGCTGGCAGAAGTTCAAAAGAAGCTTAAAGAAAAATATAAACTGAAATTGGAGCCGCCGTTTCGCTGCGATTTTCACGATCCGTGGGGCAACCGGATTCAGGTTGTCGATCTTCACGATGAATCGCTTGTCTGGCTCTTGCCTTATGGCGAAGTCCAGAAGGCGGGTATCAAATTCGACGCCAAATAATCGATGCAGCTCGTTTTGGAGCGATGCACGATTCGGCCGTGGCGACTGGATGATGCAGAGTCGCTCGTGAAGCATGCGAACAATCGAAAAGTCTGGTTCGCACTGCGCGATCTTTTTCCACATCCGTACACTAGCCAAGACGCGCAAGAATTCTTGCAACGAGCGATAAGCGAACAGCCCACAACGAAACTTTGCGTCGAGGTTGAGGGTGTAGCTGCGGGTGGAATTGGTATTCACCCCAAGGAAGACGTGAATCGACGCACCGCAGGATTGGGTTACTGGCTTGGCGAGGAGTTCTGGGGACGCGGCATCATGACTGAGGCGGTCGCGGCTTTCACCGATTTTTGTTTCGAAAATTTCCCGCTTCGCCGAATTTATGCCGAGGCGTTTGCGAACAATCCAGCTTCCGCTCGTGTGCTGGAAAAGGCCGGTTTCGTTTTCGAAGGCCGGCTCAGAAACAACGTTACTAAGGACGGAAAGCTTCTCGACTCACTGCTCTACGCGAAGACGAGGTAGAAATTTGCGGTTGTTGTATCTGCGGTAAGTGGCCTGAGCCTTATCTCGCAGTGTGGCCGTACAACACGCCCACTTCGCCGTGGACCTCGTGGTCGCTCTCCGATTGGCGAAGGACAGCATTAGACTCTGCCTGTTCTGTCTCTGCGCAGCCCGAAAGTAACGACCAGGTCACCATCAGAATTACAAACACCCGGGCAAACACATTTCCTATCTCGATCTTGAAGACGTCGAGTCAAGCGATCCATCGGATTTTCGATTTGTAGGGCGTCCGCCGCGGCGGACGCCAATTTAATTAGTTCGGCGTTTCACAGAAAACGCCCTACAATCTCCTCTGTGATCAACACGACGGCAGCGAATCCCGGGCAGTAGGAAAATAAATGATCTCATTTATCGTTCCCGCGTACAACGAAGAAGCAGAGCTGTCCTTGACCCTCGCAGCGATTCGCGCTGCGGCCGCTGGTGCGGCGCAGCCGTTCGAAATCATCGTGGCTGATGATGCATCGACGGATGCGACGCCGGAAATCGCGGAGCAAGCTGGTGCGCGGGTCGTCTCGATTAATCGACGCCAAATCGCTGCTGCTAGAAACGCCGGAGCCCGAGCTGCAGGGGGCGAATACCTGTTTTTCGTCGACGCCGATACGCGGATAAACCGGACTCACGTTACCGAAGCGATGGCCGCTCTCGAAGCGGGTTACGCCGGCGGCAGTGCGCGCGGGGTGATGGATGGATTCATCCCGCTCTGGAGCCGCATTTTCCTACGTGCGTTTTGCACCCTTTATTTTGGCCTCAACCTTGGCGCAGGCGCATTTCTTTTCACTACACGGCGTAATTTCGAGGCAACTGGCGGTTTCGATGAGCAATACTTTGCCGGAGAAGAAGTTTATTTTAGCCTAGCGCTAAGAAAACTTGGCCGTTTCAAGGTGCTGCGAGAACCGGTTCTAACATCTGGCCGGAAGTTGCGCATGTATTCAGCCAAAGAAATTCTTGGCACCCTGTTCATTATGATCGTCGGCGGCCCCCGCATGGCACGGTCGCGCGCGAGGCTACGCTTGTGGTACGATGGCAAACGCGAAACAGATGCGGCATACGAATGACACAGATGCCGCCGCGCGACGCTTCAGCGCATGGGTTGCCAAACCGCGGTCTTCGTCTAAATTAGCGCCTTCGTTATGGCAGAGAGCAACCAAACGTTGAGTCTCAAGGAGTTCCAATTGCATGAGAAAGATACCGGCAGCGCGGATGTGCAAGTCGCACTTCTCACCCGCCGGATCGAGCATTTGACTGAGCACCTTAAGACCAACCGGAAAGATCATTCTTCGCGGCGCGGCTTGCTTAAAATGGTCGCGCAACGCCGGAGTCTGCTCGATTATTTGAGCAAAACAAAATCCGATCGTTATAAAAAACTGATCGACAAACTGAACTTGCGCAAATAACGCCGGCCCCACGTTCGCGTCCAATGTTTGAGCTGCTCGAAGCCGTAATTAAATTAAGAACAGAAAATAATCAGCAGTTCCAGGTGCAGTGATCACCTTGGATTTTAGGTTTTAGTTTCGGATCGTGGAGCTCGCCGTGGCGAGCGATCATCGTGCGGGTTTAAAACCTACAGTCAGGGTGACCGGCCTGGAATCGCACATCCAGGAAAAGTAAAAATGCAACAGAAGGTCACGGCCCAAATTGGGGCCACTCCCATCTCAATCGAAACCGGCAAAATCGCCAGACTCGCCGACGGCGCAGTTGTTGTCACATGCGGCGACACCATGGTGCTCGCCAGTGCCGTCTCGGCTACAAATATCAAAGAAGGCCAGGATTATTTTCCGCTGACGGTCGATTATCGCGAGAAAGCGGCGGCAGTTGGAAAATTTCCGGGCGGCTACTTCAAGCGCGAAGGTCGTCCCGCGGAAAAAGAAACGCTCACTTCGCGTATGATCGATCGGCCGCTACGGCCGCTCTTTCCAAAGGGATACTTTTACGACACGCAAATCATCTCGATTTTGCTCAGCGCCGACGGTGAGAATGATCCCGACATTCTGGCCATGAACGGCGCATCCGCTGCGCTGTGCGTTTCCGATATTCCATTTGCCGGCCCAATCGGCGCTGTGCGGGTCGGTCGAGTGAAAGGCGAATTCGTTGCCAATCCGACGCACACGCAACGCGCCGAGAGCGATCTCGATCTTGTTTATGTCGGCACCGAAAACGATGTAATCATGATCGAGGGCTCAGCCGGCGAACTGCCGGAAACCGAGTTTATCAAAGCGCTCGAGTTTGCGCACGAGCATGCGCGCGAGATGATTCGCGTTCAAAAAGAACTGGCGACGATGTTGGGCAAGCCCAAACGCGAGCCGCAGTTGCTTCAGGTGAATCAGGAGCTGCTCGATATCGCTTACCGTGTTGCGGGCGACAGGATCGTAGGGGCGCTTTACACCGAAGGCAAAGTGGCGCGCGCTAAGGCGGTCGATGCTTTGCGCGAAGAAGTGAAGACGGCGATCCTGGAAAAAAATCCAGAAGCCGATCCTTTTGCGATCTCTCAAGCATTCGATTACGTCCAGAAAAAGGCGTTTCGCGTCAGCATTCTGGAAAAACAGAAACGCGTCGATGGTCGCGGCTATCAAGATTTGCGACCGATCAGTTGCGAAGTAAGCGTTCTGCCGCGCGCGCACGGTTCGGCCATATTTCAGCGCGGAGAAACCCAGGCGGTTGCTCTCGCTACGCTGGCGCCCATCGAGGAGGCGCAGATGCTTGATGCCTACGGCGGGGGCGAACAATCGAAGCGGTTCATTCTACACTACAATTTTCCGCCATTTAGCGTGGGCGAAACGGGGCGGACAGGCGGCCCAGGTCGGCGCGAGATTGGCCATGGCGCGCTGGCGGAGCGCTCGCTGGAACCGGTTGTTCCGAATGAAAATGACTTTCGTTATGCGATTCGGATCTCGAGCGAGATCATGGAATCAAATGGCTCGACCTCCATGGCAAGCGTGTGCGCCGGAACGCTTGCACTCATGGATGCTGGTGTGCCGGTCAAGACGCCGGTTGCTGGAATCTCCGTCGGGTTGGTCACGGAGGTTGGAGATGATCGTCAATTAAAACGTTACGAATTGCTAACCGACATCATCGGTTCCGAGGATCATTTTGGCGATATGGATTTCAAGCTCTGCGGAACGGACGCGGGTGTCACCGGTTTTCAGTTGGATCTGAAACTCCCTGGCATTAGCCACAAGATCATGGGAGAGGCGATCCAACGCGCAAAGGAGGCGCGTACGAAAATTCTCGGTATCATGGGCAGCGCGCTGGACAAACCGCGGGCAGAGTTGTCGAAGTACGCACCACGGATTGAGACCATTAAAATTAATCCCGAGAAAATTGGAGCGCTGATCGGCCCTGGCGGCAAGACCATCAAGGGCATTGTCGCGGAGACTGGCGCTGAAATTAACATTGAAGACGATGGCTCGGTGCACATTTACGCGACCAGTGGCGAAAGCATGGCGCGGGCGAAGGAAATCATCGGCGGCATGACGCGTGAGATTGAGATCGGCCAGACATATCAGGGGCGCGTAGTCTCGACGAAGGAATTCGGCGCGTTTGTGGAAGTTTTCCCGGGTAAAGATGGACTTGTACACATTTCCGAGCTTGCGGATTTTCGCGTGAAACGAACAGAAGACGTCGCCAAGGTTGGCGACATCATCTGGGTCAAGTGCATCGGGATCGACGACAAAGGCCGCGTAAAGCTTTCGCGCAAGGCTGCGCTGAAAGAGCGCGCGGAAAAAGAAACCGGACAGGCCGCGTAGCTGTCGCTGGTCGGCGACCCCGGCTGATCGATGACGCGGTTAGGTCTTGCGATTTTCCGGTGCAAGTCCGCAACGGCGGATTCGTCCTATGGCGAACGGGACGGTTGCGCTACATTTGAGGAACCAAGCCACCCATGATCACCCCCACGCGGCTTTCCTACGTCGTCCTCGCTGCCACAATCATTCTTGCAGGGCTTCTCCATCTGGGTGCCCCGCTGCTTGTCGTTCTGTTTTCCTACTTTGCGTTGCGCCAGCTTTATTTTCTCACGAAAAGAAAATGGCTCGCTTTGATCCTATTTGGCGTTGTTGTGGCGGGCATTGCCGCGGGGGCAGTCTTTCTCACCCGTGCGGCTGTTCTGGCGTTGCCGAACGTTGCTGATACCTCGATTCCTTCAGCCAGCGCCTGGGCCCAGAAGCGCCAAATTGAGTTACCGTTTAGCGATTTTGAAAGTCTCAGGCAAGTGGTCATCGACACCCTTGGACAGGAAGCGAATTATCTGCGGAACGTCGCTAATTTTGCCAAAAGCGCGACAGCGGTGCTGGCTTTCTGCATACTCGGAATCGTTGCAGCCGGGAGCCTCTTTATTAAAACTGGTCTCGATCCATACCGCGGCACTCATCGCGTGAAGAACAATCTCTACTCCATTTGCTGCGATAAAGTTTCAACGCGATTCCGCGATTTCTATCGCAGCTTCGCCACGGTCATGGGCGCGCAGATCACGATATCATTAATTAATACAGGATTGACAGCGATCTTCCTCATCGCAGTTGGAATGCCACACGCGGCATTACTCATTGCAGTCACATTTCTGTGCGGACTTGTGCCAATCGTCGGCAACCTGATAAGCAATACAATCATTGTCTTTGTCGCTTTGACAGTGTCCTTGAAGCTGGCGATTTTCGCGCTCGTCTTTCTGGTTCTGATTCACAAGCTGGAATACTTTCTAAACAGCAAAATCATCGGAGACCGGATTCGGAACCCGGTTTGGCTGACCTTGATCGCGCTGATCATCGGCGAGCGTCTGATGGGTATCCCTGGCTTGATCCTTGCGCCGGTTGTACTGAATTATCTGCGCGTAGAAATGCTGACTGTCGAAGTGCGGCCCGTGCTGGAAAAAGTTGAATTGGTTGAATCGCCTGCTCGCGAAAGTTTTCGAAGTTAAATCAGTAAGAACTTCTCCGTTTTAACGATTTAACGTTTCAACGATCTAACGGTAACGAAGTCATGAAGGCCGGTTTTCTTGAAAAACTAATCGAGCGACTCGGGCGCATTGGGCCAGAAGAAGTTCAAAATTACTTCCTCCGCCTGGCCCAGGAAAAAGGTTTTCTGGAAACCGTTTTCAATGCGATCCATGAAGGCATCATTGTGACCGATTCAAAAGCTCGGGTCACTTATTTGAACGATGCGGCCTGCAAATTGTTTGGCTTGGAGGCGGCAGACGCCATCGGGAAACGGCTCGACGAACGTGTTCGTGGCCTCGATTGGGGCTCGCTTATCCAAAGCGGTGGACCGCTCAGTCGTGACATGGAAATTTTTTATCCGGAGAATCGCTTCATCAATTTTTACATTGTGCCGTTGATGATCGAATCACGGGATCCTATAGACGGAATCGGTGATTCCGCCCGGCCGGGATCGACGATCCCGGCTACAGGGCAACAGGTGGGGCACGTCATGATCCTGCGCGATATTACCGAGAGCCGACGCACAGCGCAGCAAACCATCGAATCGGAGCGCTTGAATGCGCTTACGTTGCTGGCGGCAGGAGTGGCGCACGAAATTGGCAATCCGCTCAACTCGCTGCACATCCACTTACAATTGATGGAGCGCAAAGCTCAGGAACTGAATCACAATGCAAAGGCAGAACTTCAACAATCGATTGATGTCGCCCGTTCCGAAGTCCGACGGCTCGATTCCATTGTCACGCAATTCCTGCGGGCGATTCGGCCGTCGCATCCACGGCTCCATCCGGAAAATGTAAACACAATCGTTGAGGAAGCGGTACGTTTTTTCACTCCTGAAATTCAAGACCGCGACATGATCGTCGAACAAGAGCTACGCGCGGATCTGCCTTTGCTTCAACTGGATCGTGACCAGATGAAGCAGGCATTTTACAACGTGATCAAAAACAGCGTCGAAGCTATGAAACGTCATGGCGTCTTACGCATTCGCACCGACTTGGACGACACATATGTCATTGTCAGTTTCGTTGATTCGGGCGGCGGTATGTCGGCGGAAAACTTGGGCCACGTATTCGAGCCTTATTTCACAACCAAACCGACTGGCACTGGATTAGGGTTGTTGATCGTTCGTCGCATTGTGCGTGAGCACGGCGGGGAACTCTCAATCGAGAGCAACCAGGGCGAAGGTCTCACGCTCACGATTCGGTTGCCATACGTCGACAAGCGCATTCGAATGTTGGAAGCAGGAGAAAACAAGGCGCAGCTTCAAGAACCTGTCGCGTCCTGAATCTGTACAAGACGCTGTTAATCGCCGCCAAATCCTTTTTTTAACCATCCTTCGAACTGACGAAAGAGCAGGCGGAGATAGGCGCCCGGCGATTGTTTGAATAGTTCGATAATGCGCGGACTCAGATCCTGCCCGGGATCATCGATTGTTCCGAACAGGCGCACATTGGTCCATAGATAGCCGCCCTGCTTGCGACTAAAGACCTCCTCAGAATTCGGCAGCCAATCGAGATATTCGCGGGTAAGACCAAGTCTGATCATGCCGCCCAGACGACGTTGATCGATCGACATTTCTCCCTCGATCCGGAATTTTCCTTTCTCTTCGATGGCAATGTTCTCGACGTCAATCTTCGGATACTTCCACCGAAAGCTGAGCGAACAATCATTGAGCGCCAAGTGTTCGAATGATTTCTTCTGTGCAAGCTCAGCGAGCTTTTCCAGAACGGGAAGATTGTCGATCCGTCCGTCACTGACGCCCACCGAGCCTTCGCCGGAAGAGTTTTTCAGCTTCGGGTCCACTCCGCTCCAATGAAGATCGCCAGATGCGCCGCCCCTCAAATGGTTTTTCCATTCATCAGGTAGCCAGGAGTGAATGGGGACTTGATTGAAGGTCGCTCTCAAATCGATGCTCTTATCCGTGCCGATGCCGGCCCTTGCCTGGGCGTGAATGCTTTCACCGCTGCTCGAATTTGATGCCAGATCGATATCGTAAAGCGTGAGCAACGTTTTTGTGATGAGAAGATGCGCGCGGCGGAGATCCTGATCGGGAAGCAAAGCCACCTTTAGTCTGCCGCCGGTAGCAACGTATTCAAAGTCGAGGCCGTCAGGCGTAATCAGCAGGTGGGTACCGAAAAATCCGGCCTGCTCGCCGCGAAATCGCCAGGTCACATTGGCCTGTGGCGTTTCAATTCTTTTCAAATACACTCTGGCAGGCAAAAAAATGGCGAACCATGGCTTGGGTGCCACTGCTTCGGGGTTTGCCTTGTAAATTTGGATCTCGACGTCGCCTGATTGCACGCGCACGTCGGTGAATCTCCACTGCCGCACAAACACGCCCAGTGGATTAAACGTTGCCGTGATCCCCTGAGCATTGAGTGATTTCATCGCTTTCTTTCCATCTCGTGCCTCGAAACTTTCGGTTTGCGCGGTGAACGGACCGGTACGTCGGATTGGCAAATAGCGGCACTGGGGGAAATGCAAGCCTTTCGCCGTTTCATTTTCCATGGCTGCGCGAAATGTGTCGCTCTCGATGTAGTGCGTCAGGAGCGGGCTAAGAAAGACGGCTGCGCCCGTTCCGGCTGCAATCAGAAACAAAATGGCAACTGCCGCGGAATAGATCAGCAGTCTTCTTCGCACGATGGCGAGGCTACAAGGTTAAATCGGCAGATTGCGACTCAGTTTTAACGCGCCCGAGGCGGTAACAGATCACGAATCACCCGGACTCGTTCGTCATTCCCAATTGCGCAAACAAAAACGCGTACATGTCGGCCAATTGTTTGATGCGCTCATTCAGGGCGGTGCCAATACCGTGACCAGCACTGGAGCTCGTCCGCAATAGAATCGGATTCTGAGACTTGTTCGCTTCATCCAGGCGGGCGACCATTTTGCGCGAATGATATGGCGCAACTCGCCCGTCGTTCGCGCCGGTCATCATCAGAATGGAAGGATATTTCGCTCCATTCAAAACGTGATGGTACGGGGAATACGCATAAAGAGCCTTGAATTGATCCGGGTCTTTTACGGTGCCGAATTCGGTTACGTTGAATGCACCATTCGGGGCAAGCTCCACGCGCAACATATCGTAAATTCCCACTTGGGAGACAACCGCCCTCATTAAATCAGGATGCTGAGTGATCATTGCTCCCATCAGAAGGCCACCATTGCTTCCACCCATGATCGCTAGTTTCTCCGGACACGTGTATTGCTGTTTAATGAGGTATTCGGCCGCAGCGGCGAAGTCGTCGAACACGTTTTGCTTTTTTGTGAGATTGCCGGCCTTGTGCCAGTCTTCACCGAACTCGCCCCCGCCTCGAATATTCGCCACCACATAAACGCAGCCGTGATCAAACCAAAGCCGGCGCGTAAATTCAAAATTCGGGGACATGCTGATTCCGTAGCCACCGTAGCCGTAAAGCAATGTCGGGTTTTGCCCGTCCCGTTTCATTCCTTTGCGGAAAATGATGTTGAGCGGAACCTTCGTACCGTCCTTTGAGGTTGCGAATTCGCGTGCGACTTCGATATCGGCAAATGAGACGGGCGACGTGCTGCGCAGCGCCGTTTTCGCAGGCTCGGTTTTTTCCTTCGGACAATGGAACCAGGTTGCCGGTTCGGTGTAACTCTGGTCGCGAAACAGAAGGGAACCGTCCTCGAGAGTAACCATTTCCTGCACCGCAGATATTTTTGGAATCGGGATGTTTGTTTCGCCTTTGCCGTCCAGGTCAAAGCGGCGAATTTGAGATGGACCACCAAGCAAATCACCAACGAACAAGGCGTCGACTGCGGGAACGATTTGCTGAATAACCGCCTCTGCAGTTGGAACGATCTCAACAGCTTTGCTTAATTCCGGCGTCTCAAGCGGCAGACGGAGAACTTTCCCGCGTGGCGCGGCGTCGCGCGAAAGAAGATAAAGCGCGTTATCGCGTCCTAGACGGGCTGCCTTGATTTGATCGCTGAATTTTGTGATCTGCTTCCACCCGCCTGAGGCGGATTCTTCTGTCCCGAGCAGGTAATGGGCAAAATCGCCGCCATCGCCATTCCCGACGGTTGCGAGAATGTACCGGCCGTCGGGCGAACCTTCCAAAACGATCTCTGCGATTCGGGGAAAGTCTTTTCCGATGGAGTACGTATCCTTGGTGTCTGGAGTGCCCAGCTTGTGGAAATAGACCTGCTGATAAAAGTTCAGATCAGCTTCGGGCCGCTCACCTTTTCTGGGAAACCGTGTGTAATAGATCCCAGTGCCGTCGGCGTTCCATGCTGCGCTGCCGCCCGCAGTCGGATACTGCACGTGCGCAATCGCGTCCGGCAGCGCTTTGCCAGTGGCGGTCTCGTAAAAGTGAAGAGTGCCGTCTTCACTTCCACCTTGGGAAAGCGACACCGCGACATATTTGCCATCCCATGACGGTACAAACCAATCGATCGCGGTCGTGCCTTTGGTGTCCAGCACGTTTGGGTCGAGAACGACCTTCTCAGATTTTAGGTCGTCAGCCGATGTGAGGGTGACTAGTAAAGGCTGTTGCTTTGGTGGCTGGAATTTCATCACGAACAACAATCCGGGCCGCGAGACAAGCGACGAATAACTGGGCGAAGTTTTTGCATACCATTCGGTCAATTGCTTTTCGATTGCCCCCCGGTCCGGCAACTGATCGAGATACTGCCTGGTTCGTTGATTCTGCGCATCCGACCAAGTTTTCACGTCGGGCTCATCATCTTTTTCGAGCCATTGATACGGATCGTCCACAGTCACTCCCTGATATTTGGTTGAAACAGGTTTCTTAGGAGTTTCTGCTGCGGGTTTGGCAGCAGGCAGGTCAAGCGTGGTCGTTACAAAAATGGCGCCAATTACAAACAGGAAACACTTGGTTTTCATCGCGCGAAATTTAACAGAAATGGTGAAAAGCGAATTACGAAATCCGAATCAGTCACGAACGGCGCAGCTCGAATAGCGATCGTTCGTCATTCGGGTTTCTTGTTTTTTTCGTCAGTCGCGATTCGTGCTTGCTCATTTTTCCCAGCACTCGTTTGTCCAGTTGTTGGTGTACCCCCAGGCATCGAAACCGCGTATTTTGGATCTTTAACCTGCTTGCGCAGGGCTGAGAAGAGTTTCGTGATCCCCGTCAAGCTAATCCGATTGGCAACGAAAGACGGGATAAAACCACCGGTGTCGGTGTAAATAAAATAGGTGGCGCGAGTTTTGGTTGCGCCATCTGGTTCGAGCAGCCATTTACCCTCGCAAAGTTTCACGCGCACAACGCCTTTCTTTTCTGGTGGCCCCAGTTCATTTGCAGGCGACCAATGACTGGCGAAAACTAAACCATCAGTGCCGGGCCATGATTTCTTCCAGACGCGTAATGTGTAATCGCGGTCCGCACAAACTTTTGGCGAAAGCCTCTGATATCCAACGATTGAATCGCCATCCCGTCTGATTAGCCGGCACTCCGTCATGTACGGCATGAACTTCGGATAGTTTTGGAAATCGTCGATCACTGCGGAGACGGCATTGGTCGGCGCGTCAATGGGGCCGATAGCTTTGAACTCTTTGAGCGGCGAACCCGGACGCAGGCGGCTGTAGATCGTAACGTTTTTTTCGTGGTCAGAAAGTTTCCAGTCGTCGCCCGTGTTCGTGGACTCGTCAGCAGCGAAAGCGGTTGGGCCACCAGCGAGAAGGATGGATATCAGACCCTGGAGAATTCGCTGATGCACCGGCGGCGAGGATACATCATTTCCTCTACATAGCTATATTTCTTTGGCCGTGGCAGTTGACCGTTCTTTGGAGTTTCGTTGCAGTGCCCCATACTTGATACTGGAGAAAAAATCCAGCATCTAGCATCTGGTATCCAGCACCGCCAATGAACGTACAACCAATCGTCCTCATTGTTGATGATGAGAAGCACACTCGTGACGGGTTGCGAAGTTTGCTTGAGAACGAATATGATGTCTATGTCGCTCCCGATATTGCGGGCGCGATCAATGTACTAGATCGCGAGCAGATCGATGTGCTTCTCACCGACCTGCGTCTCGGCAGCGAAGATGGAATGACCTTGATCGATCGCGCGTTGAAAATGCCGCGCCCGCCGGCCTGCATCATGATGACGGCCTATGGCTCGGTGGATGTCGCCGTGGAAGCGATGAAACGTGGCGCTTACGATTTTGTGACCAAGCCGCTCAATCTCGACAAAGTTGAATTGCTGATCGCCCGCGCCGTGCAAGGTCGCAAGCTCGAGCAGGAAAATCGCTCGCTCCGAGAGCAAGTGGATGAACGTTACGGCCTCGAGAACATCTGGGGAGACTCGGCCGCCTTGCATGAAGTGCTGGACACGATTCGCCAGGTTGCGCCCTCGTCAGCCAATGTTCTGATCGAAGGCGAGAGCGGAACAGGCAAGGAATTGGCTGCACACGCCATTCATAATTTGAGCCGGCGCAACAAAGCGAAATTTGTGGCGGTGCACTGCGCGGCGCTTTCTCCACAACTTCTGGAGAGCGAGTTGTTCGGTCACGAAAAAGGCGCGTTCACAGGTGCATACGAACGGCGCATCGGCCGGTTCGAGCAGGCTAACGGCGGCACGATTTTCCTCGACGAAGTGGCTGAGATTGATTCAAGCACTCAGGTCAAACTGCTGCGCGTCATGAGTGAGGATCGCGCGTTTGAGCGTGTTGGCGGCAATCAAACGTTGCACGCGGATGTGCGGATCATTGCGGCTACGAACAAAAATCTCGAACAGTTGGTGCGCGAAGGAAAATTCCGCGATGATCTTTATTTCCGCCTCAATGTGGTACGTATCACGATGCCGCCGTTGCGCGAACGAAAGGAAGACATCCCGATTTTGGTACGCGGATTCTTGCGGCACTTCTGCCAGACAAACGACAAGCCTCTTATCGATCTTACATCCGATGCGACAGATGCGCTCCTGGCCTACGACTGGCCGGGCAACGTTCGCGAGCTCCGCACTGCGATAGAACACGGAGTCGTAATGGCCACTGGGCCGAAGATCACCTTGCGCGATCTGCCAATGGCCGTGCGGCAGGCAGCCAGGGCAAAATTGCCGGGTGGAGTTTCAACTCAAGCTTTCGGTGAAAAAACGAGTCCGCTCGATCTGCACGAGACGGAAAAAAAATTGATCGCCCAGGCGCTCGCAGCGACGAATGGCAACGTGACCGCCGCAGCCAAAAAGCTAGGCATCAGCCGCCGCACGCTGCATAGAAAAATCAACGAAATGAACGCCGCGAAAGCGGGAAGCTGAGAAGACCGGTGTGTTGTAACCGGGGTCACTGACCCCGGTCAGCTGCGTCGGAGTTTGAGAAATATTGGTTCTCTACATTCGCGAACCTTTAAATTTGTAGCTTTCAGCTTTCAAGTACCGAATCTTTCGCTTAAACATTCTGTGCTGCCATTCCCTGTTCCTCAGGTTTCGCTCGCGTCGGTGTACCTTGCAAAACAAACCACCATTAACCACGGGACGACTACAGTCATGGCACAACCCGGCGTGCTTGTGACGCAACTGGTAAAGGCGCTGTCGTGACATCGAACTCATGCCTCTCTCAGCAGCTCCAGTCGCTTGTTGTGGCCTTCCTTGATTTCTCCTTGTGAGAAGTCATTTCGAACCGTTCACAGATGTACTGTCCGAAATTCCGGGCGAGGTTACGTGGAAAATGGCTTCGCCATGTAAATTGTTGAATCGGCCGAAGCGCCTTCGCTGCCAGCTATGGCTTTAGCAGCACCTGATGTCACGGATGAGGACCGGAAGAAGGGTTCTTGACTGGCGTCTGACACAGACATCCCACAACTGGGTACTCGCTTCGACGCGCCGGGTTCGGCAACCCCCCGACGCCCTACTCTATCGGCGTTATCCGTGCCGTCCGTGGTGAATTATTTCGGCGCCAGGTGAACGCGGCGCATTAAATCGAGAAAGCGCGGCTCAGAGCGCAGAGAATCGTACCACGGGTTCGATTTCAACGAAGTCATTGCGGTTTGGTGAAGGCTACACGCCTGCTCCAGATAAGTGATCGCCTGATTTTTCTGGCCGAGGCCCACGTAAGCGTACGCCAGCCCCGAGTCGTCCGCGTGCGATCCTGGCGCGAGACGTTTTTTTAATGCGGCTAGCATCCCCTCGGCTTCGGCCCTTCTTCCCGCCACACCATAGGCGTACGCCATTTCTCCCAATGCCCAACCATAGCTGCCGCCACGGCTCCGATAATTTTCTTTGAACGTACGAATCGCTTCGTCGCAACGCTTCTGGGTCGCGTAGAGATGCCCCAGCCAGTAGTGGGCGAGCGAAAAATCCGGAAACATGCGGAGCGTCTCCCTTAATTGAGATTCGGCTTCCTCGTAGCGGCGAGCGAAATAGAGCATCTTTCCGGCGTCGGTGTTGATAATGGCCGAAAGCGGGTCTAGTTCACGCGCATAGTCGATCTGACTCAAGCTCAGATCGGCTCTGCCAACGGCCATCAGGTACTCGGCATACCAGTCGTGGGTAAGCGCATTGCTTGGGTCCAGCGCAAGTGCGCGGCGGAGTTCCTTTTCCGCCAAGGCCCAGTCCCAGTCATAATTCATCGCGACCAAACCAAGGGATGCGTGCGCCTCCGCCAGGTTTGGCTCCAATCGCAATGCTTGCTGGCAGGCGTCCTTCGCACGCTCATAGTTTTGTTTCCGCTCCTGCACATTATGCTCGGCAATGAATTGATAGGCATCGGCCAGTCCCGCGTAGGCTGGGGCGTAGTTTGGATCGAGGGCGATGGCCTGCTCGAAATATTCTTTCGCCTGGCCGTAAGCGTCGATCGTCCGTTGCAGCCAAACGTAACGTCCCTTCAGATAGGCTTGGTAAGCCCGGGGATTCGAGGTAACGATTGCATTAAGCGCCCTTTCCTCCGTTTGAGTGAGCTGCATGTTGAGGGCTCGAGCTATTTCACGGACGATCGTGTTCTGCGTACCGATGACATTGGAAAACGCGCACTCATAAGACCATCCCCAAAGCTCGGTATTCTTCGATGCGTCGATCAAACGAGCCGTGATCCGAAATTTGTCGCCGTCCTTTTGGACTTCGCCGCGCAAGAGGTTTGCGACACCGAGCTCTCCGGCAATCTGCGCGACATTTTTGGCGTCGTGCTCGTAACGGTGGATCGAACTTCCGGATACCACTTGGAGGTTCGGAACTTTTGCCAGCCGCGCGGCGATTTGCGCCCGGATACCATCAGCAAAATAAGCGTTGTCCGGTTCCTTGCTCAGGTTCCCAAACGGAAGCACCGCGATTGATTTTTCGGCGATCGGCACACCCGCGGGTTGCACCGCAATCAATTTCTCGGGCATGCTTTTTTTCACAACCTGCGGCGCGAGAGACGCGACGATTTTTTCGAAGCGCGGGGTGCCGCGGAGTGGATCCCAAAAGGGCATCAGTTTCAATTGACCATAGGTGACGGGGCTTGGAGGACGAATGACGCTGGCCAGCTGCTGACAGGCGAGATCTTTGTCACCAACCCAGGCAGCAATCATCGCCAGATACTTGACCAACGCCGGACCTCTGAGCGCATCTTTTGCCACTGGTAGAAGCGCAATCGCATGGCGGCCTTCGCGCAGCGCTTCTTCTTTGCGGCCAAGAGCGGCATCGATTAGGCCCAGCACGGACCAGGACGGGCCAAAATCGGGTTGGGCCTGCACGATTTTTTCCTGCTCAGCACGCGCTGTCGTGAAAGAAGAGCGCGCTTTGTCATCATCCCCTGCCATTCGGGCGATAACACCTTCCACAAATGGACGAGTACAAAAAACATCGTTTCCGAGATCGATTGGCTTCCCGCCGGCTGCGATCAAGGCGTCTGTTGCTGCCGCCGCGTCGCGTTCGGCTAGTGCACAAAGGAGCCACCACGGATCAATATCTTGCATCGCAGCAGGATTTGTGGCCCGAACTGAATCGATTATTTGATGCAACGGCCGGGTATCGGCTCTCCACGCAAAATCGACCTCCGCAAGTATTGCTTTCGTAACGGCGTCGTTCGGTTCCAAAGCCAGTATGCGGCCTAACCACAATTGTTGTTCAGCATACCGCCCAAGTGTCGCATAATTTCCTTCAATGTTCTGTAGTACGCCAAAATTGCGGGGGTCAAAATTAGCGGCGCGCTCAAATGTTCGAGTGGATTCTTCCCAGTGACCCTGACGCCTCTGCACTGAACCGGTAAGAGACAATAGGCGCGGATTGTCTGGCAAAGTTCGGCGCGCAACTTCCAACTCAGCCAGAGCACCGTTGTAATCGAGGTGTCCCCAGTAAAGATTCCACGCGCGCGCAAGGTGCGTCTCGCCTGCATCGGGACGGAGGCGAGAAGCCGTCTCGACGGCTGCTTCCGCTAGGGCCAGACGCGCCGGTGTGCGGTCGAATCCATAGAAATAAAGTGAGTCATGAACAAAGGCGAGTTGGCAATATGCCCGGAAAAACGATGGATCACGCGCGACTGCGTCGTTGAGCAGCTTCTCCGCCTGCAGCAACACCGGTTTTGAGCTAACTAAAAAGCCCGGTGTTAAGAAAAGCTGTTTAGCTCGGATGTAGAGATCGAAGGCAGTGATGTCCTTGGTTGCGGGAAGCTCGATTTCGCTCTTCTCATTTGCCGAGAGTTGTGCGTGAAGCGCGTCGGCAATCGCTATTGCGATCTGACTTTGGATCACGAAAAAGTCCGTAAGATCGCCGTCATAAGTGTGCCCCCATAAACTGCGGTCGGTGCGTCCGTCGAGCAGTTGCGCGTTAACCCGCACACGATTGCCAGCGCGTTGGACACTTCCTTCAACCAAATGCACGACCCCAAGTTGCTTTGCGATCCTGCGCAAATCGCGTGCGACTCCGCTTTTGTATTGCATTACCGAGGTGCGGCCAATGACCTTTAGATCAGCGATCCGGCCAAGACTGGTTAGAATTTCGTCTTGTACCCCGTCCGCGAAATAGGCGTTCTCGGGATCGGGACTTAAGTTTTCAAAGGGAAGAACCGCGATGCTCTTTTCGGGCGCAGGATGAAACAACTCACTTTCCCAAATATTCCATGCCATCACCGCTGCCAAAACAACCAACGATGCAATCAACGCAGCGATAGCTGAATTCCGTCGCACCCATTTGCGCGCGCGCGTGAAAACTCCACTTCGCTTGGCCTGGATTGGTTCGTGCCTGAGCCAGTGTTCCAAATCTTCCACAAGCGATAGAGCGGATGGGTATCGACGCTTCGGATCTTTTTCCAAGCATTTCAGGCAAATGGTGGAAAGATCGCGATCGATTTTTGGATTTGACAGGCGCGGATTTCGAGGCTCGGTCTCCAAGAGCAAGCGCATTGTTTCGTAGGTTGTTTCCCCGACGAAGGGCGGATGACCGGTGAGCAGTTGGTAGAGGACTGCGCCGAGTCCGTACACGTCCGTTGCAGCTGTAAGCTGAGCGTTGTCACCCGCGGCCTGTTCTGGTGCCATGTAACTGGGCGTGCCCATCGCTTCCCGCGTGCGCGTTACGGTGCTTTCAGATTCCATTAATCGAGCCAGGCCAAAATCGGTCAGATGCGGTTCACCTTGTTGGTCGAGCAGAATGTTCCCCGGCTTAATGTCGCGATGCAGGACGCCGTGCTTGTGCGCATAATCCACAGTCCTGGCTAATTTCGTGATAAGCTCCACGGCGCGCCGGATCGATATCGGCTCGCGCTCAACAACGCCGTCAAGCTGACCTCCTTCGACGAACTTCATACTGAAGTAGCAGAAGCCGTCGCGCTCGCCCACTTCGTGGATAGGTACGATGTATGGATGTTCCAGGCTGGCGGCCGCTTCCGCTTCGCGGCGAAAGCGTTTTACATGGGCTTTACTCGCCCATTGACCAAGGCTAATTACTTTTAATGCGACGGTGCGATTCAGACTTTTCTGGTGCGCACGATAAACCACACCCTGACCGCCCCGGCCAATCTCCTCCACCAACTCGTAGTCGCCGAATTCGCTTAGGATTTGTGCGGATTTCAAGGAGCCGCAGTCATCGCCCGCGGCTACAAATTCTTCCACGAGCGGTCCAAGAGCAGTCTTAAAAAGACACAAACTGCAAAGCCCGTGTGGCGCGTCTGCGAAGAGCTTGCTACCGCAT
>JBKPLX010000186.1:0-8266 GCA_046731855.1 Verrucomicrobiota bacterium | reverse complement strand
AGTTTTCGCTCTGAATCCAGCTCGCACAAGGAGGTTTTCCTTTTGAGATGCCTCGCTGGGGCCGACGGCAGTACTTTGGCATGCCCAGAGCAAGCCCAGCGATAAGACCACGACAAAGATATTCGTGAATAGAAGTGTCTTTTTCATCTTCCTCATTCCTCTGTTGATTGCGCCTTTGCCGTTTTATTTGTTGGACGTCAAAACAAATCTTGAAAGCAGGGCTTTTCCCAAGGTGATTCCGCGAGAATTGATGATCCCCGCCTATGACGAAGCGCGAGTTGGCGCCGGCTCGTTTGAGGCGGGCGGCACGAACGGAATAGAAGGTTTCGTTGCTGCAGGCGCCGCCGCTTTCTTTTTTGCAGCAGCCTCAGCTGCAGCGGCCAGCTTCGCATCGACCTCAGCCGCATCCGTTGGCGATATTCGACGATAATAGTTGTTGGACTTCGCCAGATCCTCCCTGCGCATCAACAACGCGTCGAAGCGTTCGCGACGGCTAAGCTCGAACTCTTTGTCCATCTTGATCGCCTCAAATGGGCAAACTTCGACGCAAATCTGACAGCTCATGCAAACAGAGACATCGATGTCGAAGACCTTCGGGTAAAACTGCGGTTTACCCATGTAATCGGGTTTCTTGTCTTCGCTTTTAACGATGTAAATGCATTGCGGCGGACATTCCTTCTCACAAATCTTGCACGCCACACACCGCAACCCAGCTTGCGGATCGTCCCCGTCATAAACAAGGAACGGAAAATTCCGGTAGTTCTCCGGCAATGGATTCCGCTCTTCCGGGTATTGCACCGTTATCAGCCGCTCCTTGTCGAAATAACTTCCGACAAAGTTGCGCGCCGTAACCGCCATTCCTTTGAGTATGCCCGTGCCGATCATCGATCCACTTCTCCCATCACAATATCGATGCTGCCGAGAATTACCATCACATCGGCAACGGTATGGCCAAGACACATATCTTCTAAAGTCGTCAGATTAATGAAACTCGGAGGACGCACCCGATAGCGATACGGGTTCGGTGTGCCGTCGCTGATCAAGTAGAAGCCGAGCTCGCCTTTAGGACCTTCAATGCGCCCATAAGCTTCGCCAATCGGGGGACGAAAAGCTCGGATTTTCACCTTCGGATTGATGATCGAGCCGGCAGGAATTTGGTCGAATGCCTGCTTCAGAATTGCAACGCTCTCGCCCATCTCCAACACGCGCATCATTAGCCGATCGTAAGTGTCACCGTGTTCGCCGAGCGGAATCCGGAATTTGAAGCGAGGATAGAATCCGTAGCCGTCAACCTTTCGCACATCATAATTCACGCCAGAGGCGCGAAGCATCGGACCGGTGATACCGGCGCTAATCGCCAGCTCGGGCGAGACTTTCCCAACGTCCTGCGTTCGGCCGATCACAACTTCATTGCCAACGATCAATTGTTCCAGTTCGTCAACAAACCGCGGGAAACGGTCGACAATTTTCTTCGCGCAGGCGAGCCACTCGGGACTGGCATCAGCGCGGCACCCACCGAATCGCATGTAGTCGCACATCATGCGCGAGCCCGAAAGCGATTCGAACAGATCGAGAATTTTTTCACGCTCGCGGAACGCGTACATGAGCGGCGTTCCCCAGGCCCCCATGTCGTTAAGCAAGAACCCCAGCAGCGACGCGTGATTCTGGAGACGCGTCAGCTCTGCAAGAATAACGCGAAGATATTCGGCGCGCTCGGGAACTTCGATCCCGGCCAATTTTTCCACGCTGAGCGCATACGCCCAGTTATTGGTCATCGAGCAAAAGTAATCGAGACGATCGGTGTAAGGCATCGACCCGAGATAGCTGGCGCTCTCACCAATCTTTTCATGATTGCGATGCAGATATCCGAAGACCGGCTGAAGCTTGCGCACGATCTCGCCTTCAAGCGCAACGTTCATTCGGAAAACGCCGTGAGTGGAAGGATGCTGCGGTCCCATCGACACTTCGAGCAGCTCACCCTCGAGCCGCGAGCCCATGCTGACGGGCGGTCGCTCCATTGTTTCGAGTGTTTCAACGGTTGCGCTCATGTCGGCTTCGACCCTTCAACGATGCCTTCCGCTCCATCGGTTTGTGGTCGAGACGGGTAGTATCCCTTCGCTTTCTCCAGCACATCGTCGTGCGGAGTCGGTTCGTATTCGTAATCGTCCGGTTCCCGATAATCCTTGCGCATCGGATAATCCTCGAACTCGTCCCACATCAAGATCCGGCGCAAGTCGGGGTGGCCGTCGAATCGGACTCCGTAAAGATCAAAAATCTCGCGCTCTTGAAATTCCGCGCTCCGCCAGGTCGGAGTGAGCGAGGGCAGGCAGGCATTCTCTGCACGGTCAGTCGTTCGCATTCGAATGATAACCGGGCCATGTTTGTGGGCCATCGAGTAAAGGTGATAAACGGCTTCGAGGTAACCCGGAATTTTTTCTTCGGTGGTTTCATCGACTTCTTTCTCTTCTCCATCGACGACTTTTTTCACCTTCACCGTTTTCTTTACGGTGCGATCCAGCCAATCGACGCCAGTCACATTGGAGCAAAAATCCATGTGCAGCGCTGGGTCGTCACGCAGCCACTTCGCGACATTGCGCGCGTGTTCATTGTCGACCCTTAGCGAATGCTGGTGTGATGGACCGCCGTTGGTAACGATATCGATCTTCGCTCCGGACACCCCGGCCTCGATACGCGCTTTGATTTCCTCTAACGACTCCACGGTCAGACGCGCTCGAGTTTTGGCGGGTGAAAAATGTCGGGGTTTGCTGGTGGCTCGAGATCGTGCTTTCCAAATGCGGGCACTGGGAATTCGCTTGGTTCCTCTGAATCGAGATGAGCGGCCTTGTTCGCACCGCTCAACTTTTGCTCGTCGATTTTGCGCTGTAATTCCATGAATGCGTGCAACAGCGCTTCCGGACGCGGCGGGCAACCAGGAATATAGACATCGACTGGAATGTAACGGTCGATTCCCTTGAGGACATTGTAGCCTTGCTTGAACGGACCGCCAGAAATGGCGCACGCGCCCATGGCAATCACGTATTTCGGATCGGCCATTTGATTGTAAAGACGCACGATCTGTGGCGCCATTTTTTTGGTCACGGTGCCTGCGACAATCATCAGGTCGGCCTGACGCGGCGATGGCCGAAAAACTTCTCCGCCAAAACGCGCGATATCGTAGCGCGACGCTGCCGTGGCGATCATCTCGATCGCGCAACAAGCGAGTCCGAACTGGAGCGGCCAGATCGAATTCTTGCGTCCCCAGTTGTAAAGCTCCTGCATCGAACTTACCCAAACCCCTTGTTGCTGCAGTTTGCTGCGCAAGACCTCGTCGATTCCTTCGCTCATTGCTCCGTTCTAACGCCTTGGCCGTTCAACGCCTCATCGTTCCCATTGCAAACACCCTTTACTCCAAGCCCAAACGAGCCCTTCAATCAGGAGCAATAGGAAAACCAATATCGCGACGAATGCACCGACAGGCAAGCCAGTGAAAGCCACCGCGAATGGCACCAGAAAGATCGCTTCTACATCAAATATGAGAAATATGATCGCGTACAAATAGTACTGCGAGCGGAACTGGATTTGTGCTTCGCCGATCGATTCGACGCCGCATTCGTAAATCGCGTTTTTCTGCGGCCCTGGTTTCGGAGGTTGAAAGATTCGCCGCCACAGCCAGGCCAGGGCGAGCGGGATCAAAGGAAAAACCAGCGCTACGCCAATGAAAATGACTATGAACAGATACGAATTCGGCCTCATTGGTCGTGATCAAATTCGCTCGGAAAGCACAGTTGCCAAGTCTATATTCTGGCTGTGGAAAAAACGGCAAAGAAATTTCGCAATTTCGCCGAGGCTGAAAAAGAGGACCGCGATTTTTACAAAAGGCTCACCGGCAACGAACGTCCGCGGATTCTGGTGCAGCTCCTTAACAAGCGCGCAGCCAGTCGACCGCAGGATCTGGCCGACGTCGATATGTTGGAAAACTAACGTCCGACGCGTTCGAGCCGGATATTACTTATCGGTGTCGGATTTCCGGCCGAACCAGCGTCGCTTCTTGGGTTTTGATTCTTCCGCTGGGGCCAGCTCTTCAGCGGGTTTCTCTTCTTCCACCACCGGCTCTTCTTGTTTCGGGGCGGCGGCCTCTGGTTCCGATTTCTTTGGTTTGGCCTCAGTTTCTTTGCGCTTCGCCTTTTTCTCCTCCTCCGGCTTTTCCTCGACTACCTCTGCCATATCAACCCACTCAATGAAGGCCATAGGAGCGGAATCACTCTTACGCTGGCCAAGTTTCACGATGCGCGTGTAACCGCCATTGCGCTCGGCCGATCTTGGCGCGATGTCATCGAACAATTTCTTCACGGCACCCTTCTGGCGCAACGTCGCCAGAGCGGTGCGACGAGCGTGAATCGAGCCGTTCTTTCCCAGTGTGACCATGCGTTCGGCAAGAGGACGAACTGCCTTCGCCTTCGCCAGCGTGGTCTTGATGCGTTGATGTTCAATCAAAGAACAAACCTGATTAGCCAGCAGCGCTCTGCGGTGCTCGGCCGTTCGGCCCAGCTTGATCGTCTTTTTTTGGTGTCTCATGACGCAGCGAATGTGATTCTAGAGCCGACGCTTACTCTTCGCCAGCTGCTCCGCTCGGGCCGGCGCCATCGCTGCTCACTGGAACATCCAGAAGACCAGGCTCGAATTTCATGCCCAGGCTCAGACCAAGTTGTTGCAGTTTGTCTTTAATTTCGTTCAGCGATTTTTTCCCGAAATTACGATACTTCAGCATTTCGGCTTCCGTCTTTTGCGCAAGCTGGCCGACGGAAGTGATGTTCGCATTATTCAAGCAATTGGCTGCGCGCACGCTGAGCTCGATTTCGTTCACGCTCATATTGAGCAGTTTCTTGAGCTTCAGGTTTTCTTCGCTCACGCCAGCAGGTGTCTGGTCGAACTCGATCACCTCTTCGTTGAAGTTCACGAACACGTCGAGGTGATGCCTCAAAATGGCCGATGCCTGGAGCAAGGCGTCGTCCGGCGTCAAGCGGCCGTCCGTCCAAATTTCAAGAATGAGCTTGTCGTAGTCGGTGCGCTGACCGACACGAGTGTTTTCGACCGCATACTTGACGCGCGTGACCGGCGAAAAAATCGAATCGATCGGGATGAGACCGATCGCCTGATCGGGACGTTTATTTTCCTCGGCGGTAGCAAAACCGCGACCGACACGAACATCGAGCTCGGCGTCAAACTTATGTTTCCGGTCCAGAGTGCAAATGATCTGTTTGGGATTAAGCACCTCGTAGCCTTGCACCACTTGAATATCGCCGGCGGTCACTTCGCCCTCCTTGTTCACAGTAAGCGAAAGCTTTCTTGGCTCGTGATCGTCGGCTTTGAATTTCACTTTCTTGAGGTTGAGAACGATGTCGGTCACGTCCTCTACCACGCCCGGAAGCGTGGCGAACTCATGCTGCGCGCCCGTGATTTTTGCTGCGGTGATGGCAGCGCCTTCCAGAGAGGAAAGCAGGACGCGCCGGAGGGAATTCCCTACGGTGTGCCCATAGCCGGCCTCAAACGGCTCGGCGGTGAATCTTGCATAAGTATCAGTGGCTGTGTTCTCGTCTTTAGCGAGAGTTTTCGGCATTTCAAAACGACCGTAACGGATTGGCATATGTTCTAAGGATGAAGGAAGAATTATGAATTAAGAAATGACTGAGGCCTCGCGGCACTTCGTCCTTCTACGTTCTTGCTCTTCCTTTCGGATCGCCGGGTTCCCCCTGGCGAGTGCGGTTCCACGTCCAGCGACGAAAACCCAGGGACCAACGGCGTGATTACAAAACTCGCTGCGGAGCATGGAATAAAAGCAAAATCCGCGATTTTGCAAGCGCTGAATTTGTTAGGAGGGCGACGATTCCTGCGCCGGAGGCGGCCTACTGCAAGCAGGGCCTCTACTCGTTAGCCTTCGACAATCTCATCCGGCAACTCATTTGCGTTTGCCGATGTTCTTGGAAAATGGGTGGCCAGCACCTTGCCGACTTCACTAATCGCTTCGGTGAGCGCGTGGCTGAATTTTTCATTCTGAAAATGAACCCGCATTCCATCCACAACGTGTTGCCAGAATTGTTCGCCGCATTTTTCGTGAATCGCTTGGTCGCCAACAACGGCGAATTTGTGGGCCCTCGGCGCTACGAAAATAAGGACGGCGTTGCGCTCGCGGGTCTTGTACATTCCGAGACGTTGAAATTTCTTCTGCGCAACCGTCACCGGATCGGCCTCGAATTTGCCGCGCTGAACATAAATACGAATTTCGCCGGAGGTTTTCGATTCCGCTTCACGAATCGCGCTCACAATTCGTGCATGCTCGAGCCTGCTGAGAAAGTCTCTCGTTCGCATCGGTCACCAACTCGATCCCGCGCCTCCGCCTCCAAAACTTCCGCCTCCGCCGCCGAACCCGCTAAATCCGCCGCCACCTCCACCGCCAGATGACCAGCCGCCGCCCCCACCACCTCCGGGGAAAAATATGGGACCTCCTCGGCGCGATGAATAACCGTAACCGCCAAGTCGCCGCATGATTCTTGAAATTAGGATCAGTGCGATCAGAAAAATAATGAAAAACAAGAAGCTTGGAGCACCGCCACCGCGACGATGTCGTTCTGCAACAGTGTTTCCCGATCCCTTGTACTCGCCGCGAATTGCTTTGAAAATACTATCGATCCCGGTCGCGATTCCGCCTTCGTAATCGCCATTGCGAAACCGCGGCTTCATCTTGTATTCGGTGATATCGAACGCAGTGATGTCGGGTAGCGCGCCTTCCAAGCCGTAACCGACCTGGATAAACATCTTGCGGTCTTGAACGAATACAAAAAGGACGACGCCATTGCGACGTTCCTTTTGGCCAACGCCCCATGCCTGGGCCACACGCTGTGTGTAATCTGCGATATCGGAGTCACTCTGCATCTTTGGAAAGATCGCAACCACGACCTGATCCGACGTTTCGCGCTCAAATTGGGCAAGTTGTTCGTTGAAACGTCGCGCAGCTTCCTTTGAAACGACGCCAGCGTAATCATTGAAATACCGATCCGGTTTCGGCGGAATGACTTCCGCGGCCTGGGACTTTGTCGCCAGCAATGCAAAGAATGCGGCCAACACAGCGACTTGTGTAGTGCGCAAGATCTGTAGTGGCAGCCGTCTCCGCCGCCGGATCGCGGGCCGCCCGCCCGCTACTACCGCAAGATTGAGAATCACCTTATGGCGACGCAGCAGTCGCTGGCGTAGGCGCCGGACCCTGATTCAAATTCGCGCCCGGCGTCGGCGCAGGGCCAAAATTAAATTGCACAGGCGGCGGTTTCTCCGCACCCGCTTGCGCTGTGAAAAATGGTCGCGGTGGAAAACCAAGCATTCCCGCAATCAAGTTTGTGGGAAAACTGCGCACCGCCACGTTGTAGTTTTGCACCGAAGTGTTGAAGTTACCGCGTTCGACCGAGATCCGGTTCTCTGTCCCTTCCAGTTGCGCCTGCAAACTGAGAAAGTTCTGATTGGCCTTTAATTCCGGGTATCGCTCCACGACCACCAACAGGCGCGAAAGCGCGTTGCTCAACTGTCCTTGTGCGGCTTGGAATTGCTCAAGTTGCGCCGCATCGGTAGGCGCTTTGTTCGGATCAAGCTGCACACGACCAACGCTGGCACGCGCATTTGTTACCTCGGTTAGCGTAGATTTCTCGAAATTCGCCGCGCCCGAGACCGTGTTCACCAGATTCGGAATCAAATCTGCGCGTCGCTGATAAACGTTTTGCACCTGCGCCCAGCTTTGATCGACGGTCTGCTGCAAACGGACCAGGCGATTGTAGCTGCCGCCCAGTGCGAGGGCCGCAATAACGACAATGAAAAGCAGGATCGCGAGTAGCACCCCGCAACCCATTGTGAATTTGCTCATAAGGAATATTGACGATCGTTAACGATTATTTCTTTAAGACTGGGGTTATTTGTGATGCGACTACCTTCCATTCGCTATCTTGTTTTATAAATGCATCTGTCCAGACAAATTTCCCGCCCAGAAGATTTTGTTTTCCCTCGTTCGCCCTGATCGTGCCCTGGCCCACGACGATTCCGGTGTCTCCATACAAACGCACGTTGAGATCTTCGATTTTGAATTCATTGAAAACAATGTCCCCCGTCATGCTTTTCAAATCTTCCCGTTTGTTCACGATGCTACCATCAGGCCACACAACGGTGCAATTTTCCGCCTCCAGGCGCCGGGTATATGAGCTATCAGCTTTGATGCGCGCTTCCACCC
>JBKPLX010000185.1:0-5277 GCA_046731855.1 Verrucomicrobiota bacterium | reverse complement strand
GCCTTCACGCGTGGAGGAAGGTTGCGAGGTGCTATTGGAGGCGGTGTCAGCGCGGCAAAGCGCTCGGGCGAAACGCAGAGGACTCGATACTCCCGTGGATATTCTGCCGCTGGCACGTCTCATGCGATCCCGACGTGCCTGGAAGGTTTATCGAAAATTCGAACCTCCTCGCGCTCACTAGGAGATATAACACCGCTGCCCCGCGTGAGATGACGATCGAACTGCGATTTCTCGTGGCCAGTGTGATTCTTGGCCTCGTACAACTGATTGCTGCTTCTCACCTTATCAGTTTTCAATACGGGTACCGCTGGACGGCAAGCGATCGAGAACAGGCTATGCCGCCGCTGCAGCAAACTCTGCACGCGACGTACCGCCATGATACTGTTGGCCCATGCATCATAAGCAGCTTATGATCCATGGGTTGGTCGCTGCAAATGACCCGAAACCCAAACCAACATCGGGCGCCGCTGGGTCCATCGTAAGCCGTTTACGATGACCTCGGACAACCAATCTTAGGAAAGTTTGAGCGCTTTGCGATTCCGCGGTGGCCAGGTCTTCCCCGCTTTCAACGCAGCGCGTTTCGCTTCCCGGATCGCGACCATCTGTTTCGCGTGCGAACGCGTGAGCTCACGTCGACTGGCGAGACCGCCTTGGCGGCCAATCTTTGCAAGATACTCACGAACCCGCTTTTCAGCTTCAGTCATAGAATATTAAACGATGTATCGTAAGCGGCTTATGATATGCGATGCAAGCCAATGATTCGACAATGTGTCCGCAGGTTTCGAAAATCTCGGGTCAGATAGTCTTGCCTAATCTCTCTAAATCGCGTCTGATCACCGCCGAAAGACTGGGCGGCACGTGAAATCTTACGTCGTAAAGCTTTCTGATCGCGAACAAGGTCCATACGACGAAACACAGATGGCACAGATGTTCGCGGATGGGCGTGTTGATCGGAACACGCCATGTAAACCTGTCGACCGCGGCGAGTGGAAAACGGTCGATGACTATCTGCCGATGTTGAAATACGGAACGCAATTGCCGCCGCCTACTAAAGTCCTTGCCGTCCCTCCAACGCCGCCAGTGTTGTTGTCGCAGTCATCGCAACGAGTCTCGGTGGTTGATTTTGATATTCCGTTCGGGTCCGTCCTAAAAATCATGTTCAAATGGATGGCGGCTGGGTTCGTCGTCTTTTGCTGCTTCTTACCGGCGATCGTACTCGTTTGGGTGATTCTGATGGCCGTCGTCGCCGCACTATTCAGCGGCGCGATGTCGAGTTTGCATCACCCATGAACCCCGCGTGAGATGACGATTGAATTGCGATTTCTCGTGGCCAGTGTTATTCTTGGCCTCGTACACTTGATTGCTGCTTCTCACCTTATCAGTTTTCAATACGGGTACCGTTGGACGGCAAGCGATCGAGAACAGGCTGTGCCGCCGCTGCGTGGGCTGGCGAACCGAGTCGACCAAGCTACGACGAATTTTTTGGAGACCTTTCCCTTCTTTGCCGCGCTCGTGCTAATCGCCCACATCACAGACCGTCACGGCGCGCTCACACTGTGGGGCGCGCATTTGTATTTCTGGGGACGGGTTGGCTACTTATTGGCTGCTGCACTGGGTTATGGTTTGGTGCGCTCGATCGTTTTCTGGAACACCGCGTTGACAGGTATGGTACTTTTCCTTGTCGCACTGCTGTGGTAGCGACGTCGCATCATCGCGAACCGTTCCCGGTCAGGCGAAAGATCGGGTTTAAACGGAGTTAAGACCGGCGCCAGTACGCCGCGGATGCGTTCAGTCATATCATCGCACAAAGAAAGCCGAAAGATGCGATGGTGGATAGTTGAGAGTTGAGCGATCAGCGCGACGGAATGGTCGGGACATCGCGCTGCGATGTGCGGGCACCGCGCGGCGACCCCACCACAACAGGACGTTGGTATTAACGCGTTCTCGGCGAATGCTCGACGCGAAGTTGGGCCGGCAAATAATCTGTTACCGCCAAATCGGCAGCTATCTAGTCTCGGCCGCCCAGGTAAGAGCAGTCATCCGGAAATTCTTCGAAATTGATGATGTGGGGAAGCTGTATGATGGGTGCAACGAAGCCATCGCCTGGAAATCCATTCGGCGGTCCACCGTCGAAGATCGCCTGATTTGGTCGCAAAAAATCTGAGTCTTCCGTGTTGCAAACGCCGTCAATGCCGTTGCCCATTGTCACATCCACTTCATCCCGGAAGACCGCGTGATGAAACTCCAGCAGATCCTGACCATTGCCGGCATCGACGCTGAATTTCCCCCTGAAGTCAGGACGCTGATAGCCATTCGGCTCCTGCACCCCATCGATGAAAATAACGTCATCTCCATCGCCCGTCTCGATCACTGTATTGTCCTGAACAGTAACGCCGAGAAGCTCGACCGTATCGTTTCCTGTTCCGGAATGGATCTTCAGGTCGTTCGTAAGTCCTCCAACTCCTGGAACGACCTCGACTCGCACAAAATCACTGCCGCGATTCAGTCTGATGATGACGTCATGCATCACTTCAGCGTCGAAGCGGCTGCTGCTGCCGTTGACTGTTGTGTCGGCGCGCCCTTTGACAACGACAGTGTTACAACACTCCTGGATTACGATAATGTTGTTGTCTCCATCATCTCCCGTGATGATTAGGTCTCCATTCTCCAACGTTGCCTGCACATTGCCTGCTGCCTGTGCCGAGCTGGGCTGATTTATAGTCACGGCGCAGATGACAAAACAAAACAAACCGGCCACCACCTTGCAATTTGAGTTCATGCTCAAGATTGTCCTTCCAAGGTTAAACGCCCCTGACGACACTAATGCGCGTCAAAATTTTTCGGTGTGTGTGCTTAGCGCTGTCGGTTATCGCCGCAATGATGCCGAGGCCGACAAGAGTGGCGCGCGTAGAATCGGTAGCCAGGATTGAAGCCGAACCGCCGCCCGGTAACACCAATAGGCTGGTGCGACCACGACGCTAACAGCGGGAGCAGGAGCCGGCGGGTTTCCCGTCCATGTCGTCCGGCTCCCGCGAACTCCATTATCGCTGCGTTACAAGTCGGGCGCGTTAAATGTGTCGCCCTGGCGCAGATCGCCGGTCTCGTAGCCGCGGCGACCTCGCGCCGGCTACCTAGCTGCGTTGCCTTGAGGCGAAGCTGAGTTCAGCGCGTTTTGAGTTTGAGTTTGACCTCGTCCCAGAGCGGCTTGGCTTCTCTGCTGTCGTCGCCAAGAGCGAAGATCGCAATTCCACCGAGGTTGGTTCGGTTGACCAGGTCGAATTTTAATCCGAGGCTCCTTTCGTTCTCAAACCATACCTGCCGCCATGTGTGGTTTTGTTTATCAAAGTAGGAGAACCAGACACTTTTCGACTGGTCGTCGAAGTTGACTAAAGAATTATTCTTCTGAGCAGCTTCAACGCTTCGCACGTAGGAGGAAACTTTCGGGCCTTGGGTGGAAGAGACTACAGCCGACCCTCTTTCATCTTTTTCGGTGGGCCAGTCGTAACCATAAAAGGGCACGCCCAAAAGAAGTTTTCGGGAAGGAACTTTAGAGAGGTAGTCATTGACACTGGTAGTGACGTCATGGCCATAGCGTTCTTTGCCGGTAAGCGGAGCGACCGGGCCTGCTACTTTGGAAGCGAGCGGGTAAAAATCGTATCCCATGATGATAACGTGGTCCAGAATTTCCCCCAGAGACTTCATATCCAATATGCGCGGTTTTTTGACGGAATCGGCAAAGGCGTCAAGGCTGACAGTGGAACCAGGGATTTCTCTATGCACAGCGTCAGTAAGTTTTTGGACAAAGGTGGTAAAGCTTTTCTTGCGCGTGTTGTTGGGTCGCCCAACATATTCAAGATCGATATTTAACGCGGTGAAACCTTGCTGCTTCATTAGCTTAATTGTGTTGTCAATGATTGTTTGCTGACGAGCGGGGTTATTGATGTTCCGAGTGATAGAGTTTGCAGACATGTTCACAATGGTCACGCCCCAGCGGGCGCCATTTTGCAACACTTTTCCCTTAAGTAGTTTGCCGTTATTTGAGTTTAAGCCGGAGATGGCGGGGCCGTTTTCATTGAAAGTGCCGTCACGTTTTAGGTGCAGGGCGAAGTAGTAGACGGTAGATAGATGAGTGAGGTCGAGCTCGGTCACCTTGTTTAAATTCCAGTAGGGGTAGAAGCCGGCGACTTCCTTGGGGGAAGTAGAAATCAATTGCCCGTCACCGCGAATCCTTTTGATGAGCGCTTGGAGCTGTCTCGGATAGAGAGTGAAAGAGCTGAGGAAAGCAAGACTAGAGAGTATTCCGATTAAAACCGCCAATAATACTTGCCGCTGGGAAAAACGAAGTGGTTTTGCCACGAGGAAAGTTTAACAATTTAACGGCTCGTTGGCCGCAAAATGTTAGGGTGCCAACCACCATCTTTCCTGCGATCTTCGATCCCAGGTCGTGGCTGGATGTGCTCTGTCGCTGACCCCTCAGCTCCCATTCGCGAGCGAGCGGCTACAACTGCAAAATCCAGCGAGACAACCGCGCGGCGTCCGGTTACTTGATTTTCCCGAGAATGCCTTCCATCTCTTCCCTGCCGAAGGCCCGCATCGTCGCGGTTCTGACGTTTCCCAATGAGCTAACTTTGCAGGCGAAAGCGGTCATGGTCTCGTCATCGGGTGCCTCGAATAAGACTACTCCGTCGTAGGCGCCCATTGTCCAGAATTCTTCGATTATCTTCATGCCCAATTTCTCGGCTTCGGCCTTGGCGGCGTCGCCTCGCTTGATGGTGTCTTTAATGTTGCGAATGCCTTGATCGGCAAACTTAATAAGACTGATATACCTGGCCATAGTGTTACTCCTTTCCTGAATTTTTTTGAAAGGTTAATGCGGGTCTGTGTCGGCGCAAAAATAAGGTGGTAGATTGATCTCGCGGCCAAACTCGGATATTCGCATGAGCAGCAAGAGAGGCGTAGTCGGTATTCTCACGGGCGGTGGGGATGTGCCGGGGCTCAATCCCGCGATCCGCGCGGTCACCATTCGCGCCCTGCGCGAAGGCTATCAGGTCGTTGGTATCCGCCATGGCTGGCTGGGCGCGATCAGCATCCTGCGTGATGAACACGCCGACAACAGCGAGCACTTTCAAATCCTGACCGAAGAGATCGTCAATCGTGCAGCACGCACCGGCGGCACGTTTCTGCATACCTCGCGGACGAACCCGTCAGCAGTGAAAAAAGAAGAGGTACCTGAAGCGCTGCGCGCAACGTTCAATCAAGACAAGAACGATCTCACTT
>JBKPLX010000184.1:0-19060 GCA_046731855.1 Verrucomicrobiota bacterium | reverse complement strand
TCGACCAATCCTTTGCAGATCGGCGGGGACAGCATCTACGGCCAGTATTTTACGGGGCGAATAGATGAAGTCAGAATTTACAATCGAGCGTTGAGCCCCGCTCAAATCCAAAGCGACATGAACACCCCCCTATAGTCCAAGATCGACACCGACGGCAAGATCGACCGCCTTTCTGCGATTCCCACAAATTACTTTGCGTCAATTGAGATATCGAATAACGACATACGTTGAGCTGCGCCTTGTAATTGGGACCGTGGTAGAGGATCCGAAAGCCGTCGCTGAATTGCCGTAACCGACCTGGACACGATTATTTTGTCGAGTTTCTAGCTAAGTTGAATTGCGTCTTAGTCCCTAAAGGCGAAACATTGCAAGCAGCGTTCGACCGCGCTAAGCAAAAGCCACCACCATTGAAGGTTTCGATGATCAGCAACAAAGGTCTGCAATTACTGGCGAGTCTCTGTCGAGAGCTTCAAGAGATGATGGGCGATGAGCCTATCATGCTGCATCAGGTAAGCATCGCCAAGCTGTTTGCCCATTCCGACCACCGGAACATTTCACATTGGATAAAGGCTCTCAAAACGCTTGGAGTCCTGAAAGTCGCGAGGCGATGGAGCTTCGGGAAGGCGCAGCGTTATTTTTATCTCGACTGACCCCACGTGTGGTGTTCACACGTAACGCGCGCACGCGCGAGGGTTGCGGAACGGGCAGGGCGTGGTCATGCCAAGCGCAATTGCGCCAGTGAGGCGTATGAGCCGCCACTCAGGTTCGGGATGATCGTGAGTTCCAAAGCGGCCACGTTTTCCAACTCGACTCGATACTCCTCGAACTCCTGCGTGGCTCCCGATGGGCTGAAGTGATACTGCTGGCGCACGATATCACGCGATGAACCATCTACAGTTGGCGACCAGCGCAGGACAAACTCCTGCGTGCGCGCCTCCTTCTCTTCTCGAAACAGCAGGCGGATGCGCCTGAGCGTCTGCGGCGCTTCGAAGAGAAGGCGGATTGTCTGTTCCCCTGGGCTTTCCGCGCGCCATCCTGTTGCACCGACAGGAAACAGCGCTGATTCGATCGGGTGCGCCGCGTCTTCCGATGTGACTTCGACTCGGGCCACGGCTTCCAAGTCGAGCCAGGCGGTGTTCGCTGCCGGGCTTTCTCGCTGAGGCTGAGAGCCAATTCGTTTTCGCATTGGTTTATTCTTTAGATCGTCAGAGCCGACTCCAAGGTGCTCTACAGCTGTTTCCAGGGCAAAGGCGAGCTCTTAGAACAGCCCGAGGACCTTGAGGACGATCACGATAACGACAATCACTCCAATTATATAAAAGATGTTTCTGCTCATGCCGCCGACTCATATCAGATCGCGCATGCGATGGTCAACATTTACCCAAACTTACCAGCATCACGCGGCGTTTCATTTGCAGCAAAGAGCTGCGACGTTTCCACATACCCGCGCACGTGCGCGAGAGTGAAGCGATCTCGAGCGCAAAGACAAGCTGACGGCTTTTCTGGAACTCGAATCTGCGACTCGCGCTTGCCGCGAATTGTCTTGATAACCAAACGAGATCTTCTCTAGACTCAGCGTCGCCAAACGGATCTCGAATCAGGCGGAGGACTTTTCCCCGCTAGGTTCTTCGTCTCTTCCGGACCCGCACATAACAGAAACGATCAGCGGGGAAAAACAAAGGAAGAACCATGAATCCGCTGACTCAATCCAAGAAAACAATAATTCGGCCACTTCTCGTCGCACTGGCCCTCGCCTGCTTTGCGCTTTCGCTGGGCATTGCTTGGGGACAATCTCGAACTGACTTGCAAACCAAGCAGCGCGGCATTTTGGGGCTAAACAACCTGCTAGGTTTGCGGCCAGTTCAACGCCCAATCGCACAATCGAGCAAAGAATTGCAACAGGATGCTGTGGCATTAGGTCTGGCCACATCTACGGTTTATAAATTCGCGACTGCGGACTATCCCGGCGCATCCCAGTCAATCGTTTTCGACAATGAGGGGGGAACAGCCATAGGAACGTTCGTGTTTGATCCGAGCACTTCACCTTTGACTGCATTTACTTTTCAAGCCGGGGTTTATGAGATCCTCAGCGTTCCGAACTCGCTCGCCAGTATTCTCACCGGTATTAACAGCTCCGGTCAGTTAGTGGGCATCTATGCGGACTTGGCGTCGGTCGCCCACGGGTTTCTGGACAATGCAGGAACCTTCAGCGATATCGACTTCCCAAGCGCGACCGACACGGAAGCTTTCGACATCAATGATTCAGGCCAGATTGTCGGAGTGTATATTGACTTGTTATCGGATTCGCACGGATTTCTAGACAATGGAGGCGTCTTCACTTCCATTGACTTTCCGGGAGCCTCCTCAACAACTGCCGCCGGCATTAACTCCGCAGGAGATATCGTCGGAGTTTGGCAAGATGCCACCTTCAAGTCGCACGGTTTTTTGCTACGCGGTGGAGTCTTCACCACCTTCGACTTTCCCCTTGCCACCGGTACGACCGCTTTCGGTATCAACGATTCAGGGGACATTGCCGGCTTCTTCAGTGACGCAGGCAGTGTAACGCATGGGTTTATCTTCTCGCAGGGCGCTTTTACGCAGGTTGATGTAGCCGGCGCTACCGCCACACTATTGACCCGCATCAATAACAAGGGCCAACTGGCCGGTGTATTCACTGATGTCTTGACTGGACAACATGGATTGACGGCTCAGTGAGTAGGTGTTCGACCGCTTTTCGTATCGTTAACGTTCCGATACAAGCGGCGGCGAAACGAAGATGTGAGGCGCGAGTGGGTCGTGTTCGGCTTTCATTGCCGCAAGCTCGGACTCGACATCATGTATCGCCGCAGCGAGTCGCTCTAGTGCATCTTAAAGCCCTGCCGCACGTATGATGTTCACTCGAACTATCTCGTATGGCTCTGGCAAAGTTGCAGTCAACTTGCACAGCCGCCCCAAGAGCCTGCCGACCTTTTTAAGTGGACGCTGGAAACGTTGGCCGATACATGCGGCGTTAACGTGCTACAGCCATCTCCGCCAAGGGAGCTAAAGCCGCCCGAAGCGTGGAGCGATCTGTGGGGCAATCCGCTCCCGAATCCATGGGCGACCAAAGATTTGAAAGGCCAAAGTTTGCTCTCGAAACGTGATGCGCCCTTAGCCGAATGGCTCCAGAAATTCGCTGAGAGTCCTTATGGCGCAGCCGTTGAATGGGCCGACAAACAAGCCGCCGCGCTCAAGCAAAGAGCACTTAGCTACAACAGCGACAGCCATAGAGCCAATGTGTTTGTCAATGGCGCGAATGAAAGCGAGAAAGGCAACTTTGTTCGCAATGCGGATGCGGCTACGCTGGAAAGGTGCAAGTGGGAAGCAAAGGAAATCCAATTCCCCGTTGGCAAAGGATACAATCTTACTCAGCAAGGGAAAATCTCCACAATCCCACGCTTGCAGGCACTCTTTACCGCAGCGCAGAATTGCGAGCGCGAATGGCGCGAGGGAGCGCGCATGAAAGCTCGTCAAGAGATTGAAGCCGCGCAGAAAAATTTGAAAGATTTGGAAGCCGTTGTGCAATTGAAGGGAGCGTAGCAATCAAAAAATCGCGCCATCCCGGAGCCTGAGCCGGAGCCAGAGAGCCAATGGGACGGGGACGTTGGCAAATTAGGTAGAAACTATCAAGAGCCGCCGAATGGCGAACAGCCGCTGCCGTGAGCCGTAAGCGCGCTCAAAACGCAGGAATGAAAACGTTATGAGTTTATTTCATGGGAACGAATTTGAGCGCGAGGACGAGCAGGCCATAGATCATTACAAGCCAAGCGATCTTTGTTTTAAATGCGCTCGACCTTTGAACGGCGATGATCTTCTCGTTTACGTGAGCGGCTACGACAATGAGCCTGAAATCTGGATGCATGTCGATTGCGCACACGATTTGGCTCTGGATTTGCTAAAGGATTTTCTGGCGGTCAAGCGAATGAAAGACCGAAAAAAAGCCCGCGCTGAATTGGGTTTGCCGGATGGAGTGTAGGCAGAGCCTACCAAGAGCCAAACGGCGAGCAACCGCTGTCCTGAACCTTCCGGTTAATCAAAACGATTCCTAAGCTTCCCTTCATGGTGTCGGTCCTGGCACTGACTCTTCTGGTTCCTCTGTTTGCGGTGACTCTTCTGGTGCTGGCGGTTCCTCCGTTGGCGGTGACTCTTCTGGTGTTGGCCCTTCCCCTTCTAGTGTGCCTGCTGGCGAGGTGACTACAGGCGCCTCTGATGGTGGTGGCACTGACTCTTCTAATGTCGGCGAGGGTGTAGCGACTGCTAGCGGTGCGGGCTGCAGCCTGTCGTTCGCCTGCCCTCGCGACGAGAACCACGCAGTTGCCGCTACGCCAATGAGAGCACCAATGACGGCACCAATCAAAGTGCACCAAATCAACTCTCGATAACGTCGTTGGTGCGGCGCGTCTGCAGCGCGGCGAATCTCGTCAATCAACTCATTGATGAGGCGTCGATGTTCGGGACTTGCATTGGCGAGCGAGGCTTGAAGGTTCTCAACCGACGCATTTCGATAGCGCTCCTTCCACCTTCGTCGGTCGTCGTCGGTCATGGCTTTAACGCGACCGCCAGATTCACACCGAATGCGCTTACAAGTCAATCATATGCCGTAGCTCGGTGCTGCCGTGAAATTCACTCGTTAGAAATTCTCATACTAAATCTCATACTTCCCCTGTGAACTTCGGCAATACGTGAGATTGCGTGATTGACTCCGTGCTGATGACATTTTCAGAGGGGAAACAGCGTTTTTTGTTCGATCACGAGGGTAACGAACAGACAGGCGAAAACCGCTGGAATTTCTTCCACTGCCAAAGCCAGAACCGGAAAAGAAAATCAACGTGGCGTTCGTGGTCGATACCAAAGGCAAGACCTTAGCGGAAGTCGCCACTTTTCCCGTCATGACGACTGAGGAAGTCGCGCAAACGGCTCAAGAGCCAGAGCCAGAGCCATTGGCAGAGCCACCGCAATACCGTGAGGACGGCGCGCCTTTGGACGGGGACGGCACAAGCCGTCGCCCGATTCCGCGCTCCTGAGTCCCTTCGGGCGAGCTAAAACGCGTTTCTGGCGCAATCATCAGCGCAACGCCGTGACGGAAAGCGTTTTGTTATGCGGGCGGATGAAAAGCTGACTGCGCTTCTGGAACTGGAATCAGCGATTCGCGCTTGCGGTGATTGTGCTTGACGGGCAGTTGAGATTTTTGCCAAACTTGGCGTCGCCAAACGGATTCGAATCAGGCGGAGCACTCTTTCCCCGCCAGGTTCTCCGCCTGTTCCGGACCCGCAACCAACTGATTCAATGCAGCGGGGAAAAAGAAAGGAAGAATCATGAATCCATTGATTCGGCTTCAAAAAACAACTCTAATGTTTCTCGTCGCGCTGGCCTGCTTTGGGCTTTCGCCGATGGTGCAAGCACTCCTACCACCGCCACCACCCGACGGAGGCTATCCCAACGAGAATACGGCTGAGGGCGATGGCGCCCTCTTCAGCGTCACCGGCGGCGCGTGGAACACGGCGCTTGGTTTTGGTGCCCTTACTAGCAACACACGCGGCGACTTCAACACGGCCACCGGTGACAGAGCGCTCACTAGCAACACAACCGGCAACTTCAACACGGCCACCGGTACCGACGCGCTCGGGAGCAACACCGATGGCGACGCCAACACGGCAATTGGTGATGCCGCGCTCGCCAGCAACACAACTGGCATGGAGAATACGGCCACCGGTGCTGACGCGCTCCTAAGCAACACCACCGGCTTCTGGAATACGGCTACCGGACTTCAAGCGCTCAGTAGCAACACAACCGGCGTCGGCAATACGGCCACCGGATTTCTAGCGCTCAATTACAACACAATCGGTGAGTTCAACACGGCCACCGGTACCGCCGCGCTCTTTAACAACACAAATGGCGAAAACAACACGGCCACCGGAGTTGACGCGCTCCAAAACAACACCACCGGCAACTTCAACACAGCCACCGGAGTTCTAGCGCTCAATTTCAACACAACCGGCAATGCCAACATCGCATTGGGCTTTTTCGCCGGTTTCAATCTTACGACGGGCGATAATAACATCGACATAGGTAACGAAGGTGTTGCTGGCGAATCCAATACCATTCGCATCGGCAAGGTAGCAAGCCAGACGAACGCATATATCGCCGGGATTTATGGCACTCCGGTTGCAAGAGGCTTGGTGGTGAAAGTAGATTCCACGGGTCACCTAGGCACCGTAGGCTCTTCGGAACGTTTTAAAACTCAGATCAAAGCAATGGACAAAGTGAGCGAAGCAATCCACGCGCTAAAACCGGTCACGTTCCGTTACAAGAAAGAAATCGATGCAGAACAAACTCCGCAATTCGGCCTTGTGGCTGAGGACGTAGAAAAGGTGAATCCTGATCTAGTCGTGCGGGACGCAGAAGGCAAGGTTTACACCGTGCGTTATGAAGCCGTGAACGCGATGTTGCTCAATGAGTTTCTTAAAGAGCACAAAAAGACTGAGAAGTTGGAAGCGACGGTGGCAAGTCTCATTACAACGGTGAAAGAGCAGGCGTCTCAAATCCAAAAAGTGAGCGCACAGCTTGAAGCGAGCAAATCTGCGCCGCAGGTGGTCAACAATCTCTAAAGCCGGTTGGAGTTTGGGCTGGGTCTCAGCCGTGGATTGAAAGGCGAACCATCGTTGATGCACACCGCGATAATGGCAAAAGGTTTGTCGTTCGGTCAGTGAAATGCTTTCAGCCTTTCTTGAACTTGAGAGGATCACGCACGAATTAGCGGTTTCAGCGCTACTTGGTGATGACGCTCATTGAAGTAAAACCTCGTAAGTGGGGATGGTGCGTCTTTGAATCACCTGGCGTTGAGCCAGTGTTTCTGGATAAAGATCAGGCGATCGGCTACGCGGAAACCCGCGCTCGACTTCGTACTGGCGAGATTCGCATTTTCGATTCAACCGGCAACGTTGAGCGCGTGATTGCGTTTGACGAATCGGATCGAAGACTATGAGCAGGGGTCGCCAAAATGGCACTCGAAGAATACGAAAAGCTTCCGCCCGAAGAAAAAGAGCACTTCGCAGTTTGCGCAAAATGTGGCGAAACTTCGATCGCCGCAGCTTGGACGAAGTTCTGTTTCACGCCACCGACCATAAGGACCGGCCGGACATTCAGTATTCAGGCTCGGAAAAGCTGGATTAGGCACTACCGGCACCTAACGCTTGGCCTCAGCACGTGCAATGCAGGATAGCGTAGGCCTGGCCCTTCTTCACTTCCTCGAGCAGCTGACAGACTTCCAGTGTAGGCTTCGCAACCACGTCGATACCGCGCCGTTTCGCCTCCGCTAGGACTTCGTCCATTACCGGAAGCGCGCCGTGGGCGCCGGTCCCTATAATGAGCCGCTTGCCTCCCCAGGGAATTTCTTCCCCGGCAGACAGCGGCGTGTGGCCGAACTTTTCGCGGAATTGCTTGGAAGGTCCTTTCTTGCGTTTCCGCACTTTGCCGCCGTCGATCACTACATCATGTGTGTAGCGCTCGCCCTCGACCTCGATCTCGCCAAATCTGACCAGTCGTGCTTTCATGTTTCAATGTTCTCTTGGCTGGACGAAATACCAGCGCGTTAAATCGGTGACGAGATTCTTGGCAGCTATGCTCGGGCAGTCTTGATCGATTGTTTCGGACGGTTCACGCGCTTTTCAAGTCACGCGCATTAAGCTAAGATTGCTGCCGTAAGGAGCGCTTCGTCAAGGCGCGCACAGTGAACCCCACGAACTTCTTGACCGAGCTGAAGCGGCGCAATGTTTACCGCGCAGCGGTCGCTTACGGGGTCGTCGCATGGTTCCTCACGCAGCTTACGACGCAGGTCTTACCGCTTTTTGAAATTCCGAATTCCGCAATGCGTTTTGTTGTCATTGCGCTCGTAGTCGGGTTTCCAATCGCGATGCTACTCGCCTGGGTCTACGAATTCACCCCCGAAGGAATAGTGCGGACAGAAGATCTTCGTCTGGCACAGGCGAGGTCGATTCAGCGCGCCACCGGCCGGATCCTCGACTTCATCATCATCGGGGCTCTGTTGCTGGTTATAGCAATGCTGATCGTTGGGCGACGCCCGTTTTACAGGCAGACTGGCGAGGCAATCTCTCAGAAAAGCATCGCGGTGTTGCCGTTTGAAAACCGAAGCGAAGAGAAAACCAACGCTTACTTTGCCGACGGCATCCAGGACGAGATTATGACCCACTTATCGAAGATTGCTGATTTGAAGGTGATCTCGCGCACATCCACGCGGCATTACAAAACCGCCCCTGAAAACCTAGCCGAGATCGCCAAGCAACTTGGCGTTGCCCACATCCTGGAAGGAAGCGTGCAGAAGAGCGGCGACGGGGTGCGGGTGAACGTGCAGTTGATTAAAGCAGCCAATGACTCTCATCTTTGGGCCGAGACCTATGATCGGAAGTTGACTGACATTTTTAGCGTCGAGAGCGAGATCGCCAAAGGGATCGCAGAGTCGCTGCAAGCCAAGCTCACCAGTCGCGAGGAGCAAGCGTTGGCAGTCAAACCAACAAACAACCCAGAGGCCTACGACGCGTATCTGCGCGGCCTCGCTTTTGAAGTACGCAACCTTTCCGCCCCCTCTCCCTACGATCGCGACCTTGTAGAAAAAGCCATCGGTTTTTATGAACGGGCGGTGCAGCTTGACCCCAATTTTGCGCTCGCCTGGGCCAGGCTTTCTCGCCAGAACGCCTATGTCTACTTTAACCGGTTCGATGCTACTACCACCGCTCGGGGCGATGCAGCAAAACGTGCTTTGGAGAATGCGCAGAAACTGGAGCCGAACTCGGCTGAAACCCTGCTCGCCTTGGGTTATTACCAATATAGGGGGCTGCGTGATTATCAGCTTGCGAAAACCACCTTTAAACGCGTTCAGAAAATGTTACCAGGCAGCAGCGAGATACCAATGGCCCTCGGCTTAATTACCCGTCGCGAAGGTCACTGGGATCAAAGCATTGCCTACTGGGAGCAAGCCCTCGCCTTGGACCCACGTAATCTGGAGGTGCTTAACAGCGCGGCAGAGACCTACGGCATGGTTCGACAATTCCCGGCCGCGCTAAAGCTCTCTGATCGAGCGTTGGACATTAAGCCAAACGATCCGGATTTTATGGCAGCAAAGGCCGCCAGTTATCAGGCGCAGGGTAACCTGCAAGAAGCCGCTCGGTTCCTCCCAGAAATAAACTGGCAGACCTCTTCTTTGTATGCCTTCGACACTAAGATCCTGCAGTTGAGACTTGAACGAAACTACGGTGAGGCCGTTCGCTTGCTTCAAGCCCGACTGGTTCAATCCCGTTATCCTTCTGAGCAAGACAAGGGAGTTTGCCAGATCGCGCTTGCTATCACGCAGCGCCTTGCTGGCGATAGCGCTGGCGCAAAGATTACCGCTGAACAGGCACGCGATATACTCGAGCGTTTCTACAGAGAACCAGACAACAGGACCGCTGCGACAGCGCTGTCTCAAGCTTATGCTGTGATGGGGGACAAGGCCTCAGCCCTAAAGCTCGCCGAACATGCAATCATGCTTCTACCCCGTGCGAAAGATGCGGTGATGGGACCCCGCTACGAAGAAAACCTGGCGTTAATTGAGACGATGTTCGGCGAGAACAGCCGTGCGATCTTAACTCTTACGCAGTTATTACAAACGCCATATGACAGCTGGCTTTACTACACATCGTCCATTTCACCCGCACTTTTAAGGCTCGATCCAATCTGGGACCCCTTGCGCTCCGATCCCGCTTTCCAAAAACTCTGCGAGGAAAAGCGGCCGTGAAGCGGTCCTGGGAAATAATTGCGGACAATCTCAGCAAAGCCGGTTGGAGCTGGGGCTGCGTCTCAGCGTTGGTCGAACTCGAATCAGCGATTCGCGCTTGCGGCGAATTAGCTTGACAAGCGGGCGAGACTTTTTGCAAACTGGGCGTCGCTAAACGGATCTGAATCAGGCGGAGGACATGTCCCCCGCTAGGTTCTTCGCCTCTTCCGGACCCCGCACTTCCAGAGAATCAACCAGCGGGGAAGAAGGAAGGAAGAACCATGAATTCATTGATTCAGCTAAAGCGAACAACTCCAACATTTCTCATCGCGCTCCTGCTTGTCTGTCCCGGACTATCGCCAAGAGCGCAGGCGGTTAACCCACCGCCGGACGGAGACTATCCAGGCGAAAACACCGCGGAGGGTCAAGATGCACTCTTCAGCCTGACAAGCGGTCGCGAAAACACAGCTATCGGTTTTCAAGCGCTCTTTAGCAACACCACGGCTTTCGGCAACACGGCCAACGGTTATCGAGCGCTGACTAGCAATACCAACGTCGCCTTCAACACGGCCAGTGGAGAGGAAGCGCTTCGCAACAACACAACCGGCAACAACAACACGGCCATCGGCCGTTTTGCACTCTTCAATAACTCAGTGGGTAGCGGCAACACTGCCTTGGGCGCTCACGCCGGATTCCATTTAACCACTGGAGATAACAATATCGATATAGGCAACCGGGGTGTTCGCGACGAATCGAACACGATTCGTATCGGCACACAAGGAACGCACACGAAAACGTTTATCGCCGGCATTAGTGATGCAGCGATTGGCGGTATGGAGGTTCGGGTGAGCCAAACGGTCGGCTCGGCACCGTTCCCTCCTCGAAGCGTTTCAAGGAAAGGATTAACCCCATGGACAAGGCGAGCGAGGTGCTTCTGTCGCTTCGGCCAGTGACGTTCTGGTACAAACCGGAGATCGATCCAAGAGGCGTTCCGCAGTTTGGGTTGGTAGCTGAGGATGTAGAAGCGGTGAATTCTAATTTGGTCGTGCGCAACAAAGAAGGAAAACCCTATAGCGTGCGCTACGATGCGGTAAACGCGATGTTGCTCAACGAGTTCCTCAAAGAGCACAAGATCGTGCAGGAGCAAGGAGTGACCATTGCAACCCTGCAAAGGCAAGTACAAGCGCTTACTGCGGGGCTTAAAAAGGTGACCGCTCAGCTCGGAGCGAGCAAGCCGAACACGCAAGTCGTCCCCAACGGGGACAAGGATTTATCTAGCCCAAGGGAGAAATTATGAAAAACACCATGCGCCTCTCCTCATCAATATCACTCGCAGTGCCTTCTCCGCTTCCGCGCCTGCGATCACCGTTGTTATTTGTGACAGTAGCGATGTGGCTGCTCCTGCTTTCAATTGCAAGCAGCAGCTACGCCGACAGTGCGAGATGGCAGACAACACCGGCCACACGTAATTGGAATCACGCAGCCAACTGGACGCCTATGACTATTCCTAACGGGCCATCGGACATTGCGACGTTCGCTTTTTCAAACAAAACCGAGCTTTCGCTCTCAGCCGATACGGAAGTCAATACCATCGTGTTCAACCCCGGCGCGAGCGCGTTCACGATTACTGCCAGCCGTCCATCCACGTTGACCATCAGCGGCGTGGGCATTACGAACAATTCAGGGATCGGACAGAACTTTGTCACTGATGAGAATGGAGCGGGGGACCACGGAGAGATCCACTTCACGAATGCCGCCACGGCAGGCAACGGGACTGGCTTCACGAACAACGGCAGCAGCGCAGGCAGCGGCGTCTATGGCGGCATGATGCAATTCTTTGGCACCACGACCGCGGGCAATGGCGCCTTTATTAACAACGGCGGCGTGCTTAGCGGTGCGGGTGGTGGCGCTATTTTTTTCAATTATAACTCGACCGCGGCCAATGGCATTTTTACTAACAACGGAGCCCCAGTCAGCGGCGCCTTCGGCGGCTTTATGTTGTTCCTTGATGACTCCACTGCAGGCACCGGCTTCTTTACAAACAACGGCGGCACGGCCATCAACGCCGAAGGTGGCGGCATCCAGTTCGAATTCCACTCGAGCGGAGACAACGGCACTTTTATCAACAACGGCGGCGCAGCTAGCGCTGCGCAGGGAGGACACACCTATGTCTCCGGTTTCGACTCGAGCGCAGGCGATGGCATCTTCATCAACTACGGTGGTGAAGTCACTGGAGCAGAAGGCGGCCTGACACGTATCACCGGTTTATCGACCGCGGCCAGCGCCACATTGATCGCCACCGGCGGCGTGGGCGGAGCCGCCGGCGGGGCGATTCAATTTGCTGGCAGGGGGCGTGGTGGCATGGCCCGCGTAGAGGTATTCGGCACCGGCAGCTTGGATATTAGCTTTGATATCCTTAATGCGGGCGTAACGGTTGGCTCGCTCGAAGGCGATGGTCTTGTGTTTCTTGGCGCCAACAAGCTCACGGTGGGCCGCAATGAACTGAGCACGACCTTTTCCGGATTAATACAGGACGGCGGACTGAATGGCGGTACGGGCGGTTCGCTCACGAAAGCGGGAACCGGAATGCTGAGGCTTACCCATCGGAACACTTATACGGGAGGCACTGCAGTTAACAACGGCACGCTTTTGGTGAAAAACCAAACTGGCTCGGCCACCGGCACCGGCGCCGTGCAAGTCAACGCCGGCACACTTAGCGGAACAGGCAAGATTGGCGGCGCTGTGACAGTCGGAACCGGGGGCGGCACCGGCGCATTGCTGTCGCCTGGTGGTAGTTCACACCTCACTAAATTCGGAACTCTTACCATCCAGAGTGCGTTGACTTTCAACTCCGATGCAACCTACAAAGTTCAGTTGAATAGTACAAATAGCATAGCGGATAAGGTTGTTGCCGACGGCGTGACCATTAATGGCGCGCAGTTTTCCTTTTTCGATCTTGGTAGCGGCACACTCACACCAGGCACAGTTTTCACGGTGATTGATAATACCTCCGCGTCGCCGATCGCAGGCACGTTCACGAACCTTGCCGACGGCGCAATTTTCACCCGTAAGAATAATAGTTACCAAGTGAATTACGAAGGTGGCGACGGCAATGACCTAACATTAACAGTGGTACCCTAGGCTCGATCATCTTACAAACAAAATTATGAGGAACATCGTGCGCCTCTCCTCATCAATACCACTCGTAGTATTTTCTCGGCGTCCGGGCTTCACATTGCCATTATTATTTGGGATGGTAGCGATATTGTTGCTCCTGCTTTCAACCACAAGCAGCACCTTTGCCGACAGCGCCACATGGAAGATGAGCCCCGCTACAGGGGACTGGAACCACGCCGCTAACTGGGCTCCCCCAATCATCCCTAATGGGCCGTCCGACACGGCGACATTTCAGTCGTCAAATGTAACCGACGTCTTGCTCTCGGCGGATACCGAGGTTGATGGGATCGTGTTCGGCGCGGGCGCGAGCGCGTTCACGATCATCGCCACCCCTAGGTTTGCGTTGACCATCAGCGGCGTCGGCATCACAAACAATTCAGGGATCCCACAGAACTTTGTGACTGGCGACTTTGGAACGATAGCATTCACTAACAGCGCGACCGCGGGGAATTTGACGATGTTCACCAACAATGGCGGCCCCCTGGTCAGACGTGCAGGCGGCTTCACGGAGTTCTCTGGCAGCTCGACTGCGGGCAATGGCACCTTTATCAACAACGGCACCGCGGTCAGAAGACATTCCGGTGGCTACACGAGATTCTTTGACAGCTCGACTGCGGGCAATGGCACCTTCACCAACCACGCAGGCGGTGATCGGAGCGGCTTTCGTGGCGGCAGTACAAACTTCGTCGGCAGCAATTCGAGTGCGGGCAATGGCACCTTTACCAACCGCGGCGGCGCGATCAGCGGCGAATTCGGCGGCTTCACGACATTCAACCGCGGGTCGACCGCAGAAAGTGGGAGGTTCACCAACAACGGCGGCACAGTCAGCGGCGCAGGCGGCGGCAGGACGAGTTTCGGGAACACGTCGAGCGCAGGTAGTGGCACGTTCATCAACAACGGCGGCATGGTCAGTGGCGCAGACGGCGGCGAAACAATCTTCACGGACCACTCGGCCGCAGCCAGCGCCACGCTCATCGCCAATGGCGGCGCAGGCGCGGGTGGTTCGATTCGGTTTCGGATTGCTTCCCGTGGCGACACGGCACGGGTCGAGGTCTTCGGTAACGGCAACTTGGACATCAGCGAGCATTTCGCTGGAGAGCGTGTTACCGTCGGCTCCATCGAAGGTGACGGGAATGTGTTCCTGGGTGGTATAAATCTGACCGTGGGCAGCAATGACTTAAGCACTCTCTTTTCCGGGGTGGTCCGAGACGGAGGAAGGAACCACGGCACCGGTGGCTCCCTCAGCAAAATCGGCACGGGCGTACTAACTCTCGATCACAGAAACACCTATACCGGAGGTACCACAATTAACGGCGGCAAACTTGTGCTCAATAACAAGAATGGCTCCGGTACGGGCACCGGCCCTGTGCAGGTAAACCGCGGCCGGCTCGGCGGCAGGGGCACAATCGCCGGCGATGTAACCGTTGGAGACGGGAGTGGTCGCGGAGCCGCTCTCTCACCCGGCAATAATGCGGTTACCCGCGGCACTCTTACCATCCAGAGCACACTGACCTTCAACGCCGACGCGACTTACAACTTCTGGTTGAACACTAGTGATGTCACTGCGGATGAAGTTGTCGCTCTGGGCGTGACCATTAACAGCGGTGCGCAGTTTTCGTTTGGTGATGTTGGCAACGGTATGCTCGCCCGTGGCATAGTCTTCACAGTGATAAACAACATCGCGGCGAATCCAATTATCGGCACGTTCAGCAACCTTCCCGACGGCTCGATGTTCACCACCAACGGCAATAGCTACCAGGTGAATTACGAAGGCGGCGATGGCAACGACCTGACCCTGACGGTTATACACCCTTAGCATTCGATTTCACCGCTGCTACCTAGCATCCCAACCGGTGAGATATACCGGATCATCGTCGCGCAATCTCCACGACAAAGCGTTCAAATCATTTTGTAATTGCTGGAGAGCAAAAGCTACACAATCGGCGCATGAAGGATTGGGAAATCATCGCCGACAATCTCAACAAAGCCGGACTGGAGTTTGGGCTGGGTTGCAACGATTGATTCCAACGGGGAACAATCTGGATTGCAGACGCGCATCGCGACGACGGGAAGAGGTTTATCGTTCGTAGCGACGAAAAGGATTCTGCGTTTCTTGAACTTGAATCTGCGATCTGCGCTTGCGGCAAACTGTCTTGACAAACAAGCGAGACATTTTGCAAACTGAGCATCGCTAAACGGATCTGAATCAGGCGGAGGACTTCTCCCCCGCTGGTTCTTCGCCCCTTCCGGACCCGCGATTCTAGAGAATCAACCCAGCGGGGGAAAACAAAAGGAAGGAAAAAAACAATGAATTCATCGATTCAGCTTAAAAAAGCAATTCCATTATTGCTCGTGGCCTTGGCCTGCTTCGCGTTTTCGCCTAGCACTAGAGCAGTAAGTCCAGCGCCGGACGGAGGCTATGCCAACCAAAACACAGCTGAGGGTTCGGATGCGCTCTTCAACCTGACATCGGGCGAAAGCAACACGGCCATCGGTTACCATGCGCTCTTCAGCGCGACCAGAGGGGGCGCCAACACAGCCAACGGCGCCTATGCGCTCGCTGGCAACACCACCGGCAGTCGCAACACTGCTAACGGTTGGCAGGCGCTCTTACACAACACCACCGGCGAAGATAACACGGCTAATGGAGCATTCGCCCTTTTAAACAACACCACCGGTGGCGCCAACACAGCTAGCGGCATTTATGCACTATTATCCAATACCACCGGCAATGCTAACACTGCTAATGGTCAGGCGGCGCTCCTCGCCAATACAACCGGCGAAAGCAACACGGCCACCGGCTACCAAGCACTCCAGAGCAACACCACCGGCAGCGCTAACACAGCTAACGGTCTTTCTGCGCTATCGCACAACACTACCGGCGACACCAACACAGCCAGCGGGTATGGTGCGCTCTTATTCAATACCACCGGCGAGAACAACACAGCCAGCGGCGCTTTAGCGCTCTGGAGCAACACTAGGGGCTTTGGTAACACAGCTAATGGCCTTTCTGCGCTGTTGAGCAACACCACCGGCGACAACAACACAGCCAGCGGCGTCGCTGCGCTCGCTATCAACACCACCGGCAGTCGCAACACAGCCACCGGTAAGAACGCCCTTTTGAGACACATAACGGGCGACAGTAATACGGCGAACGGTGTAGACGCCCTCCGGAATAACAGATACGGTTCTGACAACATCGCGTTGGGCGCCGCGGCTGGCTATGATACGACGGGCAGTAACAACATCGATATCGGCAACGGAGGCGTTGCTGGCGAATCTAGTACAATTCGTATCGGCACAGTAGGGACCCACACAGCCACGTTTATCGCCGGGATTCGTGATGCAGCAATTGGGGGTATGGAGGTTCGGGTGAATCAAAACGGTCGGCTGGGCACTGTCCCCTCCTCGAAGCGTTTCAAGGAGGTGATTAAGCCCATGGACAAGGCCAGTGAAGCCATCCTCGCACTCAAACCAGTCACGTTCCGTTACAAGGAGGAAATCGATCCTGAGCGTGCACCGCAATTCGGGCTCGTGGCTGAGGACGTAGAAAGGGTGAATCCCGATTTAGTGGTGCGAGATCCCGACGGGAAGGTTTATAGCGTTCGCTACGACGCCGTGAACGCGATGTTGCTTAACGAGTTTCTCAAAGAGCGCCGCAAAAATGAGGAGCAAGGAGCGACGATTGCCCGATTGGAAAAGCGAATCGACGCTCTTACCGCGAGCCTGCAGAAAGTAAGTGCACAGCTTGAATTGAGTAAGTCCGCACCGCAAACCGCCCTGAATAAACAGTAAAGCTGTCGTCAACGAAGCAGCCTTACTTCGCAACGAGCGGTAACGCTTTACCGGGCTTACGGGACAACGGTCAGCGTTAGGTCATTGCCATCGCCGCCGGTGTAGCTGGCTTGAAAGTTGTTGCCGTTGAGGGTGAACACCGCGCCGTCGGGAAGGTCGCTGAATGTGCCTGCGATCGGGGTCGCTGAAGTATTGTCGATCACCGTGAAAACATCACCCACAGTGAATGTGCCGTTGCCGAGATCGGCAAACAAAGTCTCTGCGCCGGTGTTAATAGTCACGCCGAAGGCAACCACCTTATCCACAGTTTCGCTACTGCTGTTCACTTCGATTTCATAGGTTCCGTCGGAGTTGAATCTGAGTGGGCTCTGGATGGTAAGAGTACCGGGGTTAGAGGAGTGGTGGTATCCGGGGGAGAGAACTGCTTGTCGGCCACGCCCTGACCCTACGGTCACAACACCAGCGATCGTGCCCATGCCACCGAACCTGCCGCCGTTGACCTCCACCGGGCCGCCGCCCGTGCCGGAGCCTCCTATGTTATTGACTATCAATCTGCCGCGTTTAACGGTCGTGCCTCCGCTGTACGTGTTCCTATGACTGAGAACCAATTTGCCCGTCCCGATCTTCGTCAGCGAGCCGTTAAACCCGCCATTGCGACCACCATCCCGCATCACTCCAGAAAAATTTGTGCTCAGATGGTTGCTGCCCACAGTCAGATTGTGAAATCCGAGGAAGACAACGCCGTTTCCTTCAATTGAACCGATCGTCGTGCCCGGAAGTTCGTGGTAGCTGATGTCCAAGTAGCCGTTGTCAAAAACCGCCACACGCGCCGCGCCACCATGCGACCTTTCTGAAAATAAAACGGAACCCCCGCTGGTTATGTCACCGCCGACTACGCCATTGGCGACCAAGTTGGCGTTCGCCGCGTTCGTGAAACCCCGGAACTCAGTACTGCCGCCTACTGCGTCACTGACCGCGCCGGCGTTGCTGATAAAGGTGCCCTGGTCCGCGGTGGCCGCACCTAGGAATAAGGTTTTGCCGCCTATTGCGTCAGTGACCGCACCTGCGTTGTTAATAAAGATTGCTTCGCCCGCTGTCGACGTCCCGAACAATAAGGTGGCGCCGCCAAATGCCCTGCGGGCCGTACCGCCGTTATTGATGAAGGTGCCATTGCCTGCACTCGAGCTGTCAAACAAATACACTGCGCCACCGCCTCCGAGATTGACCGTTCCGCCGTTGTTGGTGAAAGTGCCGCCACCAGCGGTTGAGGTGTCGAAGAAAACCGTGTCGCCCTCCGAGGGCCCGCCGCCGGTATTGGTGAAGGCAGTCAGATTTCCAGCCGTCGCGCTGTTAACAAATTACTATCGGCTCGCCAAACGCATTGGGATCAAGAACAGTCACAAAGTTCTGGATAATCCCAGAATTGTTTGTGATCCCCACTCCGCTGATTGTCAAGCTGAGCGGGGAGTTGACTGTGATCGTGAATGTGCTTGCGCCCGCGTTAAACACGATTCCGGCCACCTGCGTGTCGGCCGACGGAGAGACGCCGATCGTATTCGAGGTGGCAAAAGTCGCTGTGTCGTCTGGTCCGTTGGGTACGGTCATAGGCGTCCAGTTGGCTGCTGTATTCCAGTCGCCCGAACTCGGGTTTGCTCTCCATGTGGCGCTGTCGGCGTGACTTGTTTGAATCCCCACGATCAGAATAAAAGCCGGAACAATTCCGGCGACGAATGGTGCAAGGAACCTTTTCATATAGATATCCTCCTAAAGCCGAGCCGAAGCCTCTCTCGACAAGACCGGCCCCGATCCACCGAGGAAAAAGGGTCGGGTTCTGCTCCGGATTGCGGGGTGTTTGCAGACTACGCTTCTAGCGGAAATAATGTCAATCTTATTTAGAGAGATTATTGACGCCCCCTCGCTGCACAGAAAATGTTTCGCATCATACGCCGATCAAAGGCTGACTGCGTTTGTGGAGTTGGAAGTAGCCATTCGCTTTCGTGATGAGGTGTCTTGACAGACAGGCGAGATTTATTGCAAACTCGGCGGCACTAAACGGATTCGAATCAGGCGGAGGACACTTCCCCCGCTAGGTTCTTCGCCTCTTCCGGACCCCGCAATCCCACAATCAACTTAGCGGGGGAAAAAGAAGGGAACAACCATGAATCCATTGATTCAGCTCAAAAGATCAACGCCGCTATTTCTCATCATACTCGTGCTGGCTTGCTTCCCGGTTTTGCAAAGAGCGCAAGCGGTTAGTCCACCCCCCGACGGAGGCTATCC
>JBKPLX010000183.1:0-12655 GCA_046731855.1 Verrucomicrobiota bacterium | reverse complement strand
CGTTCTCCCCGCGTAACGCCTCTGCCAGGTCGGGATGTTGGATTGTCCCGTTCAATGGTAGTTTTGTTTGCATCTGTGCAGCCTCGCGCAATACTGGATGATCGCCAGGTAACTTAGGTTGCCTTTTTCATTTCTCGATTGTTGAGCGTTCCGGGGATGAGCGCAGCTTAGGACTACGGCAAAAGCGCGGTCGCAGCGCAAGGACGCGGCGCGGGAGCAGGCAAATGAAGCGGACCTCCAGGGTTGGCATGAAGCGCGAGGCGGTGATCGATCCGTCATTGGAAAAAACTTTGCTCAGCCTGCACGCGGCGATGGACGTCGGTTCGTTTTGGAAAGCGATCCAGCAGTTGCTCGCCGCCGCGATCCCAAATCGTTTGATTGGCCTCATGCTTCAGCCCAACCCAATTTTGCCAATGATTGAGAGATGGACGTTGCCCATGCCTGATGGGTTTTTCACCGCGGAGCCGCTCGAGAATTATGTCGCTACACAACAGCGCCAGAGGTTCGTGCGAATTAGCGACCTCTTTTCAAATCGAAGCAGCTTGATGAAATCGGCCTTTTATCGCCGTTACATGGCGCCTCAAAAATGTGCGTATGGCGTCTGCCTGTTTTTTTGGAAACGCCAGAAACTCATTTGCGTGATTGCAATTATGCGCACAGCGACCCAAGGCGATCTCTCACCGGCGGAGATGAATCTAATTCGGCAACTTTACCCGCAGTTTCTGACCGCTCTTTGCCGACTCAGGTCGCTCGAGCGCGAACACTCATTGCGAATGGATCTAGAAGCATTCCTGAGCCGGCTCCCATTGCCGACGATTCTCTTGCGTTGGAACTTAAAGCCGATTTATCTAAACCGGGCTGCGCGCGACTTCTGCTCCGTGTGGGAAAAAGGACCCAAGGACGCGCAACTGACGAAAGCGACCTCACCGATTCCGTCTGAGATTTTGGATCGATGTCGTCTGCTCAAACAACAATGGGCGCACGCGCAACGCCCGATTGCGCCGCAAACAGGCTTCAAAGAAAAACGGGTGCATCATCCGCGATCACCGCATTTGCGAGCGACGCTCCATCTGAAACAACTCAGTTCATGCGGCGTGGCGCAGCCGCATTTTCTAATCGAGTGCGAAGATTTACGCCGTCAGGCTGGTGCGCATACCAAGGCGGCGAGCTCGAATTTACCTCATCTCATCCGACTCACCAGGCGCGAACAGGAAGTTGCCCGACTTGTTTGTGAAGGACGGAGCAACCAGGAGATCGCTGATGGCGCCTGCTTGAGTTTGCCGATGGTGAAAAAGCATCTCCACGCCATCTTCCGCAAGCTCGAAGTCAGCAGCCGCAGCCGACTTATTGCACTGATGCGATGAAGCATCGGAGTAAGGCTATCCAATTCTGCGAAACGCGGCGCAAGTCCCAAAACCGACACGGGTCCGTTGGCTTCATCTATTGGTTAGGCGGCTACTCGCAAATGCTGCCGGCGGCGACTTCGCAGTGCATCGATCGGCAACGGCCCTGCACCGCCGAGGATTAGCGCCACCAAGCCGGCGACGTAAAGCAGATTGATCTCGGTAACCAGGCGGGCCAAAAAGTGGCCCCTGAGGAGTGAGGCCGATTGTGTTCACGGCGCTAAAGCCGTACTTGATGTTCACGGTAAACATCGCGCCCAACATCGAAAGGATCAGTGGAACACTTACTATGGTGACAAATGCCCCAATCAGAAGGGCCAAGCCGCCAAAAATCTCCAGGCACGTCACCAGCCAGGCGTTGGGAAGCGGCAGTGGCACGTGAGCCTGTTTTAAAAGCTCGGCGAAGGCTGCTGGCCCACGACTCCACTTGGCCCACCCATGGACCATGAACCCCACACCGAGAATCATCCGAATCGGGATGGGAACCCATTGCTGCCACCGCTTTCCGTTCAGCAATTCAAGCATGCGGATTTCTTTCGAAAGAATTTACCGATATTGCCTAACGAATAGATAGATTAGCCACGGCACGTGTCGTGGCAAACACGCTAAACTTATTTCGTAATGGGACGTGCTGAGCGATCCCGATAAGTTCATACTTGCGGTCGTGGGTGGTCAGCTCTATGGGAGGAAAACAGTGGGACTGTCCTGGCAACAAGGTCCGCTTTCACCGGGAGAAATCGGCCGGTTTCTAGTGCCCGAACCGATGCCCAAGAGACTGTTGTACGCCGAGCCGTTGCGCCGGCGCATGCGCGTGCGCTTCGGCGGAACTTGGATCGCCGATAGCGAGCATGTCCTCCTGCTCTTTGAACCAGGCCGTTATCTGGTGGCCTACTTTCCGGAGACCGACATCTCTCCAGACACACTACAACGTACCCTTCGCCTGGCCGGCGATGGACGCCTTTTATGAAGAAGACGAACGAATCGTGGGCCATGCGGCCGATAGTTACCACCGCATCGATATCCGCGAAACCTCCCGTAACCTCGTAGTCCGCCATGGTGACCGCATCATCGCCCATACCAAGCGGCCGTTAGTTCTTTACGAGTCCGGCTTCGCGCCACGTTGGTACGTTGTACGCGGCGACATCGACGAATCCGCGCTGACCCTTGTGGAACACCAGAGCTTCTGCCCATACAAAGGGCTGTGCAGCTATTACGACATCGGTGATGCGCCTCTGTCCGCATGGTCGTATCGGGAAGCCTATCCCGGCGTCGGTCGAATTTCCGACTTGATCTCGTTCGAGCCGGACATCGTTTTCGTACAGCTCGACGGCAGCCAACTGCACCTTGAGGCGGGCCAGACGGTGTTTCCGCACGGGCCCGATCGCGATCTTGACGTCCACGAGGCGACCGGCAAGCAGCCATAAAACGAGCACGATGGCCCGACTGCTATCCGTAAACGTCGGGCTTCCGCGCGACATCGAGTGGCAAGGGCGCACTGTACACACTGGGATCTGGAAGAATCCGGTGCAAGGCCGCTGTAGCGTCGGTAGATTAAATCTCAATGGAGACGGTCAGGGCGACCTGGCCGGCCACGGGGGTGAGCAGCGCGCCGTCTTCGTCTATCAGATCGAATCGTACCGCTATTGGCAAGAGCAGCTGAAAAGAACGGACTTCGTCCACGGACAGTTCGGTGAGAACTTCACAATCGAAGGACTGCCTGACGATGCAGTGTGCATCGGCGATCGGTATCAGATTGGCAGCGCGCTGTTCGAGGTCACCCAACCTCGTGTGACCTGTTATCGCGTCGGCATCCGGATGAACGAACCACGGATGCCGGCTCTGCTGACATCCAGCGGACGGCCCGGGTTCTACTTCCGCGTGCTGCAAGAAGGCGAGGTAGGCGCTTGCGACGAAATCGTGAAAGTGGGAGAGGCGAAGGAGAGGATGACCGTTGCAGAAATCAATGCGCTCCTCTATTCGCCAAATCATCCGCGCGATCAACTGCAGCGCGCATTGCGTATCGAAGCGCTCTCGCCCGGGTGGCGCTCGTCGTTCGAGGCGTTAGTGCAGAGCGAAAAAACAGCCACCACGGGGAGTGGTAACGCAGGTCTGGCTCCCGCAGCAGCTGCGCATCCGGTTACTCCGGGATTTCGGCCACTCGCGGTGACAGCGATAGATCATGAATCGGCGGACGTCATCTCGCTAACAATGCAGAGCACGGACGGTCAACCGCTGCCAGCCGCTCTGCCAGGCCAGTACGTGGTCTTACGTCTTCATCCGACACCCGGCGGCCCGCTACTTTTTCGCTGTTACTCACTTTCAGGCGCTCCTTCGACGGAGCGCTATCGAATCAGCGTGAAGGTTGAGCCGAATGGGGCCGGTGGAACATACCTGCGGGATCATGTTAGAGCAAGCGATGCTCTCGATGTGAGCTCGCCGCGCGGAAGCTTCATTCTACAGTCGGGAGATCGCCCGGTAGTGCTACTCAGTGCGGGAATCGGGGCAACGCCGGTTCTGGCCATGCTACACGCGCTGGCGGTCGCGCGCTCGACGCGGCAGGTCTTGTGGCTGCAAGCGGCCCGCGACGGGCAGCATCATCCATTCGCCGCCGAAGTCCGCGGTCTCATGCTCACACTCCCGCACGGCCGCAGATTTGTTTGCTACAGCAGGCCGGGCTCGCGCGACAATTTGGGTCAAGATTTCGACGCGACTGGTCATTTGTCGCGATCGGTTTTCGACGAGGTAGGTTTTCCGCGAGAGGCGGATGTGTATCTCTGCGGGCCGACTCGTTTCATGTCAGACATGAAAGGAGCGCTGGCGACCTTGGGCGTGGCGCCGCAGCGGATTCATGTCGAAATTTTCAACGGCAGTGAGTCAATAACTCCTGGTGTCGTTGGCGCGGCGATTCGAGCTCCGCATCTGCCCGACGACGACGCCAACAAGGGTCCGGTGGTCTCTTTCGCGCGCAGTGGAATCGCCGCTCACTGGAAGGCGTCGGCGTACCGAAGCATTCTGGAACTCGCCGAGGCGTGCGACGTCCCGGTCCGTTGGTCTTGCCGGACCGGTGTTTGTCACACCTGTGAGAGCGGATTGATTTCGGGGTCAGTCGTCTACAGACCGGAACCACTGGACAAGCCGGCCGACGGCAACCTTCTTGTTTGCTGCTCGCAACCGATTCGCGATATCGTCGTCGATTTGTAAAACCTGATCGAGATTCGATTCTCGGTTGAAGTAGGTATCGACCGTGCGTTTCTTCGACTCGGGTCACTTCGCGTTCGAGACTGACGCGAAGGAAATCGCGAAGGTGATCTGCGAGTTTTTTGTCCGCTGAACTTGCGGCTGCAGCGTTGTCGCGGCTTCTTTATCTATGAATAACGCCAAGGGATTTCGATTGTCCGACGCAAGCAAGCTCGGCGGCACCTTCACGCTACTTGGTTCTTCCTTAACCTTGCGTCGGATGGGATACGGCGCGATGCAGCTCGCCGGTCCGGGTGTCTGGGGACCACCGCGTGATCCGGACGCCGCAGTAGCTGTGCTGCGCGAAGCGGTAGCGGCTGGCGTGAACCACATCGATACCAGCGACTTTTATGGTCCGCATGTGACCAACCAAATTATCAAGCGGGCGCTACATCCTTATCCGGATGGTCTAGTGATTGTCACCAAAGTGGGCGCCCGTCGCGGTGCAGACAAATCCTGGATTCATGCTCTTTCCCGTCAGGAGCTAATCGACGGTGTTCATGACAACCTGAGAAATCTCGCCGTTCAGAGTCTCGATGTGGTCAATCTCCGGGTTGGAGAAGTCACGGAACCATCGGAGGGCTCGATTGAAGAACCGCTGAGCGTGCTCGCCGAACTCAAGCGCCAGAAACTGATTCGCCATATCGGCCTGAGCAACGTTACTCCCAAACAGTTGGCCGAGGCTCAGAGCATCACAGAAATAGTTTGCGTGCAGAATTTTTACAACGTTGCACACAGAAGAGATGACGCCTTTATCGATGACCTCGCCGTGCAAAGTATAGCCTATGTTCCGTTTTTCCCGCTGGGAGGGTTCACGCCATTGCAGTCCTCGGTACTTGACGCGGCCGCAACGAAAGTGCAGGCCACGCCGATGCAAGCTGCGCTTGCCTGGCTTCTCCAGCGATCCCCCAACATCTTGCTGATCCCCGGAACATCTTCCCTGGAGCACCTTCGTGAGAATCTTCAGGCTTCGGTGCTGCAACTTCCCTCTGCAGTACTTGCCGATCTCAACTCAATCGGCGGAGCTCCCGGACGTTGATAACGGCCAGACAGTTTTAAAACAGCAACGGCGCGCCTTCCGCGAAGTCGCGATTTACTCGAACTACCGGCTACATTAAAGTCGGCATCCGATATTTGAGTTTGTTCCCGTAGTTCAACGGATAGAACGGAGGTTTCCTAATTCAACACAGAGTTTTTGCGCCGGTTTTCACCGGCTTGCACACCGTTGCTGACGCTAGGTATTTCGACCTACACGTTTCGCGCCGCTTTACGCAGATTTGCGCGGTTTTGCAGCGAAAAGTTTCGAAGCCGTAGAAAACGACCGTGAAAACTTACTCTCTTTTTGCGCGGTCCTTTTCTTCCCTCGCAGAACCTTCTGCCGGCTGGGTGCTTGTTGTGGGTTGTGTGGCTTCCTTGTCCGGTCCGGAAGGCACGCTTTTGGCAGCGGTACCCTGTGCTTCTAGGGGTTTTCCGGAAAACAGTTTTGCGCACATGTCGTTAAACTGGCCAATTATGTCTACTGGTTCTAGATGCACATGGAGGTGGTTGTTGGCTTGCGAGAAGGGATCGCTACTGAGCGCGAGCAGTTTGTCTGTGGCAATACCCGCTGTGGTTCCGGCGTCCCGCAAGCTTGCCTGTCCGGCCAGTTCTTCCATCCGCTCGGATGCGATTTCGGCCACGTTGCCAAAGATCGACATCAGCCGTTGTTTACGTTCCGCTATGGATACGCCTTCACGATCTCGGACGGCGCGGACTGTGTGCTCTGAAACGCGGCAGAGTTTGGTGATTTGATTTACGCTCATGCCTGGTTCCGCTAGTAGCTCCACTACTTTCCGGTAAACGCGAGGCCGTTCGCGCAAGAGCCGTTCGCCAGTAAAATGACCCTTCGGTTTAGATTGCTCTGGTTCTGATCGCGATTGACCGTTTCGGGACTCGAACATGTTCATTTGAACGTTTACGCCCATTTGAGGCAAAACGCAAAGTGAAGGAGAGAGAGAGCGAAGCGGCAAGTTTACTCGATTGGTTGCGACCATCGAGCAGCGCTGTGGATCGACACTGGCTAAAAATTCAGGCAGTTGCGACTGCGTTAATTGAAGCGCGAGTCACTAGCGGAGAAGAAGTTAGGGAAATCATGAAGGCAGAGAAACAAACACGACTCGGAGCGAGGAAGTAGATGCCTCACCTAATCGACATATTTGATGATCGCAAAAAAGCCCACCGATGCAAAGGATATTCTGCCGCCGCCATCGGGACCCCAGCTGCGAATACGGAGATACGCCGCGTTGTTGTTTTGAATTGAAGGACTGACTGCATAAGCAAACTAAACACTGTCGAGATTAAGATCCCGACGAAGCCATCCTTCTGGATGAATACCGCCGATTTTGATGCTGAGCTGAGCGCGTGGATATGCGGCAATCGATGACATGCTCTTTCACGAAGATCACAAGCCCCGGCTAGACACCCGATACGGCGGCTTAGAACGACTCGAATTCTCAGCAGCGAGCGAAACGCTAAGGCTTCGTTCGCGCTTTTCTGCGGACTTCTGCACGCTCGCGCAACCGCAGAAATTTTGAGTGACGCAAATGTCCGCCCTGCGTTCGCTCATTAAATGCGATCTCTGCGACAATTCGCGGTCGCAGCCATCGGACAGTTGCCATCTTCTCTCGATCCATTCGATGCGCGCCTTGTCTCTCCGGAAGATTTACGAAGGGGCATTTCTCGACCTCTTTGCCCTTAATCGCATTGAAGACCGTTCGGCGCGTAGATGGCACGAAGCCGTTCTTAACAGATTCGACAAAATATACATCGCGATCGCGGATTTCGCCGACAACAAGTTGTTCGACACCGTATCGACCTGGAATGTACCCGCCGACTAAGAAATCATCGCTCCTTTGCGTCTTTTGCTTCTGCCATTTGTCAGATGTTTGGCCGGGCACATAAATCGAATCGAGGCGTTTCGCCACCACTCCCTCAAATTCAAAGTCTTTCACATGGGCCAAAACATTGCCCGCCGCACCAGACAAAATTGGTGATAACTGGACGTTTTTAGGGAGCGCAACAAATTCGCTTTCCAGTCGACTGCGACGTCTTTCTAAAATTCTTTTGGTTAAATCATCCTTGTCGATTTGCAGCAAATCGAAAACATAAAAACGTACATGCGCTTTCGATGTCTTGATTTTTTGAAGTAATTCAAAGGAATGTCGTCCGCGTTCATCCAGTGCGACGATTTCGCCATCCAAGATGAATCGTTTTACTCGCGTTGCTTCGAGGGCCTGCACTATGGACGGAAATTTCGAATTGAAAGACTTTCCGTTGCGCGAAAACAAATCAACGTCGCCACCCTGTTTGATTGCAATCGTGCGGTAGCCGTCCAGCTTCAACTCGTATTGCCAAAGTTCGCCTTCGGGAATCGTTTCAACTTCAAGGCATTCCATCGGTGCTATGAAGCGCAGAGAGGCTGGCATTTTTTGCATCAATTGTTAGTAACGGATGCAAAGCGGAATTCGCGTCTTGTTACCAAATCGTTTCCTGAATTTTCCCCAAAACCGTCACGAGGAGCCAGTGCGATGCTTATCTGAACAAAAAAGGAATTATGGCGACACAAACAAAATTGAGAACGAGTCGACGGGAGCTGATCGCACCTAAGGGATCAAAACGTTACATCCGGCGGAATCCTCAAGGTCAATTCAAGAAAGAAGTGCAGGTTGGCCGCTCGCTTGCGACGGACCGGCGGCGACATGCGAGGATTAAAGTGCGAAAAGGTCAAGGAGACCGCGGCGACACAGTTTAGGTTCCGTCGGTTATACACTCAGGATGACGCTCGTAATCCGTCAGCTGCTCAGTACAAAAACAGGGACGCGGTTTTACCCGCGTCCCTGTCTGACACAACTAAAAGTATGTTTGCGGCTGCTGGATTCTCACAAGCAGGAGGCTAGGGCGTCGCATTGAGAGCGGCGGCCGCATTCACGAGCCCCCAGCCAAAGGTCGGGTCGTAACCGGCGGGGCCGAGGTCGGTGGCCGTGCTCTCGAGGATCGACTCAACCTGCAATGGCGTGAGGCTCGGGTTCTTGCCGAACACGAGCGCCGCCACGCCCGAGACATGCGGCGCTGCCATCGACGTGCCGTTGAAGAAGTCCCACGAGGACGCGGCGTTCACGAGTGTCGCGCTGGATCCCACCTGCGTCAGCAGCGTCTGGCCGTCGGCCTGCGACACTGAAACGGCCGGGATCCACGGCCTGCCGTTGTTGGTAGGGGTGCCTAGCGTGCCGTGGAAGTTACCGGGTGCGTTGTTGTAGATGATCGCGCCGACTGCGCCGGCGGTGGTGGCGCTCGCCACCTTCTGGGCGAAGCTGACCGAGCCGCGCTGGATGAGCGCGATGTTGCCCCTCACGGTGTTCGGGCAATCAGATGGCGACACCGCGAGGCCGCAGCTGACGAGCGTCTTCGTGATCCCGCGCAAGCGCGTCGTGCCGGCGAACTCGAGGCCGAACGCCTCGAACGTTTGCGTCGTCGTGACCGACGCTTCGAAGCCCTGGCCATTCGGGACGGAGGAGAGCACGTCGACGCCAGGCCCGGACAGGTCGAGGCCACCGCCCGTGTTCGAGAAGCTCGCATGGGCGTTGTTCCGGTCGACCGCTCCCACCGAGACGACTACATCGTAGGCGGCCGGAAAGCTGATGTGGTTTACGCCGTCGTTCCCGGACGACGCGACGATCATGTGGCCGTTCGCGACCACCTGCTGGTAAAGGGCCTGCTCGGTGCGCGAGCGGTCGCCGCCGCCAAGGCTCATGTTAATCACCTTGCAACCCTGGTCGGCGAGCCACTGCACGCCGGCCATGACCTGGCTCGTCTCTCCGCTGACGCTCCCGTCCGGCTGCGTCCCAAGCACGCGAGCCTCATAGAGTTGCGCCTGAGGTGCGACACCCAAGATCCCGACACTGTTGTTGACGCCGAGTAAGATACCGGAGACGTGGGTGGCGTGCGTCTCCGTCGCGGCCACGCCGAGCTGGAACACATCCACGCTGTTGGTTCCGCCGAAGATATCGTTGCCCGCCACGAAATTGGCGGCGATGTCCGGGTGCGTCGTGTCGAGACCGGTGTCAGCGACGCAGGCCTTAATGCCTGCGCCGGTGTAGCCTGCCGCCTGCGCCTCGACGGCGTGGGTCGTGATCAGGCCGTAGAGCCCGTTCGACAGCGACGGCGTCAGCTGCTGCGTCGAAAGGTCGAGCGGCTTCCGTACCGGATCCTTCTCGACGTACGAAATTCCGCCCTCGCGAGCGAAAACGCCAATTTTCGCGCTATCGAGATCGATCGCAAGCGCGTTAACCGATGGGAACGAGTGGCGAACGTTACCGCCGTACCGCTCGACGAGCGCACGCTCGGCGGCCCCCGGGGTTTGTCTGAAGCCGACGAGCAGGTGCTCCCGTCCGCCGCCTTGGCCAGCAGCGACGGCAGCGATTACAGCACCGACAACGAAAAGCACGCTCGCTGCTGTGAGGCGTGCGTGTGATAAAATAGAGGTCGAATGATGATTTTTCATTTTTTTACTGTTGAATTGAAGTTTGGTGAATTTAGGAAATACGAGATTCGAGTAAGAAACGGACATGTCAAGCGCCGTTGTTGCTTTTTTAAGAAAAAATTTCCTTAGGTCAGTCTGACTTGTTAGGCAAATTCTTTTGGGCATAGCGGGTGCGTCCCGCGATCCTCCCGAAGATCATAAACAAGCGGCTTTTCACCGAGCGCCGCTCGCAGGCCAAAGCACGACGGCCACTGGACTCCGTGGCGCGCTACACGCCTCAACCGCGGCAGACGCGACCCTTATTGCAAGCAACAGGTTCAGTCCGGTGTTCGTATTGTATTCGCGCACAATTCTCACGGACACAGAGCGCGCGTGGAGCTCTTTGGCAACGGCAGGTTGGACATCAGTCTCCTTGTCGCCCCGGGTGTGACGATCGGCTCACTTGAAGGTGACGGTAACGTGTTCCTGGGAGCCAAGAATCTGACCGTGGGCAGCAATCAGCTAAGCACGAATTTTTCAGGAGTAATCCAAGATGGAGGCTTTCGTCCACAGGTTGGGGGCTCACTAACGAAAATCGGCACCGGCAAGCTGGTTCTTGGCCATAGAAATACTTACACCGGAGGTACCATTGTTGAACGGGGCAGACTGATAGTTAATAACATAGGAGAGTCCGGCACAGGTAGCGGTCCTGTGCAGGTCAACGGCGGCAGGTTCGGTGGCAAGGGTACAATCGCTGGTGCGGTGACTGTAGGGTCAGGGTTTGGCCGAGAAGCAGTTCTCTCCCCCGGATATCATCACTGCTCTAACCCCGGTACTCTTACCATCCAGAGCCCACTCAGCTTCAACTCCGACGGGACCTATGAAATCGAAGTGAACAGCAGTACCGAAACTGTGGATAAGGTGGTTGCCTTCGGCGTGACTATTAATGTTGGCGCACAGACTTTGTTTGCCGATCTCGGCAACGGCACATTCACCGTGGGTAATGTTTTCACTGTGATCGACAATACTTCAGCGACCCCAATCACAGGCACATTCAGCAACCTTCCCGACGGCGCGGTGTTCACCCTCAATGGCAACACTTACCAGGTAAATTACGAGGGCGGCGACGGCAATGACCTCACGTTGACTGTTGTGCCGTAGGAAAGCCAGTTGAACGTGCGGTTGTGTCGCCACCGTGGACCGTAAAGGGCGAACGATCTTCGTTGCGGACGCGCACAGGGACGACGGGAGACGCATTGTTGTGCACGCAATGAAAACCTGACTGCGTTTCTGGAACTGGAAGCCACCATTCGTTCTCGCGCTGAGTTGTCTTGACAGGCACGTGAGATTCTTGCAAAACTGGGATCGCTAAACGGATCTGAATCAGGCGGAGGACTTTCCCCCCGCTAGGTTCTTTCGCCTCTTCCCGACCCGCAATTCCAGAGAATCAACGCAGCGGGGAAAACGAAAGGAAGGAAGAAACCATGAATCCATTTACTGAGCCAAAAAAACTAACTCTACTATTTCTTGTCGCGCTGGCCTGCTTCACGCTTTTGCCTGCAGTCCAAGCGGTCGACCCACCGCCTGACGGAGGTTATCCCGTCCACAACACGGCTGAGGGTACGGACGCACTTTTCAGTCTCACCAGCGGCCAGGACAACACGGCAGTAGGTTTTGAGGCGCTCTACAGCAACACCACAGGCGGCGCGAACACGGCCACCGGCTCTATGGCCCTTGCAAACAATACAACTGGCTTTAACAACACGGCGACCGGTTCTGAAGCCCTTGGCAACAATACCACCGGCAGCGGTAATACGGCGATAGGCGACGCCGTTCTGGCAGCCAATTCAACGGGCGCTCACAATACGGCCACCGGCGCGTTCGCCCTCAGTTCTAACGGTGTCGGCAACGCCAACACGGCCAGCGGTTACGATGCGCTCGAATTTAATCAAAGCGGGCGCAGAAACGTGGCTTATGGTTATAAGGCGCTTCAACACACAACAGGTACAAGTAACATTGCATTAGGTTCCGAAGCCGGTAGGTATCTCACCACGGGCAGTAACAATATTGATATCGGTAACATAGGTGGTCGAGCCGAGTCCAATACCATTCGAATCGGCACGCAGGGAACGCAGACACAAACGTTTATTAGCGGGATTTTTGGTACGGCCGTTAGTGGCTCGGGGGTTATGATAAACGCAGCTGGTCAACTTGGCACGGCACCCTCTTCGCAGCGGTTCAAGCAGCAGATTCAGAGCATGGACAAGGAGAGCGACGTGCTGCTCGCACTTCGGCCAGTTACGTTCCGTTATAAGAAAGAGATCGAGCCTGGAGGTATCCCGCAGTTCGGCCTCGTGGCCGAGGACGTAGAAAAGGTGAACCCCGATCTAGTAGCCCGAGATGCCGACGGGAAGCCTTATGCAGTTCGCTACGAAGCAGTGAACGCGATGTTACTCAATGCTGTCTCTTATACACATCTCCGAGCCCACGAGACATTGAGGTCCATCTCGTATGCCGT
>JBKPLX010000182.1:0-5584 GCA_046731855.1 Verrucomicrobiota bacterium | reverse complement strand
TACCTCGCCGAACTTACTATCTTGCAGAGACGGCAGATACTTGCTCGTCTTGTCTGACAGCGAAAGATAGCCGCAAACTTGTGCATACGATGCCAGCGTCGCCGTGAATGTCTTAGTTATCGATCCGATTTCGAACAATGTGTCACCGGTAACAGGCTGACGGGTCTCAGTTGACGCGACGCCATAGCTGTAGACGGAGGACTTACCGGCGACAGTGATGCCGACTGCCACGCCGGCAATGCCGTATTTCGCCATTACCGGCCGAATACCCGCGCCCACCACACTCTCGATCCTCTCTGGTGCGTCATCGGCCGCGCCGACTGTAGCTAAGCATATGGCAAAGACAATTGCCGTTCCGAGGCCTTTAGCTATGGATTTCATGTCTTCTCTACGAGGAGTTGCTGATCGCCTAACGAGAATTAGACGAAAAGTTTATTTCGCCTATTTAGGCGTTGCGTCAGGCAAGACTGCTGGAAAAAAGAAAGCATCGGTTCTAAGTCCTTCGTCATTCCGTTCAGGCTCTCACGGGCACGCTGGCGGTGCGCTCGAGCTTGCCCCAGCTTACCCATGCGCCTTTGATCGCGCGCAGGATCGCTTTCCAGATGCAGTAGCTGAGCATCGGGCGGTAGATTAAGCGCATCGGTAAAATGCGCCAGGCGCGCAGGATTGGTTCGCGCTCAAGAATGCAGGCGAGCGTTGCGAGTAACACATCCATCGCTAAAAACGTAATCACGAATGGTAGCACCGCGTTCCACGCGCCGAACGGGAGCGAAGCGAGCAGGAACAAATCTACCATCGGCGTAATGGCCACCAGGATGATTTGGAAAAACCAGATGCTCGGCAAACTGAACCAGCCAAGGGCCCGATAGTTCCAGTTGAACACCATGTCGCGATGTTTCCACAGAGATTGCAACGTGCCGTAAGCCCAGCGGAATCGTTGCCTCGCCAGGGTGCGCACCGTCTCCGGCGCTTCTGTCCAAGCGATCGCGTCAGGCACATAAACAATGCGTTGCCGATGTCTGTGTAGCGAGAGCGTGAGATCGGTGTCCTCGGCGAGCGTCTGCAAACTCAGCCCACCTGCTTCGTCGATTGCGTCCTTGCGGATAGCGCTGATTGCACCAGGCACGACTGTAATGCAGTCCCAACGGTTGTAAGCGCGTCGATCCAGATTAAAACCGCACGTGTATTCCAAAGCCTGACAACGCGCGATGAACGTGCGCAAATTGCCGACCTTCGCGTGACCTGATACCGCCCCGATGCGACCGTCAGCGAACGGTTCGACTAACCGCGGGAGGGTATCGCGCTGACATTGCGTGTCGGCATCGATGAAAACAATAATGCCCTGACGCGCCGCAGCCAGGCCACGTTGCAGGGCACGCGCTTTGCCGCGATTTTCCTGTTGTAACAAACGAACACGAGCCTCGCTTTTCGCGACGCGCTCAACTTCGGCTGCGGTCTCGTCACGCGAACCGTCATTCACAACGACCACTTCAATCTCGCCCTTGTAATCTGTGGCAAGAAGTGTGCGCAAAGTTTCCGCAATCACTTTGCCTTCATTGTAAGCCGCAATCACCACACTGATCGGTTCTGCAAAATCTCTTCGCGGGCCGCGTCGAAACCGATAAGCGAGCCAGATGACAATCAGGGTGCGAACGACTACGAGCGCTGTCGCCACGATCATGAACGCCCAAAGGAATTCCTCGATGCTGTGGTAGATGCGAAATCCGGTGCTGCTCACTAGGCGCGCGAGCGATCGTCCATTGTTTTGCACGACTGGCATTAAGGCGTCGCGCGTCGTGCCCAGTAATGTGCTCAATGGCACCACGGTATCGCCTCGCGTATGCAGCCAATCCAAAATGCGCGGAAGCGCTTCCACTGTCTGCGAACGGTCGCCGCCCGCATCATGCAGCAAAATGACGCTGCCATCGTGCCGTTGTTGTTTCACCCGTTGAACGATCACGTCCGCTCCGGGCTTGGCCCAATCCTGTGGATCGATGCTTTCCAGAACGACGAGATAATTGAGATCCTCCGCAATTTTCAGCGGTGTCAGATCGGTCAGTTGAGTCGGACTCGAATCAGCAGCGTAAGGAGGGCGAAACAATGTGGTGGCACGACCTGTTATCGTTTCGAGCAAAAGCTGTGTCGCATTCAGCTCCAGCCGGATGTGCTCGGGCCAGCAGAGCGCCAGGTTAGGATGATAATAAGTGTGATTTCCAATCTCGTGTCCTTCGTTGACGATGCGACGAACAAGCCCCGGGTAACGTTCCGCATTCACTCCCACGAGGAAAAACGCAGCTTTCACGTTTGCCGCTTTCAGGATATCTAAAATCTGAGGTGTCCACCGCGGATCGGGGCCGTCGTCAAAACTGATAGCGACCTGATGCTCAGCGCCGGCGCCCTGGTGATAAAGCGTCGGGAATTCTGCAAACCTCACATACTTCGCCGCGAGATAGCCATCAGCGTCCACAGCGAGTTTTCGCAATCCATCGGTGCGATCTTCGTCGACAGTGACAATCTCGCCATCGCCGACATCGGTTATTGTGTCCGTCGATTTAATCAGTTCCAGGGCCTGCCGTGTCTGATTGTCGAATTTGAAATCCCTTGGAACATTTAACGCATCCCAAATCGCCGGGTCTTCGCTGCCGAGCCGATAAAGCGCGAACCCGCCGGCCTTTTTGTCGCGCACCTCGCGCAGTTGATTAAGGAAGGTAACCGCATCCAGAAACCAAACGGCATGCTCCTTGTCTTCATCCTGAAAGTAAAAATACGGGCTGTAACCCGGCCCCTGTACTTCCGCGCTCGCGATCTCCGCGTCGTTGGCGCGACTCATCGCTTCTGAAAAACTGATCATCTCGGCCTTTTTCGCGCCAATCGTCCAATCGTATCCATAGCTGCCGATCGCGATGATCCATTGCTTGGTCTCGGAATCTTCCAGCAGGACGTGAACCCACCCTTCAAACCACGAACGTGACGCCACTGGCCCCGGCGGATCGGTGTCGGATGTTTCGTCAAATAACATCGCTACGAAACGATCGACGTTGTCGGAAAGCGCCTCGAAATCGATGTAATCCAATTCCTGGCCCGGCTGAACGCAGAGCCAAAGCTCCTTGTTATCGTCATGCAACGCGTCAGCGAACTTGTCGATAAATCCAGTGATGTCTTTCTTGTAAGCCGGATCGATTTGCTGCCAGTCGACCACAACTCCCGCTGCTTTCGCGTTGCGCAAAACGGTAACCACACGCTGGATAAAGCGGTCCTGTCGTTGCGCCGGTCCGTGCGCCAAATTTTCAATCGCTTCGGGCTGCCAGGTGTCGCCGACAAGGTTCGTTAGCAACGGCATCAGCACAATCCCTTTGCCCGCACAAAACTTCAATAGCCGGGTGTCCCCATCGATTTGCAAATCGCCCAAGCCATTGATTACGGTCATCCATTCCGGACAGAGATGTGTAATTTGTCCTGCGTGTTGCTCAAGCGACGCGTAGCTATACGGATCGCCATTGGTGTAGAATGCAAGGCGCACTTCGTTGTTGGGCGATTTCTTCCCCGAAAGCTTTCGGGGTGACGGCGCAGGCGCTGCCCCGGCGAGCTTTTTTGCGGCTTGTCGCGCTGCGGCAAATTTCTGCCACAGCAGCGAACTCGGAGACAATTGGTTTGCCGGGTTCTGTTTTTGCAACGCCCTCAACTGGCCTTTCAATTGCCGCAGGGAAAACGGCACATTCATTTTCGGCGTAACGAAAAGCGTCTGGACGAACACGACCGTCCCTAGAAAGAAGAGAACACCGGCGATGAGCAGGATCAGGCGCAGGCGTGGCCAACGCTTTCCCGTGGGATCGGAGAAAACAAACGGTGTGACTTCTTCTGGAGGGGACCCCTGCATGCGGTGCCTATAATCGCTCAAGCAGGAAAATAATAAAATCGGATTCCATCAACTGTAGCAGCGCTCTACGAGTGCCATCAGCCCGGAAACGCCATTCATCGGCGGTCGCAGACCGCCGCTACAGCTCCTGTGAAATCACGCGCTAAAAGAAGAATTCGAAACCGCCGTAGTAGTTCCGTGGCAGCGCAGGCATAATGCCTTCTTCGCGGACTTCGCCCCAATAATCCTCGTCGAACAGGTTCCTGATACCGGCGAAGACTCCAGCTCGCCCTTTCCAGAATTTAAATTCGGCTGTGAGGTCCCAAACATTATATGGGGGAATGAAGCCTTCGAAGGAATCGCCATCGTCACCAAATTCGTCGTCAACGAGCGTGCCAAGAAGCGCCATCTTAAAGGTATCCTTGTAGCTGTAGATCACGCCGGTCTTGACCTGGTAATTTGGAGCGTATGCCGGGGTCTTGCCGTTATTCGGACCGGAGGTGAATTCGGCGTCCAGCAATGTGACATTGCCGTAGAGCAGGAGGTTTCCGTACGGGCTGGGTGCGCCACCGTTGATCAACGACAGAACGTCGAGCTCGACCGCGCCTTCAAATCCGATGTAACGCGCGTCGCCAACATTCTCGGTAGAAGTAAAACCGTTGGGCAAAATGACCTCACCGACTTGATCGTCGAAAGTGAAATAGAAACCGCTGAGGTCGAAATTGAGATAAGGGAACGGTTTCCCGCGCACTCCGTATTCAAACTGAAGCGAGTTGCCTTCTTTGAGGTTGCCATTTACCACGCTGCTTACTCCGGTTGGGACCAGTTCGCCGTAAGTAATGGGCCGAAAGGCTTGCGCTACTGTGCCGTAAAGTTCAACACGCGGCAGCCCTGGTACGAAAGCGGGCACAGCCGGATTCTTGATTTCCTTGCCGTCGGCACCTTTGACGCCAGCAACCGGCGGCGGTGGTGCGGGAAGTTGGCCCTTGAGCAACACGTAATCCAAACCCAGGCTGAACAAAGGGACGAAGAAAAAATCGGACTGTGAATGCAGCGGATTCGAAACGTTTACTTCTTCGTCGACACTTTGATTGAGAAATTCGAGGCGCATCCCGGGAACGATTGAAAGGCGCCCAAAATGGAACCGATTTTCAGCAAAGAGCGCGCCGTCCCAAGTTTCACCGGTGTTCAAATTACGAAGCATACCGTGCTCTGCGTCCGGTGTTTGACCGCGTTCGTCACGCCGGTCCTGCAATGCGTGATAAAAATAAATCCCGCCGGCAATGGTCGAGACGTCGCTGAACAAATCGTAGTCGTGACGCATCCGCGCATCGAGACCCTCTGTGTAGTCCGAACGTAACTGAATTGAATTGGTATTGGCATCTGGTCCGCTGGGCAACGTGCCGAAAGCGCCGCCGCGCTGGCGCTTGCTCCAGCGCGTCAAGTATCCGCCGAATGCCTTGATGTCGAGCTGCGTTCTCTCGGAAAAGAACTTTTGGTACTCGAGCATGGCGTAGTAGCGCTCGAGCCGGAACCGGTCGAAGAACCGCGTGGTCGCAGTGCGATCGTCTTCGACGAAGACAGAGCTTGGCGGATTGACCTCTTCCTGGCGACGGAGGCCCCCTGGTTCGCCATGTTCTTCGTCATAAGCGTCCAGCGTGAGGATGAAACGGCTATCGTTCGTCACATCCCATACAAGGCGTGGGCTGCCGCCGTTAAGATCGTAGT
>JBKPLX010000181.1:0-4982 GCA_046731855.1 Verrucomicrobiota bacterium | reverse complement strand
GTCTCCCTCGGTCGTTCTCACTTCGTCCTCCCCTTACCTATCTTACTCATCCACTGATCGGATGGATTGCCGGAGTTGGTGCGATGTGGCTGTGGCACGCGCCCACACTTTGCAACGCGGCAGCTACCTCGAGGACTGTCTCGGCGATCCAGACCACTTCGCTTCTAATAATGGGAACCGTATTTTGGTGGCAGGTGATGGCGCCGCGCGAGAAGCAACGGCTTTCACCGCCCGCGGGGATCGTTTACCTCTTTACTGCATGCACTGCTTGCAGCGTCCTCGGCATTATCCTGACCTTTGCGCCAGTTTCGATTTGTCCGATTTACCAACACCCGGTCGATCGATTGGGAATCCTCAGCACGATCCGCGGGAGTTGGGGCCTGACGAGTGACAGAGACCAGCAGATTGGCGGACTGCTGATGTGGGTTCCCATGTGTGCGATTTATGTGACAGCAATTCTCGCCCAGCTCGCTCGCTGGCATTCATCACCACAACAGGAACAATCAAATGCCTAACGAACAATCGCAACCTTTGGATGCGGTGCCACCCGGGTGGCAGGTGCTACCCAGCGAGCCGCTGCCTCACCCAACCTACTTCCCGGCCGGGCTAGCCATGGGAGTCGCCTTTCTCTTTTGGGGATTAATCACCACCTGGGTCGTTTTGCTGGTCGGTGTTGCTCTCTTCATCGCAGCGCTTGCCGGTTGGATCACCGAAATTCGCCATGGATACAAAGCTCACTGAGTCGTCGTCTGCGTCGTTAACTGAAACTCCGGAGGAGATCAGTCGCCGGCGATTTTTTGAAAAACTCTCGATCGCTTTGGTCGGACTCTGCACTGCCATTGTTGGAGTGCCGTTAGTCGGCTTCATCGTCGCGCCGTTCTTTCGGAAGGTGCCGGAGAAATGGGTGACGCTGGGCAAGCCAGATGATTTCCAGATCGGCAAGACTGTCGCCGTGACGGTGACTGATCCTTCGTCGCTCCCCTGGGCCGGAGTCACGGCAAAGAGCGGCGTCTGGCTGCGACGCGTAAGTGGAGATAGTTTCATCGCCTTCTCAGCTAACTGCACGCATCTTGGCTGTCCGGTGCGCTGGTTGGAGGGCGCCGACCTTTTCATGTGTCCATGTCATGGTGGTGTCTATTACAGCGACGGCAATGTCGCCGCCGGTCCGCCACCGCTGCCGCTTTTCCGTTATGACGTGCGGGTTGCAAATGGCGAGGTGCAAATGAAACAGGCGATCGTTCCGATTTCCACCACGCTGTGATCAAGTTGTTCAAAATAGTCTGGAATTGGCTCGACGATCGGCTCGGGATCAGCGTCCTGCTCTCGCCGATGAAGCATATCGCGCCGCAGGATTCGAAATGGTGGTACGTCTTTGGCAGCGCCACGCTCGTCGCGTTTATCGTTCAGGTCGCAAGCGGTGTTGTGCTGGCGTTTTCATACATCTCTTCGTCGTCACAAGCTTACGAGACACTTCTGTTCATAACTAACAACGCACCGTTTGGACGTTTTCTGCGCGGGCTTCATTATTACGGCGCGTCCGCGATGGTGTTGATGATCGGAGCGCATATGGCGCAGACGTTTTTGTTCGGCGCCTACAAATTTCCGCGCGAGATGACGTGGACTACTGGAATCCTGTTGCTGGCTTTTACTCTCGGAATGGGATTTACCGGGCAGCTACTCCGGTGGGATTCAACCGCGGCGTGGTCAGTCGTGGTCGCGGCTGAGCAGGCGGGACGTATTCCCATTATCGGTGACTGGGTGGCGCGCTTCATCCTGGGTGGTAATACGATTGGCGGCGCGACGCTTAGTCGGTTCTTCGCCATCCATGTTTTCGTTCTGCCTGGAATTATGTTTGCCTTTATCGGGTTACATGTGTGGCTCGTCCTTCGCCACGGGATCTCGGAGCCGCCGGTTGCAGGCAAACCAGTAGACCCGGCAACATACCGCGCGGAATACGAAGAACTGCTCAAGACGAGTGGCAAGCCATTTTGGCCGGACCTGGCCTGGAGAGATGTGATTGTCGTCACGGGCATGATCATTGCGATTGCTCTCGCCGCATTCTTCATCGGGCCTCCGCCGCTGGATAAGCCGCCGGATCCGAGCATACTGGCCGCCGATCCGCGACCGGATTGGTATCTTCTTTGGTACTTCGCGCTGCTCGCCCTGATTCCGGCCAAGATCGAAGGCTACGTCATGATCGGATTCCCAATCCTGATTGGACTACTCCTGCTGTTTGTTCCCATTTGGAATCACAAAGGCGAGCGCGCTGCCTCCCGACGCCCCTGGGCAATTGCGGTCGTGTGTCTCTCGGTGATCATGATTGGTGGGCTTTGGTGGGAAGGACAGCAGTCGCCCTGGTCGCCTAACTTTGAGGCTCAGCCGCTCACTGAGAAAGTGGTAGGAGCTACAAACGGTCCGGTCTTCAAAGGGGGTCAATTGTTTCACGACAAAGGATGCCTGAACTGCCACCTCATTCAGGGTTTCGGGGGCCGGCGCGGACCCGACCTAACCTACATCGCGGACAAGCTAACGCGCGACAATCTGATCATCCGCATCGTCAATGGTGGCACCAACATGCCGGCCTTTGGTCCTTCGCTCAAGCCGGGAGAGCTCGATGACTTGGTTGCCTTCCTGGAAACACGCAAGCGTCCACTTCGTCCGGAAGATCAGGCAAATGACACGGCTTCATCTGCCACCTCCGGGTCTAAATGAAAGCGCGCCCGTAGCTCCAGCAGGTTTGCGAATCGCGGGAACCTTCTTTTTGATCGTAAACATTCTCGCCTTTGTTATTTCCTTCGCAATCGGCACCGCTCCTTCGCCTGCCGGACTTTGATGAGCGGCTTTTCAATCGACTGGAAGATTGCGATCAGCGATAATGAAATTGATGAAACGGCTTCGTGTTCTTGCCGCGCTCCTGATCCTGATCTCACTCTCTTGCAGCTGTTCGCGCAAAGCAGCGCAGACAGATCCGCCTCCTCCGGAAGTACTAGTGACAACTGTCACGCCGCAGGATGTACCACGTATACTGGAGCGCGTAGCCACACTGGACGGCTTCATCAACGCCAACATCAATGCGCAAGTACAAGGCTACATCGTAGCGCGCGATTACACCGAAGGCAGCCTCGTGAAAATAGGCGACCTCCTTTTCCAGATCGATCCGCGCCCGTTTGAAGCAGCATTGGCGCAGGCCAAGGGAACTCTCGCAAGAGACAAAGCTAACCAGGTAAAAGCAGATGCCGACGAAAAACGCGCTGTCGATTTATTCACCAAGCAAGTCATCAGCGATCAGGAACGAGACACAGCCACTGCAGCCGCAGAATCGACCAGAGCGAACGTTGAAGCCGATGAAGCGGCCGTGCAACAGGCGCAGCTCAACCTTGGATATACAAAGATCCTCGCGCCGATAGAGGGTGTGTCGGGGTTCGCGAACAATCAGGTAGGCGATCTTGTTGGCCCAAGCACTGGACCGCTCACCACGGTCTCACAAATCGATCCGATCAAAGCCATCGTCACCACCGGAGAAGGGCCGTTCACAGACTTCGTTTCGCGACATCCAGATCCAAAGGAGCGCGACGCGTATGTGAAAAGCCTTCAGTTCCAATTAATTCTCGGCAACGGCGAGGTGTATCCGCAGAAAGGTAAGTTTTATGCGCTCGATCGCAGCCTGGACCCAAGGACTGGCTCGATCCGCTACGAAGTTACGTTTCCAAACCCGGGAAACAATTTGCGGCCCGGACAATTCGGTAAGGTGCGTTTCGTCGCCGACATGAAAAAAGGCGCGATGGTCATTCCGCAGGAAGCTGTCACGGAGTTGCAGGGCAGTTATCAAGTCGCCGTTGTTGGCGATGATAACAAGGTCACCATCCGTCCGGTACAAATGGGCGAACGCATCGGTGCGATGTGGGAAGTGACCCAGGGCCTGAAACCCGGCGATAAAGTCGTCGTTCAAGGAGTGCAAAAAGTGCACGAAGGCTCCGCGGTCACGGTGAAAGAGTGGTCGCGCCCGGCCGATGCTTTGATTTCAAAATCCGATCAGGCAAAGGAACGCTGATTAATGTCTGAATTTTTCGTCAGGCGGCCGATTGTCGCGATCGTCATCGCGATTTTGATGACGCTAATTGGTGGCGTCTGCATTCTCGCGTTGCCGATCGCGCAGTATCCGCAAATCGCGCCACCTGAAATTCAGGTACAGACGCACTACACCGGTGCCGATTCGCTGACGATTGAGCAAGCGGTCGCGGCGCCGATTGAGCAGCAAATGAGTGGCGTGGACAACATGAACTACATGTACTCGATCAACGCCAATAGCGGCGACATTCGACTGATCGTGGATTTCGATGTCGCGACGGATCCGAACATCGATCAAGTCCTGACGCAGCTTCGGGTGTCGCAAGCACAATCGCAATTGCCTCCCGATGTTATTAACTACGGCATCACCGTTAAAAAATCGACGACGGCGCCACTGATGCTGATCTCGCTTTATTCGCCCAAATCCAGCTATGACAACATTTTCCTCGCCAATTACGCCTACATCAATCTCGTCGATCAACTGACCCGCGTCCCAGGTATTGGCAATGTGCAGGTTTTCGGCGCGGGACAGTATGCGATGCGGCTGTGGGTGAAGCCGGATCAACTCGCGAAGCTTGGAATCACCGTGCCGGACATCATCACCGCTGTGCAAAAGCAGAACACGGTGAATCCCGCCGGGCAAATCGGCGGTGAGCCGATTCCGAGCGGACAGGCGTTTACATACACCGTGCGCGCGCAGGGCCGGTTGCAAACGCCGGAAGAGTTTGGCGAGATAGTCGTTCGGGCAAACCCGGACGGCTCGTTTGTGCGAGTGAAGGACATCGCGCGGATTGATCTGGGCGCGCAAACTTACAACTTGAGAGGCAGGCTCAACGGACAACCCGCGGCAATTATCGCTTTGTATCAACTGCCCGGAACCAACGCCGTTAAGGCGGCCGAAGGTGTTCGCAAGT
>JBKPLX010000180.1:0-16193 GCA_046731855.1 Verrucomicrobiota bacterium | reverse complement strand
GATTTGAAATCCGATAAGCGGGAACAGTGACCTGGCAGCCTTTCCAAGAATAAACTCGACGATGGGAACTAAACTATACGTAGGCAATCTTTCCTTCAACACGACGGAAAACGAACTGCAGGAGCTTTTCTCACAGGCCGGTACTGTGCAGGAAGTTACTCTTATGCAAGACAAATTCACCGGCAAATCGCGTGGCTTTGCGTTTGTCACGATGAGTTCCGAAGAGGACGCTCAAAACGCAATCTCGAAATTCAATGGACAAACCGTTGAAGGCCGGCCGTTGACGGTGAATGAAGCTCGCCCCCGAGAACCGAGACCGCCCGGCGGTGGCGGACGCGGTTACGGCGGCGGAGGAGGATACGGTGGCCGTCGCGAAGGTGGCCAGCGAAGAGGCTATTAGGTTCCGAATCAGGGATAAATAAGGAGCCTGGGCAGGGCTGGATTCGAACCAGCGAAGGCGTAAAGCCAGCAGATTTACAGTCTGCCCCGTTTGGCCACTTCGGTACCTACCCGTCCGGGTGCGAGCGATTCATATAGGCTCGCGCTGCGCGGCTTGCAAGTGATCCCGACGCGCCGCCGAGGCGGCAGCTCAAACGACGAAATTCGAAGATGAATAACGAATTAAAGTCGAAGCTCAATGGCGAAATGGCTACATCACGATGCAGCGGGGTTTAGCAGCTGCCGATCGATGCCGGCAGGCGCTGGATTCGATATTAGTCATTGATCAAACAGATTCCTCGACTCCGCTCGGAATGACGGACGCACATCAGCTATAAAACTCCGCGATGGAATAGACCACGTATCGCTGCGCTTCTCGAGAAATCTCCGGGTAAATGGGTAGCGCGAGCGTTTCGCTGGCCGCGCGTTCAGTCTCCGGAAAATCCCCCTTTTTGTAGCCGAGAAAGGCAAAGCATTCTTGCTCATGGAGCCCAAGCGGATAGTAAATCGCCGTCTCGACTTCACGTTTACCCAAATGTTCACGTAAAGCGTCGCGCATCGGTGTGCGAATGACATATTGATGATAAACGTGATGATTCGTTAGGCCGCGGTCGCGGTACGGTTCACAGGCCGCAATCACCTTTTCAGTTAAACCGGCTCTCGCGAATTCGGCCCTGTAAAAATCCGCGGCGGCGCGTCGCGCAGCGGCCCACTTTTCCAGATACGGAAGTTTAACCGCGAGTATTGCCGCCTGTATTTCGTCCAGGCGAAAATTACCTCCAATGACATGATGGAAATAACGCGGCTCCATTCCGTGTTCTCTGAAAGTGCGTAGCTTTTGTGCCAGCCCTTCATCGCCGCAAACAACCATCCCCGCATCACCAGCAGCCCCGAGATTTTTCGAAGGATAAAAGCTAAAAAAGCCGAGTTCGCCCATGGTTCCGGCTTTGGCGGTTCTTTCGCGGAATGGAGATTCGGCTCCAATTGCCTGCGCGGCGTCTTCAATCAGAACAAGCCGGTAGCGGTCCGCAATTTCACGCAGCGCCTCCATCTCGCAGCACAGACCAAACAAATGCACCGGAATCATTGCGCGGACTCTTTCTCCATTCTTTGTTTTCAATGTGCCGCCTGCATCAAGCTGGCAATTTTTCTCGATGCATTCCTGAATCGCAGATGGCCGAATGTTGTAGGTCGCAGGATCGATGTCGGCGAAAAGTGGTGTCGCGCCAACGCGAGCAACGCATCCGGCGGTAGCAAAAAACGTGTAGGGCGTCGTGATAACGGCATCGCCACGCCCGATTCCAAGCGCCATTAAAATGGCCAGCAAAGCGTCGGTTCCCGACGAAACACCGACCGCGTGCGGCGTATTGCAATACGCGCGCATCGCCGTCTCGAACGCCGCCACTTTTGGGCCGAGGATGAAACGCCCGCTCGCCAGGACTTCGTTGGTCGCCTCGCGAATTGAATCACCCAGGGCGCGATATTGTTCGCCAAGATCGAGTAGCGGCACGTGCATGGCCAAATAGCTTGGCAGTTTCGCCATTCCATTCAAGACGTTGTCGCTCCGTCGCCTGCTATTGATCGCTGTGTGCGCGCGCGTTAGCCTGTTTGCATGGCGCTCCTGCGCGGTCTTTTTTGGTTGGTTCTATTCATCATCCTAACTTTTTGTTTCGTTGTGCTGTTTGAGTACGGACCACACGATTTCGTCAACGGCGTCCAGAAGGAGTACGCCCGCGTGAAATCATTCGTTGTAAAGCAGACTGAAACGATCGGAAAGCGGAAGAAGAACCGTTGATCAAAAATCCGGAGAAGCTGTTCCGAGAACTTCTATGGGCAAGGGAGCAAGAAATTCTTTTACGTTCTCGATGTGCAGAACCGGTCGCGCCAGATGTGCTGCGAGGAAACTTGTATCCGGCGTAACAGCAATCCCTGCCTGAGCCACGATTTCACATTCCGTCAATTGCTCCATAACACGCACAACTTTTGGCTGGAGATGCCGGTGATCTGTAAATTGAACTGTGGAAATCCCCGGTGCGGTGTTTTCAACAAATGGGCTGAGCGTAAATGCATAGTGAAGCAAAATTTCCTGAATCGATTTCTCCTGCTGGCGCGCCCGCACTTTGATCACGACTTGCAAAGATCGCGCCAGAGCCTGACTCGGGGTCATTCCTTTGTAGATCCCCGCCTTTTCTGCGGCGTCGTTCAGTTGAATGATCACAGGTTTCTTTTCCTGTTCCTCGATTAAGGCTACCGGTTTTGCGCAAAGTCCCTGCTGATGCCGCATAGCCGCCTGCAAATAAAAGTTCGGCAAATAAATCGTCGCAAACATTGAGTTAATTCACCTTTGATCTCGGACTTCTGATCTCAGATTTGAAATGCGATCGTTTTACCACGATCCGCAGTTGAGAAATTGCATCATGCTTTTCCAAAGTTTCCAGGTTCCATGAATTTTCGAGAACGAGTTTCAACTGCGCGCTGCTGACCATTTCATACCGGGTGAGGACCAGACAGGCCGTGGGCACCGATTCGACAAGTCGTTGCAAGCGATACCAAGTTGTTTGCGGAATTTTGCGCAATTCTTCCGCGGAATTGAAAATCAGATCGACAATCACCAGTGGAAAATTTCCGTCGCGCAAGAGCAGATCCGCGGCTTTGACTGCTTCAAGGGCTTTAGTGCAACGCACCCAAAGCAGCTGACGCAGAATAGAATTGGCCAGCGAGCAAGGATCGAACGAATCGCGCCCATCGATCAATGCCACGAAATATTGATCGCGATATGCACCATGGATGAAGGCGTGAACGAGTGATGCGCTTCCCGCACTTCCTCGCGGGCTGATGAATTCGGTGATCGCTCCTTTAGGCAAGCCGCCGCCAACACGTTGATCGAAGGAAGCTAAACCCGTGACTAAACGCGTTCCCATTGGCATGGGCGCGTGCGGGAAACGAACCGCAAGAAGGTTGCGCAGATCAATAATCTTGCCGCTCCTAGGCATCCCAGAAAATGACATGGCTGGGTATATGTTCAAGGGAACATTAACAAGGATTGTGCCTTGTCCCGTGCATTCTCGATATTAAAAGCTGCCTCCCTTCCAGGGTTCGGCACTTTCCTATCAGCGCGGTTTCCGACGCTCTTGCTTCCGAACCAGCGATATCATTACGCCTTGAATCTTCAGTTCGCGGGCTGGAACCAGATCCGGGTAGCGCGGGTTTTCCGCCTTGAGATATGGCCGGCCGCGCTCGACGACATAACGTTTCAATGTCGTTTCGCCGTCGATCAACGCGGCAACAATGTCGCCGTCGTGCACATCTTTCGCGTCTTCCAAAATCACAATGTCGCCATCAACAATGTGCGCGCCAATCATTGAATCGCCGCGGACCCGCAAAGCAAAGGTGCCGCGATTCCTTTGCACATTTGCTGAGCGCGCATCGAGCGACACGTGGCCTTCAACGGTCTGTTCGGTCAATGCCGACATGCCCGCCGGGATCTGACCGTAGATCGGAATATCGGTAATCTTGACCTTCATGGCTGGAGTGATCAACGCCCGGGCTTTGCGCGCATGCCGATCGAGAAAACCTTTTCGCTCCAGCGCGGCGATGTATTGCATCACCGACGTCTGACTGGCGAACCCGAAATGATTTTGGATTTCACGCGTACTCGGCGTGACTCCCTTCTGGCGTTGCTCGCGCTGAATAAAATCGAGAATGCTTCTCTGCCGCTCGGTCAGCATATTGTATCATCGTCCGAACTTTGGTGAGGGCAAGTTCAAATGAACAGATTCAGCCAGAGCCCAATCTGAACGTATTCGAAACTTTGCTTGTGAGGTTCCTCGCTTCGCCCGGGATGACAGAGGGGCGACTACAGCCGCACCAGATCAACCAGAAACTGGCACCAGAGATAAAACATCCCGCGCCAGGAATATTTTACGTCCCCTGCTGCCGTCTGTTTGAGAACGCCTTTATGAATGTTGTGCGCAATCTGGTCTCGCAGATCGTTCTCCATTTCTGTCTCAATTTGTTCCTCGTCGAGCGGATCGATTGCCGCAGGATTCACACCGTTTCGGCGGAGAAAATCGCGATGGCTCTGATAAAGCTGCCAGAATGATCGGTCAGGACGCTGTCGATTGATGCGGAACACAGGGGTCAGTTTCAACCCATAGGAGAGTGGATAATTCCACGTCGTCCAAACAGTGCCGCCTTTGGCACGCGATGAAATACGCAAATAATAAAATGAAAAATCACGCTGCTCGTTCAGGCAGATGGCCGCTTGGGCTCGATCTTCCTCACGATAAAACAACCGGAAAAACTGGCGGTAATCTTCCCAATCCCAGCCGGCGTCGCCGACGTGAACAAACCCTTCGTCCTCGATCTCGCGCGTAATTTCACTGAGAGCTGGGAATGTATCCGAAGACGGCGGGCTTTTCGGTCGAAGCCGTTTTTCCTTTGGAAGCCGAAGCGCGCGAATCCGAGTGAGAATTTCCAGCCATGGCAGAAAGAGCCAGCTCATCGCGCCGACAAAACCCCACATCCAGCTGCCGGTAATAAAATAAACGCCGAGAAAAGTGGCAGCGAGAATTCCCAGTGCACCGGCCTTTTGGGCAAACGAATTCTGAAAGCTGCGCAAACCCGCGCTGAGGACGGCTACGCCCAGTGTAAGAAAGAAGCCAAAAAGCATCAGGAAGTGATTTCCTGCGGATTGATCTGGTGCTCGGTTAGAAATTTCTCGAGCTGATTGGTATCGAAATTGGCCAAAACTTTATCACCTGCCACGAACGTGGGCACGTAAGTTTGCGAGGAAAGCTGCTTCATTTCCTCATATGCTTGTCGATCCTTACCGACGTCAATTTCCTGGAAACGGTATCCCTTCCCCGTGAGATAATCTTTCGCGTCGATGCACCACGAACACCACTTGCGGCTGTAGAGCGTCAGTTCCATCGGCAGCGCGCAAATAAACCAACGATGACCGCCGCGTCAACTGAGATACTTCCCGCTGGTCTGGTGAGTCACCATGCGCCCGGGCCCTCAATACGATTTTGCCCAAACAACGCGGCGCGCACTGGGTTCGCCAGTGAAAATACATTTGCCGGGTTCCGACGAATCATCCAGCGGAACAACGCGAACGGTGACTTTGAGGTCGTTCTTGATTTGTTCTTCCACTTCCCGCGACCCATTCCAATGCGCGAGAGCAAAACCGCCATGAATCTCCGGCTTGGCCGGGTTTTTAGGCGTAAAGAAATCGTAGAAATCTTTTTTTGATTCGATCACACGCGTGTTTGCATCGCGAAATTCCTTCGCGCGCGCGTATAGCGAATCCTGAATCGAGCCGAGGATCTCGGGCGCGCGAGCGACGAATTCTTCCACAGGCATCGACTCCTTTGCCTTCACTGCTCGATCGCGCCGGCTGACCTCAACGGCGTTCTTTTCCAAATCGCGCGGACCGATCTCGACACGCAATGGCACGCCCTTTTTTATCCACTCCCAATTCTTGACGCCGCCGCCCAGATCGCGCCGGTCGACAGACACTTCAATAGGAACATCTGCATAGCGAATGTCCCTCAGGCGCGCTGCAAGATTGTCGCAAGCCTCGTTCACTTTTGCGCGCGTCTCCTCTTTAGGTGCAACCGGCAGGATAACAATCTGGGTGGGCGCAATGCGCGGTGGTAAAATGATCCCGTCATCATCTCCGTGCATCATGATCAGCGTGCCAATCAGCCGCGTCGTCATCCCCCAGCTCGTCGTCCAGCCAAATTCCTGTTTACCCTGCCGATTTTGAAACTGGATTCCGCTGGCACGCGCAAAATTTTGACCCAGAAAATGCGATGTTCCGGCCTGGATTGCCCTGCGATCCTGCACCATCGCTTCGATCGAGAGCGTCTGCACCGCCCCGGGAAAACGCTCGTTCTCGGACTTTTCGCCCTTGAAAACCGGCACGGCCAGATGATCACGGACAAAACGCTCGTAAAGATCGAGGATCAGTTTCGTTTCTTCGCGCGCTTCAACCTCCGTTTCGTGAACCGTGTGGCCTTCCTGCCACAGAAATTCGGTTGTCCGCAGAAACAGGCGCGGCCGCATCTCCCACCGGACCACGTTCGCCCATTGATTGATCAAAATTGGCAGATCCCGATAGGATTGAACCCATCTCGCGTAGCTGGCGCCAATGATCGTTTCCGAAGTTGGCCTCACCACAAGCGGTTCTGTCAGCGGACTGGCTGGCTTCATCTTCCCATCAGCGTCTACTTCCAGTCGTGTGTGCGTGACGACGGCGCATTCCTTGGCGAAGCCTTCAACGTGTTCCGCTTCCTTCGCGAAATAACTCAGCGGAATGAAAAGCGGGAAATAAGCGTTGCGGTGGCCGGTAGCACGAAACATGGCGTCGAGCTGACGCTGCATGTTTTCCCAAATCCCGTAACCCCATGGCCGAATCACCATGCAACCGCGCACGTCCGAAGGCTCAGCCAGCTCCGCCGCGCGGATCACTTGCTGATACCACTCTGGAAAGTCCTGGTCGCGCCGTGGCGTGATCGCCGTCTTTGCGGAGGTTTCTATGGATTTTGCCATGCGAAAAGCAGAACAATTAAACTGGCACGACGCAATTGGCCAGTAGCCAGTTTGGCTAACCAGTGCTAATTATTTGGCTTGGAAATTTGACACTCCGGTGCGCGTTCCGTAGGTTTCGCGCCTTTTCTGCCCTTATGAAAACTTTTTCTGCCAAAGCCAGCGAAGTCCCACGCAAGTGGTGGGTCATCGACGCCAGGGACCAGGTGCTGGGAAAAGTAGCCGTGAAGGCCGCCACTCTGTTACGCGGTAAAGAGAAGACAGTTTTCACGCCACATGTCGATACGGGCGACTTTGTGGTCGTCATTAACGCGGAGAAAGTGCGGCTCACCGGAAAGAAAGAAGAACAGAAAACCTACATGAGTTTTTCCGGATACGTCGGCGGTCACAAATCGGAGAATGTCCGGGCGCGCCGCGTGCGGCATCCCGAACTCGTAATCGAGCGCGCTGTGCGCGGAATGATCCCACACAATCGGCTCGGTCGCCGTGTTTATCGGAAACTGAAAGTTTATTGCGGGGAATCTCATCCGCATTCCGCGCAACAGCCCGAGGTCGTCAAACTCACCAGAAAATAATCCAATGCCAGAAACTGAGGAATTCGTTGCAACAGGTCGCCGCAAAACATCGGTCGCGCGCATCCGCATGTCGCCAGGCAGCGGCAAAATCGATATCAATGGTCGCAGCTTTGAAGATTATTTCCCAACTGTGCCTTTACAGAACGTCGTGCTGCAACCGCTTCAAACTGCCAAGGCAGTGAATGCTTATGATTTGTCGATTAACACGACCGGCGGTGGCATCATGGGGCAGGCTGGCGCCGCGCAGCTTGCGATCGCCCGTGCTCTTCTTCAGGTCGATGGCAATTTGCGAGGTACGCTGAAAGCTGAAGGGTTGCTCCGCAGAGATCCGCGCATGAAGGAGCGCAAGAAATCCGGACAACCCGGAGCGCGCAAACGTTTCCAATTCTCGAAACGTTAATGTGCTTCTGGAGCTTGTAGTTCCCGAGCACGCCAATCGCCAAACCGTGTCACAAATGTTGTAGCCGCTTCGCTGTATCGAGGCGCCCCGCACTGTCGCCTCCTCCTCAGCAGCACGGCGGCACAGCACCGTGGCTACAATGCCGCGCATTTACAAGATAGGTTCTAAGGCTTGTTTGGCGATGGTGCGCTCTGCGGGGCTGGCGCGCTTTGTGGGGCCGGTGCTGGCGCGGGGGGCGCTAAGAATGGCGGAACTGTCGCTGCCGGCCGCACCATCGGCACCGGCGTACTGTTTGGCTTCAGCGAACGCAATTCCTGCATCGCTTGGCCGGCCCAAAAGCTCGTTCGATATTGGGTGAGGATGTTTTCGCAAACGCGCCGAGCTTCGTCGTTCTTATTTTTTCCCTTTAGAATGTACACCTGCGACAGCAACGCCAGCGGCGCGTTGAAACTGTTCGGGTAGGTTGTCGCGATCTGTTGGTAGGCAGCGAGCGCTTCATCACCTTTACCCATCGACTCCAGATTGGCTGCCATAGCCATTCGTGCTGTGCTCACGAACTCGTGCTGTGGAAACTTGTCGATGAACGCCTGGAGCGTCGTGTTCGCCTCGGCAAATTTCTTTTCGCTCCGCTGAGCTTCGGCCAGCAACAAGTAGGCATCGGCGGCTGCCGGGCTGTTTGGGTAGCGGTCAATTACCTTTTGATATTCCTGAGCAGTCTTCGCACCTGCCAACGAAGCCGCTGCCGCCTCCGCGCGGCGGTCAGAATAATAACGGTAACCAGTAACGGCGATGACAGCGAGCAAGACTACGATCAGCACCGCGATGATCTCTTTCTTGAAGCGTTCCAAAAAGAAGCGCGTTTCCAGCGCAACATCACGCGAAGGAGGTGGAGCTGTCGGCATAAGTATATCTGCTCTGCCTGTTCAAACCGGGCAAGCGGTTCGTCTTATGCCACGCGATGGTTTCTCGCGCAAGCGGTACTAAGATCGGCAGACACTCGACCAGGCTTTTTGCGGCGATACAATCTCGTCTATGAATGCACTTTGGAACTCTTTTGAAACCTTGCTTGGCTTAAGCGTGGAACCGAGAGACTTGACGTTTGTCCAAATCTCCCTGCGCGGCATCATCGTATTCGTTGCGACGTTAGCTATGGTCCGACTCGGGCATAAACGCTCGCTCTCACATAAGACCCCGTTCGATGCCGTCCTTCTAGTAATTCTTGCGTCGGTGCTTTCGCGCGCAATCAATGGTTCGGCAGCATTTTTTGCCACAATTGGCGGAGGCGTGGTCTTAGTCCTGCTGCACCGCCTGTTCGCGCATCTGGCATTTTATTCGCATGCGTTCGGAATTTTGGTGAAAGGCAGGCCCGATATCATTGTACGCGACGGCCAATGCGACTTCGACACGATGCGGCGTAACCACATCTCCACGCATGACTTGGAAGAGGACTTGCGTCTCGATGCGCACATCGACGACCTATCCAAAGTCCGCGTAGCTCGTGTAGAACGCAGTGGCGACATCAGTTTTATCAAAAAATAATTTGACCAGTATGGCTCGCATGCCTTATGAGACGCGGGAACTTCGTTCTATTGTTTCCGTAGAATGAAGTGACCAAAGAAAGTACGCATGGGATTTATGAGACGAACAAAGAAGCGGTGGGTCAAACCGATGCTGAAAACCGTTCCGATCTTTTTCGAGTGCACCTGTTACGCAGGCGCAGTTTGATCGAACGTAATTATCCGACTCCGAAACTCCGGGTTGATTCGCATCCATATTCTAGGCAGCGCAGCCGGGGGTGGCCTGCCACAATGGAATTGTGCCTGCGCGAACTGCACAGCCGCGCGTAGTGGAAAGATTACGCCACAGACGCAATCGAGCATCGTTATCAGCGGCGACTCCGAAGGTTTTCACCGCTGGTTTCTGATCAACGCCTCGCCTGATTTGACCCGGCAAATCGAAAGCATGCCGCGGTTGCAGCCGCGCCGTGATTCGCCGCGCAACACTCCCATTGCAGGCGTTCTTTTGACAAATGCCGACATCGATCATGCGCTGGGCTTATTACTTCTGCGGGAACAGGAGCTGCCGTTGGTCGTTTACGCATCCGACGAAACGCGGGCCGCGCTCGCCTGGCTTGATGGCGTCCTTGCGAAGTTCTGCGGAATCGAATGGCGCAAGACGGGCCCTGAATTTCAAACATTGAGTGGCACGGTCGCGTTTCGAACGATTGAATTGCCCAGGAGTATTGCGTTTCAATTTCGGGACAACTCGTCGGGAGCAGCTGCGCTTTTTGCCCCCAGTGTCGGCGAACTAACGGATGGATTGCGGAATGTTGTTCACGAATCCGACGTTGTTCTATTTGATGGCACATTCTGGAGTGACGGCGAACTGGCCGCTATTCGGCCGGGCGCCCGGAGCGCGCGACAAATGAATCATCTGCCAATCAGCGACGGCAGCCTCGAATTCTTGCATCAATCGCCGGCGCGCAGGAAGATTTACACCCACATAAACAATACAAACCCGATTCTTATGCCCAGCTCCCGGGAACGCGCGCATGTAAAGCAGTCAGGAATCGAAATCGCGCGCGACGGATTGGCAATCGTCATATGACTACCGGACTCTGGGACCGCGAAACCTTTGTTGAAAATCTGCGCGCCATCGGTGGACGCGCGTACCACGACAAACATCCCGTCCACGTTGCCATGAACGAAGGCAGGCTTTCACGGGAAGCATTGCGCGGCTGGGTGGCCAATCGCTTCTATTACCAGCAGAATATTCCAGTCAAAGATGCCGCGATCCTTTCCAACTGCCCATTGCGCGGAGTGCGTCGGATCTGGATTCATCGCATTCTCGATCACGATGGCACCGGCGAAAATGAAGGCGGCATCGAGGCGTGGCTGCGCCTGGGGCAGGCATGCGGGCTGTCGCGCGACGAACTGATGCAGGATCGACTTCTGCAACCCGGCGTTCGTTTCGCCGTAGATGCTTATGTGAATCTTGCTCGCACTCAGCCATGGCCGATCGCCATTGCATCCTCGCTCACTGAACTTTTCGCACCCGATCTGATGGCGGCACGTCTCGCGGCTTTCGAAAAATATTATTCCTGGATCGATTCGCATGGCCTTGATTACTTCCGTCGCAGAGTCACGCAGGCACGACGCGACTCGGATGAAGCGCTCGAGATTACGCTGGAACATTGCAACACGCCGGAGCTGCAACGCGCGGCGGTGCGCGCCCTTGAGTTCAAATGCGATGTGCTTTGGTCCGTGCTCGACGCGATCCATCACGCCTACGGTTCTTAGATGCAAACTTCCACCATTGCTGGCGCTGCCCGGCCAACGCTCGCCCGCGGAGTCCGGTTGCAAACCGATTCCAAGACCGGGAACAGCGTTCTACTCTTCCCGGAAGGCGTCCTCGAATTAAACGAAACCGCTCAGGAAATTCTTACCTGCTGCGATGGACGAACGGTGGCCGAGATCGTCCAGGCACTAGCTCAAGAATACGATATCGATCCTCAAATGCTTGGCGGCGACGTGCGGGAAACGCTTGCGGATTTGCAACGACGTAAGCTGATCGAATTCAAATGATCGCGCCACGCCCATACGCATTGCTCGCCGAGATTACTTATCGGTGTCCGCTGCATTGCCCGTACTGCTCAAATCCGACACAAACGCGAAACAATCAAGAGCTCACAACAAATGAATGGACGCGCGTGATTCGCGAGGCAGCCGTGCTAGGTGTATTGCAAATTGGCTTTTCCGGAGGCGAACCACTCGCCAGGCGTGATCTTCCGGATCTGGTTCGCGCAGCGCGCGAGGCAAACCTTTACACCAACCTCATCACCAGCGGTATCGACCTAGACGACGACCGCGTGGCTACATTACGCGATGCGGGATTGGACTCAATCCAGCTAAGTTTTCAATCCGATGAAGCCGATCTTGCCGACCAAATCGCAGGCGCTCGCGCGCATCAACGCAAGTTAGACGCTGCTGCGAAAATCCGCGCAGCCGGAATTCCGCTCAGTCTCAATTTTGTTATTCATCGGCGCAACATCGATCGCCTGGCACAAATGATTGACCTGGCCGAATCGCTCCACGCCGAAAGAGTCGAGCTCGCCAACGTCCAGTTTTACGGCTGGGCATTTCTCAATCGCGCGGCTTTGCTTCCCACACGCGAACAAGTTGTTCGCGCACGAGAAATCGCCACAGCAGCCAAGGCGCGACTGGCTGGCAAGATGGACATCTTTTATGTGCTCCCGGATTATTACGAATCCAGGCCCAAACCCTGCCTTAACGGCTGGGGACAGCGTTATCTCACAGTCAATCCGATCGGCGAGGTGCTCCCCTGCCCGACCGCTTCATCGGCTATCCCGGATTTGCGTTTTGAAAATGTCCGGACGCACGCGCTCGATTGGATTTGGCGGGAATCGGAAAGTTTCAACCGATTCCGCGGAACAGAATGGATGCCGGAGCCGTGTCAGAGTTGTCCGCAACGAGAAATCGATTTTGGTGGATGCCGTTGTCAGGCCGCGTTGTTGACTGGAAACGCTGCGAACACAGACCCGGTCTGCGATTTGTCGCCAAATCGCGCCGTCGTGGATTCCGTGTTACGCGATCTGAATTCGTCGAGGGATCAGATATGTGATTGGAGCTATCGCATTAATCCGACAACACTCCCCGCTCTGAAGAGCGTTACGTAAAACTTCAGTTATAAGCACGGCCCCTATGGGCCGTTTTACTCTGAAAGCAAAGCTTGCAACAAGCCTGCTATCATGGTCGCGGTGTTGAGCGCGGAAACGGCGTCGAGCGCGGTGGGGGCGGCGGGGGCTCGGGCACAACGATGACTGTACCGGTCATGCCGGACGCGCAGTGTACAAAACAGAAATACGGATAGGTGCCGGGCCGAGTGAACGTATGCTCGTAGACTGTTCCGGTGTTTGAAAGCGTGCCTACGTCGCAATTCATGTCGTTAGGGGAACAAAATTGCTCATTGGCCGTGCAAAGCACGCCGCTGGTGACGCTGTGACCCGTTGCGAGCCCACGTCCAGCGGACCGTGCTGCCCACGGGGATGTAGACATACTTGGCACAAATGCGAAACCCGGTCCGACCTCGACATCAACAACTATAGGAGGTGTCGGAGACGGCAACGGCGGCGGGGTTGGGCGTTGATGCGGCGTCACGCGAGGCTTCGGAGTTGGGGTAGGAGGCGAATGTGCTGTAGCGGAGCCGGCCGAACGTCTTAACGTCCCTATCCCATCCATCGTCTTGAGAAGCCGATCCACCTGTGTGCTGGCCAATGGCGTGCGAGGAGCCGATTGCGCCTAGCACAGCCATGCCAACTGCGATGAAAAGTAGGCAAAAGAAATTCCGCATTCGCGTCGGCCTGAATGTGCGGCTTAGTTTTTTGGTCATGAATGTTTCCGTTACGGTTGGCTAGTTCCGTGTGATCCACGGACCCCAAACGGGCCCGTTTCTACTCGGAAGCCCACGCGGTTGTCAATATGAATGGTTCAGCATTCAAACGCCCAGCGTCCCCGATCCTACCCAGAGTTCACTGTGGCGTCGGGATTTGCGGCTATGAAGATGGAATGTGTTGTCCTTGAGCGCGCCGTACCAAGCAAAGGCGCCTACCTTTGACTTGAGGTGGAACGCGTTCTGCTCAAAGTCCCGGCAGAATGGCACAGCCATCGCCCAATCACTGTGGCCGAGATGGCGGAGTCGGGCGCGGTCGCCGCGTCGGGCGAGGTCTCGGCGTTATTCTGGGGGTAGCCGTTGGAGTCACACTTGGCGACGGACTGATCGTTGGTGTAGACGTAGCTGTTGGCGTCGGAGTAACAGATGGCGTTGCAGTCGCGGCAGGTGTTGCTGTCGCCGTTGGTGTTGCGCTAGGTGTAGGCGTCGGCGTTCCTCCCGGTAACCGAAAAGCATACACTTTGTTGTCACCGGCAACGTAAATGGACCCGCGCGCAACTATGCCTGTCGTGCTGTAGGAGTGGGTGTTAGCCATCAATTCGTTGGTCCCGCCACCGCCATAAATTTCAGCACCAGTATCTCCGTCGTAACCATGTAATCGCTGGTCACCCTGTGCACCATGGTCCTCCGTGCCAACCACCCATACGATCATATTACTAGTGCCGTCCGTGGAGGTAACGAAAGGCGAGCCGCATCCGTTCCGGTTTACACTCCAACCATCAACTATTGCAGGCGGATTGGTTGCAGTAATGCGGAAAGTAAAGAGCTCGAACCGACCAGCGCGACAAGCAACATACGTGCCTTGGTTAGTTCGGTAAGTGGCGGCTGCCTGCGTGATCTGTTGATTGGTAACAGGCATTGAATCTAACGGCTCACTGATCCCGCCGAGGTTACTGCGATTAAGGAGATAGGCATTACCATCCTTGCCATGTGCAACAATGAGATGGGGCGGTGTTGCCCCAGGCACGTCCACGAGCAATGGACCGGAACCACCCAGATCCAGGTCGTTATCGTCGAGTTGTTGCCAATTGGTAGGGGCCCAGTAATCACTGGAATCTCCGCTAAAAATCGGACCCGGTTGAAAGCGAATGACCGCTTCGCCGCCGCTCCAGTTCCCTCCAGTGTTCCAAGTGTTACCGGTGGTGACAAACGGATCGTTGCCGTCACTGGCAATGCCACCGACTCCCCATATCGACCCACCATGGCTGCTAGGGCTGGCCGCTGCGGCCCACGCTGTAACGCCAACTGGATTATTTATGGGCACGCCCACGAGCCACCCATGATAGAAGTTGCAATCCCTCATACTCCCGTATGCAACATAAAGAATGCTACCCACCATGCCGAGCGCCGGTCGTTGCTGGTGGGTCACTGCAGTGAAGTTGATCCCGTTGTATGTAACGGTCGCCTCCACGTCTACCGGCCAGCCGGAATTGATGGCGCCCGTATCGACGTTAAGGGACAAGATAAGATGCTGTTTGGTATTGCCGCCATCGGGCGTGGTCATTGCGTCCAAAAAGAGCGCCCGTGAAGCAAGATCGACAATGGGCGTACCGGTAATGCCCATGGGATCAAACTTAGTGCAATCGAGCGCGTTTCCAGGCACGGGCGGACCCACATTTCGCTGCCAGATAATGGTGCCATCGATAGCGTTGAGTGCATACACATTATTCGATTGGGTCGCCGCAATGATCATTGGACCGTTTGGACCGCCCTCGATGTAAAGCGGTTGGGCGTAGACGTCGCCGTCAATCGTGCCGTTAAAGTTCAGGTCGCGCGTCAGGTTCGCAGCTGCGCTGAGCGTGAAAGCAGAGTCTATATAAAGACCATCACGCGAACTATGGTTGTGAAACTGGGTAACATTGACCTGTGCGTCTGTTGGAAGAATCGCGGTCCACAAACCTCCAGCGATCAGCGAAGAAATAGAAGATAAAGCTTTCAAGCGTCCTCACTCAATTCCCGGCTTCCCGTCTACCATAATGGACTGCCTACTTGTCAAGCGCTATGGCAAAGAATTTGCGCGGCCAAACACAACGCTTTGTTAAGTTTTCCGACAATGCTTGCCTTGTTGGTGCGATCATCCTTGAGAAGTTGATTGCCCAAGTCGTCGGAGTTGGGGCTACAGTTCACCCGTTAAGGTAGGTACACCATTCTGTCCGCCTGTTCGAAAGAAGCGGGATGATCTGTCGGGTAGGTCGCTCTCTTGCTGATTTGTAACCGTACTTGTCACGCGAATTCTCAATCACGCGTCACCATTCACGCATCACTGGGAATTCAGGTCCGAGGCCGAGAGGGTGGGGTCGGACGCCCACGCGGCGTGGGGAGTGGCCTGGGTGTTATTCTGGGGGTAGCGGTAGGTGTGGGAGAAGGCGTGGGGCTAACTGTCGGCATAGCAGTTGGGGTTGGAGTCACTGTCGGTGTGGGGTTAGGATTAGCCGTGGGCGTGGCTGTTGCGGTCGGTATAATTGTCGCCGTTGTTGTTGGAGTTGCTGTCGCTGTCGGAGTTGCTGTAGGTGTCGCCGCTGGAGTCGCAGTTGGAGTAACCGTGGGTGTGAAGGTGGCTGTAGGTGTTACAGTTGGTGTGACGGTTGGCGTTACCGTCGGCGTCGGCGTTCCTCCCGGGACTGTAAAGGCGTACACCTTGTTGTCACCAGCGACGTAGATGCGACCACGGGCCGCTATGCCGGTGGTACTGTACGAGTGCGTGCCTGCCATCAATTCGTTCGCGCCGCCGCCGGTATAAACAACAGCGCCGGTATCCC
>JBKPLX010000179.1:0-4599 GCA_046731855.1 Verrucomicrobiota bacterium | reverse complement strand
ACGAGCGTCGGATAAATCACCGCTTCGCCGTGCGGATGATAATTTCCGCTGGTATCACCGCAAATTTTCGCGCATTTGCGATGCTGTCGCCCCGGAAACAGCGAAAGATCATGCATCGCGTAAAGAATTCTACGCTGCGATGGTTTGAGTCCGTCGCGCGCGTCCGGCAATGCGCGCGAAATGATAACCGACATCGAGTAATCGAGGAAGGACCTCGATACTTCTTCCGCTACGTTTATCGGTTCAACTTTCTCGTTTATGTTAAACATGGTGCTTGGATTTACCCATGCGCTGGCAAATACGCGGAAGGACGTTCGGTAAGGAAGCGTTCTTCCCAGACCCGCGAAATTTCATCGGCTTGTCTGACCGTCACTGGAGAACCGATCCGCGCACCGCGCGGCAGCGAAATTTTCAGGAAATCCAGCACGCCGCGGATGGTTGTCTCGTAATTCCGGCATAGTTCCTCGTACTCAATCTGGAAGGGATCAATGCTGCTTCGCTGAAAAAATGTGTACCAGATCTTTTCCTGTCGCTCGGCTTCGCGAAGCGATTGTTCGATCAACTCTGCGTCGAATTGCGGTTCGCGTACCGCGGTTTTTCCTTCCTGCACTTTCCAAAGACCGGTCTGAAGCGCGCGTGCCGTGGAGAGCGCCTGCCGCAGTTTATGGCGCCGGACAATGTGCACAAAGCGAAGGCGTGGGAAAGCATTTCTCAACATGGCGAGATCATTCGTCGCATCGCCGCCAAAAGCCCTGGTGTCTCGCAGTCGGGCGAGGAAATCGTCCAGATACCAACTCATTAGCTTAAAGCCGAACACCTCATTGTGGGTTGTCTTGGTGTTGACGATTCCGCGCACGTAACCTGGGTAATCGGTATTTGGATCCACCCCGAGCTGGACACCGTAGCGGCCCTCGGACTTTGGGAGGAAGAATTGTTTCGGCATGCCCGCCAGGCGGGTGGCGCGCAAGCCGTCCGTCAACAAATTGCTACCCGAACGCGGAATTGTGCAGACAACGTAACAGCGTCGCAGATGGCGTAGTTTGTGAAACAGCCCCCCCATCTTGGAATTTACACGTCGAGATTGCGCACATTTAGTGCGTTGTCTTCGATGAATTGCCGGCGTGGCTCGACGACATCGCCCATCAGAATCGTGAACATTTTATCAGCGTCGACAGCGTTATCGTCGTTTAGGTCCACCTTCAGGAGTTTGCGTTTCTCTGGATTCATCGTGGTCTCAAACAACTCCTTGGCGTTCATTTCACCGAGACCTTTGAAACGCTTGATCTGCACTCCACGACGGCCAATCACCAAAATCTTCTCCAGGATTTCCGGGATTGAAAACAGTGCATGCGAAACCGCCTTTTCTCCTTCGCCTTCGATCAACTCAAAGATTGGCTGGTCGCTGGTCGCGTAGTGGGCAACTTTCAGACCTTTACGAGCAAGTTCGGCAATGATTTTTTCGATCGCAGCCGATTCATGCAGCTCGACCAGTCTGCCACGTCTGCGACTTCCGTCTGTCCGCACTGGCGCTTCGGTTAATGGAAGCAATTCCTGACCAAGCTCGGTGTCGAATAGATTAAGGTCCAGATTCTCTTGATGAAATTTGCGGACTGCTTTTTCATCATGGAAATAATGCACAGCCTCCTCGTTTCCCTCGCGCACTTTCACCAGATACGTTGGAAGTTTGCCCGACTTCGAATTTCGTTGAGCGAGATAAGTCTCAAAATCACCGCCATGGCGGCGAACTGCTTCGCTTAACTTTGCGAGTTTCTCCAGAGATTCGAGAATATCCTTCAGTTGTGCCGCCGGGATTTCTTTATCGTCGGCCAAATTTTTCAATCGCACGTCCTCTGCGCCCAGCGAAATGAGTATTCTATTTAACCGGGCATCATCATCGACGTATTCTTCGCGTTTCTTTCGTTTGATCTGGTAAAGCGGCGGTTGCGCGATGTAAATTCTGCCCGCGCGCACCAGCTCGGTCATCTGCCGAAAGAAGAAGGTGAGCAGCAGAGTGCGAATGTGCGATCCGTCGACGTCAGCATCTGTCATGATTATGATCCGCCCATAGCGCAGCTTGGTGATATCGAAACGACCTTCGTCCTTACCGTTGCCATCCTCTTTTGATTTGCCGATCCCAGTACCGATGGCCGTGATCATGGACTGGATCTCGTTGTTTTTGAGGAATTGATCTTCGCGAGCTTTTTCGACGTTTATCAATTTCCCGCGGATAGGAAGAATGGCTTGATAACGCCGGTCACGTCCTTGTTTGGCGGAACCGCCTGCCGAATCGCCTTCGACGATGTAAAGCTCGGTCAATTCCGGATCGCGCTCGGAGCAATCAGCCAGTTTCCCAGGCAAACCGCCACCGGTGAGAGCGCCCTTGCGAATTGTTTCCCTGGCTTTTCGAGCCGCTTCCCTCGCCCGCGCGGCAGTGAGAACTTTGTCGAAAATCCGTTTGGCGATCGGCGGATTCTTATCGAAGTGGGTCATTAGCCCGTCATACACGACAGAGTTGACGATCCCGTCGATCTCAGTGTTGACCAGCTTCACCTTGGTTTGCGATTCGAAGCGCGGATTGGGCAACTTGACGCTGAGCACACAAATCAATCCTTCGCGCACATCGTCTCCGGAAATAGAGGGATCCTTTTCTTTGAGAAGGTTGTTTGATTTCGCGTATTGGTTGACGGCCTTCGTAAGTGCGGTGCGGAACCCGGTCAGGTGCGTGCCGCCATCCGGATTGGGGATTGAATTGGCAAACGGTAAAATCTGGTCGTTGTAGCTGTCGTTGTATTGCAGAACCACGTCGACAAAGACTTCATCCCGTTGTCGGGAGATCACGACCGGCTTCGGATGTAGAACCTGTTTGTTCTCGCCGAGCTGCTTTACGAATTCCTCGATGCCGTGTTTGTAAAAAAATCTTTCTTTCTTCGCCGGGTCGGTGCGCTCATCCGTAAGTGTGATCTCTAAACCGGGATTGAGAAACGCCAGTTCGCGCAAACGCGTTGCAAGACGCTCGAATTTGAACTCAGTAGTGATTGTGAAGATTGTCGGATCGGGAAGGAACGTGATGAGTGTGCCAGTGGTCTTTTTGTTTTTGACTTCGCCGATGACAGTGAGTTTGTCCGTCGTTTTGCCCTTGGCGAAAGCCATGTGGTAGACTTTGCCGTCGCGCGACACTTCCACCTTGAACCATTCCGATAGGGCGTTTGTGCATTTCGCGCCTACGCCGTGTAAGCCGCCGGAATATTTGTACGCGCCCTGTCCGAATTTTCCGCCGGCGTGCAGATTTGTGAGCACCAGCTCAACGGCCGGCATTTTCCATTTGGGATGAATATCTACCGGAATTCCGCGGCCGTTATCACGCACCGACAGCGACCCATCGACATGGACGGTCACTTCTATTTTTGTGCAAAACCCGGCCAGGTGTTCGTCGATGGAATTGTCGAGCACCTCGAAAACCAAATGGTGCAGCCCTCGCTCATCAGGATCGCCGATGAACATTCCAGGCCGTTTCCGAACCGCTTCAAGGCCCTCCAATTTGTCGATTTGTGCAGCATCGTACTTTTGTGCTGCAGCGATTCCAGTTGATCCCCGGCCAGATGATTTTTCGACCGGAATTTCCTCTTGAGTTTTTAGCATAGATTAAGGCCGGAGGGAGCCTTGTAAGAGGATATTCAAAATGTCCCGATAGACAACTAATATCTCTTGGCTAATTCTGGATTCACTGCGCTAGGGGTTGCGTTAGAGAACCGGTCCAAGCTCAAGATATTGTGTCCGTCGGCCGGAGCAAGGGCTCCTGCTTTCAAGGGCTTTTTCTTCGCTACTTGACCATCTGATTTTGAACCCGGAAAATGCGATCCCTGATGCGCTCGCAAACCCTTTTGGAAGCACGTTGGATTCTTCTAATTCTGGCATCCGCGGGCGTGGCGGTCTGGTTTGTTTCGGCGTGGTTGTCGCTCATTTTTCTGGCGCTTTTTCTTTTCACAATCGCTTTCTTCCGAGACCCGAATCGTCCTACACCCGTGGATCGTAATCTGATTGTTGCTCCGGCTGATGGCAGGGTCAGAGACATCGCTGAATTGGATGAGAAGGAGGTTCTCAAAACAAAAACGCGGCGTGTCGGGATTTTCCTGTCGATCTTTGATGTTCACACGAATCGAGCGCCAATTGATGGGCGCATAATTTATCGTCAGCATCACGAAGGTCTTTGCCTCGATGCTCGCGATCCAGATTGCCCGGAGAAAAATGAAGCGATGACATGGGCGTTCGAAAATCCGCGCCGCACGATTGTCGTTAGGCAACTCACTGGCGCGATTGCCAGGCGCATCGTGGCCTGGGCAAATGTTGGAGATGAATTGAAAAAGGGAGAACGCTTCGGGATGATTCGCTTCGGTTCGCGGACGGAATTATATTTACCGCTCGAAGCTGAAGTCCTTGTGAAAACAGGCGATCATGTTTCCGGAGGATCCACAGTCATCGCCCGTCTGCCAGACTGATGAACGAACAACCATCTAAAATTTATCTCCTGCCCAATTTGATGACGGCGGGAAATTTGTTTTGCGGGTTTACAGCGACGCTTAAAATCCTTGAGGGCGCGCT
>JBKPLX010000178.1:0-21866 GCA_046731855.1 Verrucomicrobiota bacterium | reverse complement strand
TATCTCAACGCCATGCCGGGCGAGAAGTATCTCAACAACCAGCTGCACGAACTCTGCACCTGTCTGAACCAGCAGGGTGTCGTTACAATCCTCGTTTTAGCCCAGCATGGATTGGCTGCGGCCGCCGAAGCGCCAGTGGATCTTAGTTATCTTTCGGACACCGTGGTAAAGCTGCGATATTTCGAAGCTTACGGAGAAGTGAAACAAGCTATTGCGGTTGTTAAGAAGCGTAGTGGAGGCCATGAGAAAAGCATCCGCGAATTTAAATTGATGTCGGGCAAAGGCATCGTTATCGGCGAGCCGCTAAAACAGTTTCGAGGCGTGCTGACGGGCGTGCCCGTCTTCCGTGGCAGCGAAAAGCAAATATTGAAGGGTCGCTGAAAGCACGATGCAAATCGCTGGCCATTCTCGCGCGAAAGTGAACGATCCGTTGATGAATGATGTCACTCACGACGAACGCGCACGCGTGTCGCGAATGCACAACAAAGACGAGCGTGTGATTATCATTGCGCCTGTCGGACAGGATGCTGAAGCCATGGCGGCTTTGCTCGACGCCCAAGGTTTTGAAACACAAATTTGTAATGGGTCAGATGAAAATTCCCGACAAATTAGGGACAGGGCAGGCGCGTTACTGCTTACCGAGGAAGCGCTGGAATCACCACAAGGCTCGCTTCTGTTGGACGCCCTTAAGGCGCAACCGGCCTGGTCCGAATTACCGCTCATTATTCTCACAAGCGGCGGCGAATCGCGCCGGGCAGGATTACTCAATTTGGCGGCTGCAGCTGCCGGATCCGTAACGTTGCTGGAGCGGCCTATCAGCACCCTGACGCTGACGCGCTCGGTGCAGGTTGCATTACGTTCTCGCCATCGGCAATATGAGGTGCGGGATCTTGTCGCCCAGCTCGCGAATTTAAACCAAACGCTCGAACGGCGGGTCGCCAAGCGCACTGCCGAAGCGGTCGAACAGGCACAGAAACTCCGCCTCCTTTCGGCCGAATTGTCTCTTGCAGAGGAAGCGGAACGTCGGCGCATAGCGGAGATGCTGCATGAAGACCTACAGCAATTACTGGTGGCGGCGCGGATGCAACTTAACGCGCTGTGCAGAACGCAAGATGCCGCCCAACGAGAAGCGATCGCACGCGAAATTGCCGACGTACTCGAGCGTTCGTTTAAGTTAACAAGATCCCTTAGCGTAGAGCTTGCGCCGCCAGTTTTGTACGAACACGGCTTAGCCGCTGCCCTTGAGTGGCTCGCGGCTGAAACACGTAAGAATTACAATGTGGAAGTCATAGTTGAAGCCGACTCTTTGGCCAACCCGAAAGCCGCCGATGTGCGTATTTTCCTGTTCAGAGCCGTGCGTGAGTTATTGCTAAATTCGCTTAAGCACGCTGGCGGCAGCGCCGTGCACATCACGATGCAACATAGGCGGCCAGACAAGGTCCGCATCATCGTCGCCGATGACGGTCCTGGGTTCGATCCTAACTCGCTTGACAATAGGCGAACTGACTCCCAAACGGTTGGCCTTCTTAACATTCGCGAACGTGTGAGCAATTTCGGCGGCGAATTCCATATCAATAGCGGCCCCAAGCGCGGGACCCGAATCACTCTTTCGCTCCCTTGCGGCTCCGACGCGTAGATCAGGTCAGCCGATAGGTGACTAGAGACGAACAAGCTAGTTGTCTCACGGCAAAAATGCTGGCTATGGCTCGCGAGCAAGCTAGCAGCCCTGGCCACTTTGTTTGTAGTGCGGATTTTCTTCCCGGCTGAGAAGCGATGGAGAGAGCAAAAATCTAGGCGCGCGCGCCGAGATCGATTTTGTCTTGCGAGGAATCACGGTTCTCGTGCGTGCTAAATAAGAGTGCCCGCGATCAACGCGGCGGTGGTTTCTGCTTGCTATTTCGCAACAACCATAGGCGCGATCACGAGCGAACCCTTAAGTAGAAGGTGCTTCATTGTGGCAGAGCAGCGCGATCCAAAAACGTCAGAATCAACTGTTGGCAATGCTTTCAGTCTGCTAAAACAAACATTTCAGGAATGGTTAGAGGATAAAGCACCGCAACTAGGCGCAGCGCTCGCCTATTACACAGTCTTTTCGCTTGCGCCTTTAGTTCTTCTCTTGCTGGCGATTGTTGGTGTCGTTTTCCGAGATGATTCGGCGGGCGCTTGGAACAAGATGACGCAGCAGATGAGTTACTTTCTCGATCCAAGTGCTGTTCAGGTGGTTCAAGACATTGCCAAAAGCGCATCCCGACCTGGTAAAAGCACGATCGCCACGATCATCGGGATCGCACTCGCGCTCTTCGGCGCAAGTGGCGTATTCGGTCAGCTCCAGGATGCTTTGAATACAATTTGGGGCGTAAAGGCAAAGCCCGGTACAGGTATTTGGGGATTTCTACGGGCGCGCTTTCTGTCATTTGCAATGGTCGCCGGGATTTGTTTTCTGCTGCTCGTTTCGCTAACCTTTGAAAGCGTGCTGAAAGGCTTCAGCCACTATGCGCAATCTGTCTTGCCGGGTGGACTTGTCGTTTCGCTGACTGTTTATCTTATCTTTGACTTTGTAGTCATCGTTCTGCTCTTCGCTATGATCTTCAAATTTTTGCCGGATGTTAAGATTCAATGGCGCGACGTTTGGATTGGGGCCGTGATGACCGGATTATTTTTCGGCATTGGAAAGTGGGCTCTCGGCTTGTACCTCAGCAGCGGAGCAGCCGGTTCCGCTTACGGAGCAGCTAGCTCTCTCATCACGCTACTGCTTTGGGTCTATTATTCATCACAGATCCTCCTTTTTGGCGCTGAATTCACCCAGGTCTATGCGGATCGAACCGGTAGAGGTGTCGAGCCAGCCGACTACGCGGTGCGCATCCAAACGAGCCGACATTGAATTGGACCAGCGAATGCTGAACTGCCCTGGATGCGACGGCTGGACTCCTTGAATCTCAACATCAATCTGGTCAAAACCATCACTAGGCTGGTATGCGAATGATTGGCGGAGATTATAGTTTTCCCTCATCAATATTTTGGGAGTCAACTCTTATGCGACCCCGGCTTTTCCGGATCGAAAGCGTATTTGGCTGCCATGTGTTCGAGGAAACACACACATTTCGGGAATAGGGAACAAAGGAAGGAAATATGCGAATTGCTCAGGTTGCGCCGCTGATCGAAAGTGTGCCTCCCAAACACTACGGCGGGACGGAGCGGATCGTCTCTTATCTTACGGAGGAATTGGTCCGTGCGGGACATGACGTAACTCTTTTTGCAAGCGGCGACTCGATTACACGAGCCAGACTTATTGCGGGATGCCGCGGCTCGCTACGTCTCAATAAGGACTCTGTGGACCACTTGGCCCATCACCTGGTAATGTTAGATCAGGTATTGGAACACGCTCGCGACTTTGATGTGGTCCATTTCCACATCGATTACCTTCATTTTCCAGTCTCTCGGTACCTACCCGTTCCTCATATTACGACACTACATGGCCGGCTCGATATTCCAGATCTGATCCCCGTTTACGATCGGTTTCGCGATATACCTGTTATTTCAATTTCGAACGCTCAACGGAAACCTCTGCCTTGGGCGAACTGGGCGGGAACTATTTACCATGGCTTGCCACGAGACTTATTCCGATTTCAGCCAAATCCCGGAACTTACCTGGCTTTTCTTGGACGGATATCGCCAGAAAAGCGCGCGGATCGAGCGATCGAAATCGCCAAGCGGGCGGGAATGCCGCTAAAGATTGCCGCCAAGGTTGATCGAGTTGACAAACGCTATTTCAAACGGGTCGTAGCACCATTGCTGGACGCCTCGCACGTGGAATGGGTTGGCGAAATCAACGATCGGGACAAAGATGATTTTTTGGGTAATGCCTACGCCTTGCTCTTTCCCATCGATTGGCCCGAACCGTTCGGTCTTGTAATGATTGAGGCCATCGCCTGCGGGACGCCCGTAATCGCATATAACGGTGGAGCGGTGCCTGAAGTGATAAAGGATGGCCAGACAGGATTTATTGCGAAGAGTCTGGAGGGTGCGGCCGAAGCAGTTCACCGCGTTTCGGAGATCAGTCGCGCACATTGTCGTAAAATGTTCGACAAACATTTCACTGTCACACGGATGGCCAGGGATTATGTCAGGATTTACAGACGCATGATTGATCAGCGCATGAGAGGCCTTGATCGCTGCATCGAATTATCACGGCGTGAGATCAGGGCTAACATGGCAGCTTTGGAAAATCCTAAAATAATGGACGCGCAGTTGCACAGCTAGCAGCGTTTCTTTCTTGGGCTTGGCGCTTAGAAACGCGCCGCGTAACTTAAACAGTAGGGAAAAAACTAAAGAATAAGAAAGGAAAAACGGGATTATGAAGCTGGATACACTACTAAAACTTTACACCGAAGAACTGCGTGACCTTTATAATGCGGAAAACCAACTATTGAAAGCATTGCCAAAAATGGCAAAGGCCGCCTCGTCGGAGGAATTAAAGGGCGCTTTCGAAAAGCACCTGGAACAGACCAAGGGTCACGTGGAAAGGCTCGAACAAGTCTTTGAGGAGCTGGACGAAAGGCCAAAGGGTAAGACATGCCGTGCAATGAAAGGACTTATCCAAGAGGGATCGGAACTTTTGGAGCAAGATGGCGACGAGTCCGTACGTGATGCCGGTATCATTGTTGCGGCTCAAAAAGTCGAACACTACGAAATCGCCGGTTATGGCAGCGTGCGCACCTTTGCTCATCTTCTCGGCCAAAACAAAGCCGCGGAGCTTTTGCAGACTACTCTGGACGAAGAATCGGAAACAAACGAGCTTCTCACCAGACTGGCGGAAAGTATCATAAATCCGGAAGCCGTCAGGGACAGTGAACTAGTGGGCGCGAGTTCTGATCGATAATAGGACTAATTTGGAAAGATATCCTAAAAGGATCGCCCGTTTAAGAACCTTAAGAAAATGACCTATTTAGATAGCAGGCAAAAACCCTTGGGGTCTGGTTCTAGTTATACTTGCGGCTAAGACTTGATCCTAGGTCATATAGTTGTGCGGCTAGCGGTCGGTTAGCGCGTTAAGGTGCGGAGTCTAACCATTTATAGCTCTTCTATTTAACGGACAGCCGTCAACAGCAAAATTTTCCAGTCCAGTTGACCGTGGGGAGGCGATTCAAAAGAGGCTAGGTCTGATCGCGATGTGCGAAAGGATCAGTCAGAAATCAGTGAGAGGTAAGTAATATAACAAGGAAAGGCGATATGGAAGGACAACAGAATCCAAACGAACCGGGCAAACCTAATGCTCCCGGCCAACAAGGCGGTGGACAACAAGAAGAACGCGAGAGACAGGAACGTGAACGTCAACAGCGCGAACGCCAGAAACAAGGCGGGGGTGGCGGTCAAGAACGTGGTGGCAGTCAACAGGGCGGACGATAAGCTTGGTTATCTGGCAAAAGAAGCGGCGGGAGTTACCTCCCGCCGCTTTGCCTATCTGCCGATCGCCTGAATTACCGATGCCACCGCCTTCACGGGGCCTGTTAACAGCTAAGTAAAGCCAAACGAGCTAAGCGCCGACTTGGTCGAGAACCTGTTCTAGCTCATGAAAATCTATTGGTTTCACGAGGTGAAAATCAAATCCAGCGGCTTTGCAGCGCCGAACGTCTTGGTCTGTGCCAAAGCCAGTGATCGCAACTGCTTTGATTGGCCACTCTTGTTTCGCTTGTGAGACTACTGCGTAGCCGTTTCCATCAGGAAGGCCGATATCGCATAAGATTACGTCGAACTTTCGCGATGCTATCAGCTTGAAAGCGCTTTGCGTGGTAGCCGCGGCTGAAACCTGATGGCCGAAGTGGGTAAGCAGGCGCGACAAAGCATATCGCGTATCTCGGTGATCTTCCACAAGCAGGATGCGTAAGGGCTTTGCGGTGTCTTTGGGGACAGTTGAACCCGTCGAGCGTGTTTGGGCTTCTTCTGGTAGAGCGTCAAGCGTTACGGTAAAGGTAGCTCCGAAGCTACGGCCACGGCTATCTGCTTGAATTGTGCCGTTGTGAAGATCGACGAGGCGCTTGGTAATGGCCAGACCTAGACCAAGCCCGCCGAACTGGCGGCCGACGGAAGCATCAGCTTGCTCGAACGGTTTAAAGAGAGAGGGCAAACGATCGCGCTCGATTCCAATTCCATTATCAGTAATCTCGAAATGAAACTGGAGACCATCGTTGAAGGTGCGTATCTCAATCTGTCCGCCAGGCGACGTGAATTTTACAGCGTTGTTGATCAAATTCCAAAACACTTGCTGGAGGCGAATCGAATCAGCAAGGATTTGGTGCGCCTTCGCATTCAACTCAGTTGAGACCTTTATTTTCTTTGCTGCGATAGCTGAATGAGCGATATCGATTGCGTCCCGGACAAGGGCATTTGCGTCAACCGGTTCAAAGTGGAGTTGTAACTTGCCACGCGTAATCCGCGTGAGATCTAGTAAGTCGTCGATCAGACGCGCCTGTAACTGCACATTGCGCTTAATTATTTTCAGGTCCTCCGCAAACTCTGATGGAAGTTTCGATGCATTGTTTTCCAAGTAGGTTGCAGCCGCCAGGGCTGGTGTCAGGGGAGTGCGAAGTTCATGGCTAAGTGCCGCGAGAAAGTCATCCTTGGCTTTACTTGCCTTTTCCGCTGCAACTTTTTCAGCTTCAAACTCCCTACTGCGAATTTGGTCCGTGACATCGCGTGTGACTTTGGAATAGCCGCGAATATTGCCGGCATCATCGCGCAGAGCGGTTATCACAATTTCCGCTTGAAAAATCGATCCATCCTTGCGAAGGCGCGGGCCTTGATCTCGGATATGCCCTTTACGGGCGGCTTCGCGCAGATTGCGTTGCGGCTTGTCATTAGCGACATCTTCGGCGGTATAAAAACAAGCGAAGTTTTTTCCGGTAATTTCTTCCGCAGTGTATCCCTTGATTTTCTGTGCGCCGGTATTCCATGTCACCACGTTGCCGGTCGCGTCGAGCATGTAAATGGCGTACTCTTCGACGCTATTGACCAGAATGTGGAACTGTTCGGCTGTCTGGTGTAGCGCTGACTTATTAGATCGATCCTCACTCATTCGCTAGAGGAATTCCCCATGTAGATCGGAGCGCTGGTCTAGTTTGGTTCCCTTGATTCTGTCCAATTCGAGGAAACGGTCTTTCCAATAGCGTTCTTAACAAAGAGAGCCAGCACTCCCTGCATATAAGCAGCAGTATTGAATCAGATTGTGCTCCCGGAGCGAGAAAGTCCTTTCGCGTGGAGTTACGAGCAGCGATCAGGCTCATTCGGATTCCCGGCCCGGGAACGCTCTCTATCCGGAACTCGCCTTCCAAATTGGTTAAGCGTTCTCGAATGTTGAAAGGCCGAATCCAGTTGGCTTTATTTCACGCGAATCGAGCTTCGTGAGATCGAAACCTGCTCCTCGATCGGTGATAACGTCCTAACGTCTTTTCGTGCGACGGTTCGGGCGCTTCAGCCTGGCGTGCGACGCGCTCGACATGCGCTTGCGCGATTGTGCTGTTGGTGACCGCTTTGATTTTTTCCTTTTCGTAGTTCTCCCGCGCGATCGCCCGGATTTTTTGAGCGACCCGGCCCGGGACCTTTTCCGCGGATGTCGCTTGAGTGAACGTTTAGAAGTTGTTGTGGCACGGCGCACAGCCTTACGGATTGGCTTCTTATCGGCGGCCGCATTTCCCGCGAGCGCGCCGACCACTCCTCCCACAACTGCGCCAACCGGACCGACGACGCTGCCGATCGCAGCGCCAGTAACCGCGCCGACAGTTTGCTTTGACATAGGCTGATCCTGACTACCTTCAGATGATTGCGAGCTCTTCTCTTTTGGATTTGGACGATCAGGCATAAGCGACTGTTCTCCGTACCTTTGGGTAGGCGTAATAATATATTCGGAAGCCAGAGCGAAAAGAGTCGTAACGAAACTCAAAATCCGTCGTTGAAAGGCCGCTTCGAGTGTCGGGGATTAAGGCCATTCTTACAAAAGCATCCGAGCGATGTTTGGGGATAGCTAGTTAGTATTTTGACCTATACACCAATCGGGGGTTCGCCTGATTGTGCCGGGCTAGGTACGAAAGCATCGTTTCGTGGTGAGAGTTCTTTCTTCGATTACGTTGTCCGACGAAGAAAAACTAGATGTCTTGCGCCGACTCGATCAATTCCGGCGGTGGCATTCCCTCGATCAGCAACGGTATTGCCTTGTTTGCGGCGAGATGATCACAGGGCGAGAAATCCGAGTGATTGAGAACGCACGTGGCGAGACCGCGCTGCGCGTGGCTTGTCCAACGAAATATTGCGACGCAATGCCGATAGAATGGGTCCTGCCAACCGAGGATGTCTTGATAAAAATTGCAATGGTGGAGGTCGAGCGCGGCTGGCTTCGCCTGGTGAAGCAAGCGGGCCGCACGACGCAATCGCACCAAAGATGAAAGAGAAGTAGTACGATCAGCAGAACAAGACCTGAACCGACGCAAGGGTAGTGTTTGCAGCAAACTAAAAGCGTAGGATGCTAGTGCCATCCGATTCATCAACGTAGATGGTTCAACCCACCGTAAACGTGGAATCGCGTACTGAAGTTTCCGACGACGCGCAACAAACGGAAGAAGTAACGTCGCGTGCCCGTCTGCGCGTCGCTGAGCTATCGGAGAAGCCATTCGATGTCAGATCGATTGCCCTCACTGGTCTGTTTATCCTGGCGGTGTTCTACACCATTTACTTTATGCGCTCGATTCTGCTGCCGGTCGTTCTTGCGCTGCTTCTCAGTTATCTCTTAAGGCCGATGGTGCGGGCACTCGCACGATTAAAGATTCCACTGCCCGTGGGCGCAGCGCTCCTACTTATCGGATTTTTTGGACTTATCGGCTATTCAGTCTCAGTGCTAGCTGCGCCCACTGCAGGATGGCTTCAGAAAGCGCCAGCGGGTTTCACGGAACTGCAACACAAACTCCTGCCGGTAAGAAAATCGGTAGCTCAAGTCGCGCAGGCGACCGGCGAAATCGAAAAACTGGCTTTAGCAAATGCGGAAAATAGAGTTGTTGAAGTGAAGCGGCATCCTCTTACCGAGATGCTTTTCGTGCACACACCGGAGTTTGTTGCCAGCGCTGTGCTGTCGTTAATTCTGCTGTATTTCCTGCTCGTTTACGATCAGACCTTCATTGCAAAGCTGGTCAAGTTGTTGCCAACTCTTTCAGATAAAAAGGCGGCCGTCGGCATCGCGCACGACATCGAATCGCAGGTTTCGCGTTATCTTTTTACCATCACCGCGATCAATGTGGGCCTTGGATTGGCCGTCGGAACGGCGGTGGGACTACTCGGACTGCCCAACCCCGTAATGTGGGGCGTGATGGTGGCGCTGCTTAATTTCGTTCCTTACCTAGGAGCTCTCACAGGAATTATCTGTATGACGATTGGCGCCACTCTAAGCTTTGATAGTCTGGCGTACGCCCTCATCTTTCCTGCTGCCTATCTCTCTCTAGGCGTGTTAGAGGGCAGTTTCATTACTCCATGGATTATGGGGCGCTCTCTCACCTTGAATCCCGTCATCATTTTGCTTTCGCTCACATTCTGGGGCTGGATGTGGGGAATCGTTGGCATCATTCTGGCCGTCCCAATCCTAGCCGCCTTCAAGATTTTCTGCGCGCACATCAAACCAATGGAGCCGCTCGCAGAATTTCTTAGCTGACGTGAGACTCATGGAGATATTGTGCCTTCCTGCCGACGCGAGAAAACCATCCCTTCTTAGGCGTTGTGGCGTGCAAATCCCTAGGCCTTTCTCTTATTCGCTGGCAATTATGAGTTAGAAACACGCGCAGTTGCTGGTTAATGCGATTCAATCATTAACAAGGAGGTGAGAAACATGTTAGGTTGGGCTGTAACTTTTCTAATAATCGCTCTCATAGCAGCGGTGCTGGGATTTGGCGGAATCGCGGCGGCATCAGCAGGAATCGCAAAGGTCTTATTTTTCGTATTCCTGGTGATGTGCGTGCTCTTCTTTATTTTTGGCTGGAGAGGCCGCGGAGTCCCGTGATTCGATAGCGTCTTAATAAAGCACACGCGCATTGGTGCGGTTTGCGATGCGCAGCGGCGTAGATTGAGTTCTGGCCGTGTTAGCGCGTCTAGTTCTTGTGCGCATGTTAACGTCGCGAGTGTGGACGTTTCACCGGTTCTCAAGCTCGGTTAGAAGCTCTTCTTTCGGTTGCCGAGTTTGTTTTGAGGTCGCCCGAGAAGCTTGGCCTCTGTTTCTTTAGAAACCCACGATCATCATCGGTAATTGGACGTACTTCTGTTTGTCGGTTGGCTTTTACTTCATTCCAACGGCCCTTCGATTGTGGATCCGATCTCGCGGTAGGACTTAGTATGTGGCGTGTCGATTGGTTGAGTTCCCACTTTAGCGCTCGCGTAGCGAATTGGTAGTTCCTACCAACCTTGGGCACTCAGCTTGAGAAATACGAAACTGGTACAAAAAACGCGCCCTTTCTGTTCCATTTGTCAATAGAACAGAAAGGGGCGTGAGGGAGACAAGCGAGATTAGCTTTTGCTCTTAATCTTCGTCAAGAGTCACTCGATCAACCATCACGTTGTCACCTGTCCCGACATAATGAACTCGGACGGGGATACCCACTTTAACCCTCGTTCTTACGGTATCTTCATCGAGGATCTTACCGCTACGTGTTACGTAGGTAACCGTCTTACCGAAGCGATAAGTCCGCGGTCCGCTAGTTTCCTTGAGCACTATCGTGCTTCCCGGAGTGTACTCCGTGATCGTACCGTTGCCTTCTGTTGTGGTGGTCGTTGTGGTAGTCTCTGAGACCTGCGCCCATGCAAAGGGGGCCACAACTGCCAACGCCAGACTGAGTAGTATGTTCTTCATTGTATTGTTTCCTTCTTTTCCGCGGGGCGAACACTCCAGCTAAAGGAGTTTTCCTAGCGCTGGAACAGGCGCCCAGCTTTATTCACCAAAGAATCGGCCGCCAGCCTTCGTGCGGTCGCCAAAGGAATGGGATTTATCGTTTCCGCGCGCTGCGGCGTCGTACGTGTTGAATCCACCTTTGCAGATTCAGAATGGGCATGAAATTGACGATTCGGTCAGTTGGAATTTTCGCCTGCAGAGCGGCGGCGAGACCCAGCTCGATAAACTCCAACTGCCACGGATGATGTGCGTCTGTGCCTAACGAAATACGTGTTCCGTGCTTTCGCGTGAGTTTGAGTAAAGCAATATTCAAGTCTTGTCGATCGGGATAACAGTCAATTTCCAAGGCCTTATCGAGCCTGGCAGCCTCGGCGAAAACGCGTGGCCAATCTGCTTGTAAACCGAGTCGATAATTATAGATGCGGCCGCGTGGATGACCGAGAATTTGAATGTTGGGATTGCGTAAGGCTGCAAGATAACGGTCGGTTTGGTCTTCAACTATCCGCAGAGAAGAATGAAACGAGCCCAGCACAAGATCCAATGCTGATAGACATGCCGGCGACATATCTCCTTCACCCCGCGGATTAAGGTTCATCTCAACGGAGCGAAGAACAGTGAGTTTTCCGCCCAACTTTGAATCTGATATGTTTAGTTTTGCTATTTCCGCGCCTTGTTTTAGCAGTGTGCGTTCGTCTATGCCTCCCGCAATTTTCAAACCTCTGGAATGATCAGTAATTGCGATGTAACTATATGAACGCTCCATCGCCGCCTCGGCCATTTCCGCAACCGTGGCTGATCCATCGCTCCAACACGTGTGCATTTGTAAATCACCGCGCAGCCTGCTTGACCACGCAGGCCTCGTGGCGAGTAATCGCCTTGCTTCAGAGAGTGAAATGAAATCACTGCGAATCTCGGGAATCTTTTTGTTGGATTGGGGAGGCTTATCAAGCCAGCTCCGAATTTGTCTATCGATAAACGGGCCAATTGAGCGCAGCTCGGTCAGCGACCGGTTTTGCGCCGCAACGTGAGCTACTTCTTCAGGCCACAGAAAAGCGCTGCGAGCGGCTCGGCGAAACGCACGTGAGAGAATACCGCTCTCGCGCTCAGCTTGTCGGGCGAGTAACTCCGCAACTTCGGTATTCGAGAGCACATCTGTGAATCGATTCCGATCGGTACTTCAGCGGCTTCACAGTATTCTTGCACCCATTTCTTCGCCGAATGCGATTTTAATAGTGATGGCCGAGACGGCGGAAGAAATCTCAAAAAGACCCGAAATTCGCAAGGAACTCCAACGGGCCACTGGCGAAAAACGCTCCGCCACTGTCAAGGCGCGAGGCAGAGACAAGCTCTGGTTTGTCATACAGGCACTTGTGTTACTCGGTTGCGTCGCGGTGTATTTTCTCGTCGGCACCAATCTGGTCCCGCTGCCGCAGGCAAGTGCCGGTGTCATCGTGCGAATTCTACGCGGCACAGCACTGATCGTAATCGCACTGGCCATCACACGAGCTATGTCGATCTACGTGCTGGGCCGAATCGAGGACTCTTCCACTCGTTTCACCCTTCAGCGTGTGATGCATCTGGTCGTTGCGCTGGTTATCGCGGTCATCGCTATCTCGATCATTTTCGTCAATTGGTATGGCGTGCTTGCCGCGCTCGGCATTGGCTCGATTATCATTGGCCTGGCTGTTCAAACACCGATGAAAAGCTTCATCGCCTGGATTTACATCCTTGTTCGCCAGCCTTTCCGAGTGGGTGATCGTATACAAATCGGTGAAGCTACTGGCGACGTAATCGACGTTGGGTATCTCGATACCACTCTGTGGGAATTCGGCGGCAAATATCTTTCAGGCGATCATCCCAGCGGTCGGCTGATCAAGTTTCCGAATGAGAAGGTGCTCGACGAGATTATTTATAATTATTCGTGGCCACTTTTCCCGTACGTTTGGAACGAGATTAAGTTCTATGTCGCTTTCAATGCTGATCTCGAGTTCATCGCCAGTACGATGCAGAAGATCGTAGAGGAGGAGTTGGGCGAGGAAATGATGAAACATGTCGAAACATTTCGTGATTTGCTCGCTCGCACACCTGTCGACGAATTGGAGGTGCGCGAACGGCCACGTGTTATCTTCCGAGTAAGCGAAAATACCTGGCTGGAAGCCATAGTTCGCTACCTCGTTTCACCGCGTGAAGCTGGCAGGGTCAAAACGCGCTTGATCAAAAGACTTCTCGCCGTGCTTAATACGGCGCCCGAAAGGGTGATGTTCCCGGCAGGAGCAGCTCGTTAATATTTTTGCATTGCACCGGCTAGCCAATCAGCTCGCGCGGCGCCGATGTAACCAACGATCGTGCGAATTCGCCTACGCGTAATAGCAAGTCCGGCGAACCCGCCAGTTTTTCGATTTCGCTGACGATGGCGCTTCCAATGACTGCGGCATCTGCGAAACGCCAGACCTGACGGATTTGTTCGGCCGTTGAAATTCCGAACCCAACGGCCACAGGCAAATCACTCACAGTTCGTACACGTTTTACTAAAGCTTCGGCGTCGCGCGGCATTTCATTTCGCGCGCCAGTAACGCCCGCACGTGAAACAGCGTAAATGAATCCGTTCGCCTGCTGAGCGATGCGAGTTAGGCGTTCGTTGGAAGTAGTCGGGGCGACAAGAAAGATTAGATCTATGTCGTGGTCATGAAAGGCTGCGGTCCAACGCTCCGCTTCTTCGGGAATCAGATCGGTGATAAGCACCCCATCGATGCCAGCTCGCTTCGCCGTCTCCGCCAGTCGATCTTTGCCGAATTTCAAGAGGGGATTGAGATAACTGAAGAGTACAATGGGCACGTCGATGTGCTCCTTTGCGTTCGAAACGCATCTTAGCGCGTCGGAAAGGGTCACGCCCTTTCGCAGTGCGCGCTCAGACGCGCGCTGAATCACTTCCCCGTCGGCAACCGGATCGCTGAACGGCACACCAAGCTCAATGATGTCTGCTCCAGCCGCCGCCAGTTCAACCAGGAGAAGTTCAGTCGTTACCAGATCGGGATCGCCTGCCGTGATAAATGGGATGAACCCGCCGCGTCCGGTATGCTTAAGCTCAACAAACTTGTCGTCTATACGACTCATTGCGGCTGCAAATCTGCAATGAGTTGAACGTCTTTGTCGCCGCGGCCGGACAAATTGATGATGACAGAGTCCTCTTGTGGCAACTCGCGTGAGACACGAATCGCGGGCATGATAGCATGTGACGTCTCTAGTGCGGGAATGATTCCTTCCAATTTGGCGCAGAGCTGAAATCCTTCGAGCGCCTGGGCATCGCTCTCCCGGACGTACTCCGCTCGTCCGCTATCGTGAAGGAACGCATGCTCAGGGCCGATCGCTGAGTAATCGAGACCGGCTGAGATCGAATGCGTGGTCGCAATCTGGCCATTGGTATCCTGAAGCACGTACGACATCGTGCCCTGCAGGACACCGATTTGGCCGCCGCCACTGGCGGTTCCATTATGAAATCTCGCAGCGTGTTCGCCTAACGAATCTCCGCGACCTCCGGCTTCTACGCCGATTAGCCGGACTTCTTCGTCTGAGATGAAAGGATGAAACAAGCCGATCGCGTTTGAGCCACCGCCCACGCACGCAATCAGCACGCGCGGCAATTTTCCTGTCGCGGATATGATCTGTTCGCGCGCTTCGTGTCCAATTACGCTTTGGAATTCGCGCACCATGAGCGGGTACGGATGCGGACCGAGTGCGCTGCCGAGTAAATAGTATGTATCATGAACATTCGTCACCCAATCGCGCAACGCCTCATTGATTGCATCCTTTAAGGTGCGCGTGCCGGCATTCACAGTGATGACTTCCGCGCCAAGCAATCGCATTCGAAACACGTTGAGCGCTTGCCGCCGGACGTCTTCTGCGCCCATATAGATTACGCAACGCAATCCGAACAACGCGCAAACCGTCGCCGTTGCGACACCATGCTGGCCAGCCCCGGTCTCAGCGATAACGCGATGTTTGCCCATTCGACGCGCGAGCAACGCCTGTCCGATAGCGTTGTTGATCTTGTGCGCGCCGGTGTGCAAAAGATCTTCACGCTTTAGATAGATTTGCGCTCCTCCGGCGTGAGCTGTGAGCCGTTGCGCGTGAAACAACGGAGTTGGCCGGCCACAGTAATTACGCAACAGCTGGTGAAGTTCGTTCCAGAAATTCGGGTCTTCTCTTGCGCGCAAGAACTCGGCAGTCAGTTCGTCGAGCGGCGCCACCAATGTTTCCGGAACGTAGCGGCCGCCAAACTCGCCCCAATGGCCGTGCTCGTCTGGCTCGCTTTTTTTTATCACGGATTTTTGCATGGCACCGATCACGCCCGGGAAACGTTCATGAAAGAATTCGCCGTTCGTACAGCGGTAACGAAATTTTCGATGGCCGTGTAATCTTTTACGCCTGGTGCGCTCTCAACTCCGCTGCAAACGTCAACGGCGTGAGGCGCCACAGTTGCGATGGCGTGGCTGACATTTTCTAGGTTTAAGCCGCCGGAGAGAATGAGGAATCGGGCCAAGGAACGAGCGGTGCGCGCAGCTGCCCAGTCACACGTCAAACCAGTTCCGCCGCGCAGGTGCGGATGGTGCGCGTCGACCAAGACGTCGCAATCGCCAAACAAAGAAACCTCGGCGGGTCGGAACTGAGGATCTGTAGAGAACGCCCGGATTACACGAAATTTACGAGCTAGTTCGCTGACTGTATCTAGTGAAATGCGCCCGTGTAATTGTACGCATCGGACGCCGGCTGCGTCTGCGGTATTCCGAATTTCTTCCGCGTTGGCATCCACGAAAACTCCGACGGTGCAAACTTCGGGCGGCATCGCTTCGATAATTTGCCGGACGACCCCGGGCCCAATATAGCGTGGACTTTGCGGGTAAAAGTTGAACCCAATCATGTTGGCGCCTAATTCAGCGGATGCTCTGGCGTCTTTAACATTCGTTACACCGCAAATCTTGATTTGCACTGGAGTCATGGTTGGCAGGTCTCAGTTGGAACGGTTGTAGATTGCCGACCTTCAGCAGCGGCAACTAAGTCACGAAGAGCCGTTTCCGGATCCGGGGCGCGCATTAGCGCTTCGCCTATCAGAAAACCCCGGAATCCAAGCTGCTGAAGGTGAAGCAAAGAGTGTGTACTGTGCAATCCACTCTCGCTGATCATGATTTTGTCGCGCGGAGCCTTGGCGATCAAACGCTCGCTTGTTTTCAACGAAACGCGAAAGGTGCCAAGATCGCGGTTATTTACTCCGATGATTTTTGCGCCCGCGTTCACCGCTCGTTTCAACTCATCCGAGCCATGCACTTCGACAAGCGCATCGAGCCCTAGTTCGTCTTCGGCAAGCGAGCGCAGCTGTATCAACGAAGTATCGTCCAGTGTGGCGACAATCAACAACACAGCGTCGGCTTCCGCGATCGCAGCTTCAAAAATTTGGATTGGATCGATGATGAAATCCTTGCGCAAAAGAGGCAGCTTCGTGCTGGATCGCGCGGCGCAAAGATCGGCAACCGAACCGCCAAAATATTGTTCGTCGGTGAGAACCGAGATTGCGCAGGCGCCACCGCGGTCATAGCAGCGCGCAATTTCGCCGACCGTTAAATCGTCGCGAATGATTCCAGCAGAAGGCGATCTGCGTTTGAACTCGGCAATGATCTTTAATCGCGGTAAATCGGACTCCAGCGCTTGTCGCAGCCGATGCGGTTCAGCGTTCTCTCGAACTTGCAATGCGCGCTCGCGAAAGTCTCGCGAGGAAGGATCCGCTCGAAGCTGCGTTGTAGCTTTTCGTTTTCGATCGAGGATTTGGGAAAGGATGTTTTCGATCATGAGCTTCGATTTGTCTCCCGGACCAGCATATCCAGTTTCGACGCGGCTCGTCCGCTGTCGATGCTTTCACGAGCGAGGGTAGCCGCGTAACGGAGATCCGAGGCGACGCCTGCGAGATGGAGTGCAGCAGCGGCGTTAATGATGATGAGATTGCGCGCGGCATTTGTCGTTTTGGTGTTCTCGCCTTGAAGAATTGCGCGGATCAGTTGTGCATTTTCTTGTGGCTCCTTCCCACGAAATCCGTCGAGTTGTTGACGCTCCAATCCAAAGTGTTCCGGCGACACTGTAAATGTTTCCACATCGCCGGCGGACGAACACGCGGCGACGTACGTTTTGTCCGCAATCGTTATTTCATCCAAGCCATCGGCGCCGTGCACAACCCATGCTTTCTCGATGCCTAGGCGAGCAAGGGCTGACGCGACGCGTTCAAGTAGTGACAGCTGCCAGACGCCCACGATCTGAAAGGGTGCCCGCGCGGGATTTGTTAGGGGCCCAAGCAAATTGAATGTAGTATGCACCCCGAGGTCACGGCGCACATGCGCGACCCGGGCCGTAGCAGCATGAAAAAGCGGCGCAAACATGAAACAGATTTCATGCTCGTTGAGGCAGCGTTCCACGGTCTCGACTGGAGCGGCTGTGTTGACGCCCAACGCCTGAAGGACGTCGGCGCTGCCGCACAGCGACGTCGCCGCGCGCGAGCCATGTTTCGCTACAGGCAGACCAGCACCTGCGATCACGAAGGCCGCTGCTGTTGAAATATTGAAGGTTTTTGCAGCGCTTGATCCAGTACCCGCCGTATCGATAAAACGTGCGTAACGCGATCGTAATGGGAGCGCACGAGCCCGCATTGCTTCGGCGATTCCTGCGAGCTCATCGGGGGTCTCACCTTTTACACCCAGACTCGTAAGCGCGGCCGCTATCTGCGCGTCAGTAGCAACAGGATTAAGCAGGCACTCTAGAAAATTTCCGGCCTCAGCACGGCTGAGATTCTCGCCGTGCATCAGGCGCAGCGTTAGGTGGCGCAGTTCGAAATCGCCGATCTCTCTTATATTGCATTCGCGTTTGACCGTCGGTGGCTTGATCTGCTTCGCCATCGCGAGCGCTTTTGCCATTGCACGCGCTTTATTAATAGTCTCCTCGTATTCCGAATGCGGATTTGAGTCGGCGACGATGCCCGCGCCGGCTTGAAAATATATCTTTCCGTTTCTCAAGACGGCGCAGCGCAACCCGATGCAAGAATCAACATTGCCGTCGAATCCAAAGTAGCCAACGGCACCCGCGTAACAGCCGCGTCTGGTCCCTTCCAGTTCGCTGATGATTTGCATGGCGCGGATTTTCGGCGCCCCGGAAACAGTGCCCCCGGGAAACGTTGCTTTGATCAAGTCGAAGCCGGTGCAACCTGGACACAGGCGACCAGTGACATTTGAAACAATATGCATGACGTGGCTGTAGCGCTCGATCCCCATCAATTCGGTCACGCGCACCGTGCCAAAGTCCGACACCCGGCCGATGTCGTTGCGGGCAAGATCGACCAGCATGACGTGCTCGGCGCGTTCCTTGGGATCGGCCAGAAGTTCGGCCGCATTCCTCTCGTCCTGCGCGGAGGTAGCCCCGCGCGGGCGTGTGCCAGCGAGCGGGCGAATCTCCACCGCGTCACCGATTAGCCGGACATGCATTTCCGGCGAACTTCCAACAAACGCAAAATCCGCTCCGAACTTAACACAAAACATGTACGGCGAAGGATTGACGAAACGAAGACATCGATAGAAATCGAACGGATCGCCGCTGAAATCGGATTCGAATCGCTGGGACAAAACGACCTGGAAGACATCACCGGCGCGGATGTAATCCTTGGCTCGTTCCACCGCACGTGTGAACTCGTTCGGTTGAAAATTGCTGTGGGCCGGCTCCGGTTCGAAATCCGCAGTTGGAGCCAGCGAAAGTTCAACAGATTTCGCGAGCGCGTCTGCGATAGCGTCGATCGATTCAACCGCTCGCGCATAGACCTTTTCGGGTGAGCCATCCTCAAGGAATGCGTTAGCGACGATTTTCAACGTGCGCAGCCGATGGTCGAAGATGAGCAGATTGCTTGGAATGACGAAACCCGCTTCTGGTAATTGCAGTTCGTCCCGACAGGCGACTGGCACTTTGGGTTCGAAGAAGTGGATTGCTTCGTAACCGATAAAACCGACAGCGCCACCGCTAAATCGCAGCAGTTCTGGACGCGAGACAAACTGATACCGCGCCATTAACTTCCGGAGCTGATCCAACGGGTTATCTGTTGTTGCGACTCGTCGCTCGACTCCCAATTCGACGACTTGCAGCTCGCCCCCGTAGTTTTTCATCACGATCCGCGGGTTGATTCCGACGAAGGAGAAGCGTCCCGACACATCGTTTTTCTCAGTCGATTCGAAAAGGAAACTGTAGTCCGTCCGAGAGGCATCCAGCTTCGTGAATGCTGAAACGGGCGTTTCGTTGTCAGCGATAAACTCCGCGAAAATCGGGACGACGTTACCGCGTCGCGCGAGTTCGGAGAACTCGTCCCTGTTCGGGATAATTTGCGCCTTCATCGGGTTTATGGGTGCGAAAGAAAACGCGCGAGAATTTGTTTGCCGTCGCGTGTGAGAACGGATTCCGGGTGAAATTGTATCCCGTGCACGGGGAACTCGCGGTGATGCAATGCCATGATTTCGCCGTCTTCGCTTTCCGCGACGATCTCGAGGCACTTTGGAAGAGAACTCCGCTCGACGACCAGCGAGTGATATCGACCGGCATCGAGCGGCATTGGCAAATCGAAAAAGAGCCCCTTTCCGTCGTGTCTGATTGTGGATGACTTTCCATGCACAAGTGCGGCAGCGCGCACGATTTTTCCTCCGTATGCTTCGGCGATACATTGGTGTCCGAGACAAACGCCGAGGATCGGAATTTTCGCTCCAAAGCGCAGGATGATGTCTTTGCTGATTCCGGCTTCGCGCGGCGTGCAGGGCCCTGGTGAAATACAAATACGCTCTGGCGCTAACACATTGATTTCATCCAGCGAGATTTCGTCATTTCGTTTAACAAGATGGTCACAGCCAAGCTCGCCAAAATACTGGGCAAGGTTGTAGGTGAAGGAGTCGTAGTTATCGATCAAAAGGAGCATTGACTTTGACTCGTTAGGCGACTTTGGTTTCTATTCGACTCTCGTTAACAATCGGTGCGGTAACTGCGCGGATCGCGCGAACTTCTCCGATAAGCTGTGCATACTCCGAGGGCGTTAGTGCCTGCGCCCCATCTGAAAGGGCGAGCTCTGGATGGTTGTGGACTTCTACCATCAGCCCATCCGCTCCCACAGCCACGCCTGCCCGCGCGAGGGGAGTAACCATGTACGCGCTTCCTGTGCCGTGCGATGGATCTACGATCACCGGCAAATGAGAAATCCGCCGGATCGCCGGCACAGAAGCAAGATCGAGTGTGTTACGCGTATGCTGAGTGAAAGTCCGAACGCCGCGTTCGCACAAGATTACGTTGTAATTGCCTTCTGCCATGATGTACTCCGCTGCGAGCAACCATTCTTCGAGCGTTGCAGCCATTCCTCGCTTCAACAGAACTGGCAGGTGCGATCGGCCAGCTCGCCTGAGGAGCGAGAAGTTCTGCATGTTTCGAGCGCCGATCTGAATGATATCGCCATATCGTTCGATCAAACCGACGTGAGATTCTTCGAGCGCTTCGGTGACGATGTTCAGCCCAAACGCCTTGCGGATCTCGGTGATGATTTCCCATCCTTTCTCGCCCAGACCTTGAAATGCATACGGGGACGTGCGGGGTTTCCAGACGCCGCCGCGGAAAAAGTGTGCGCCGCTCTGCTGCACTGCCTGTGCGACAGCGAATGCCTGATCCCGGCTCTCGATCGCGCACGGTCCCGCGATTATGGCGAGTTCATTTCCTCCGACGGTGGTGTTTCCAACTCGGACGACCGTCTTTTCCGGACGGAGATCAAGCGTGATTAACTTATACGGCTTGGTAACCCGGATGACTTCCGCGACGCCCGGCAGATTTTCAAATCGCCTGCCATCGACAGGACTCTGGTTGCCCGTGACGCCAATGGCTGTTCGCGTGGCGCCAGGCATTGGATGAGGGCGCAGCCCGATTTCCTGAATTACGTTTACAACTGCATCAATTTCCCGCGCCGCAGCGTCGGGTTTCATTACGATCAACATATGTAGCCTTGGGTTATTTCATTGGTGCAAACGCCAGATCTCTCGCTTGAGAGAAAGAGAGAAAACCAGCGTCCCGTTGAGAAACGGTCGCTTTCTATCGCCACCACGCGAGCGCCGACGCGAAGGCAAGCGGCCTTCGAAGGTCTGTCGAATAAAGAATGTCGACGCTCATGACCAGCCACAATAACGACGATCTTACAGATGTCGAGTTCGATTTCGTTCGGGTAACAATGCTGTTACCAAATCGCAAAAGTGAGCCAGTCGCTGACGCAGCCGTCTGTGTCGCAGTTCGCGATACCCGTGATAGGCATGTTCCTGAAAAAATTGACAGTCCTTTTCTCAATCTTTGCAGTCGGATTCTTCGCCTCATCGATCTTTGCACTCGAAGTAACCGAGCCAACAGCTGCTGCGCATGCTTACCCGGGACTCTGCGATATCAATGGCAGAAAACTTGCCGACGGAGAATTCAGACAGTGGGTAGAAGATCAGCGCCTTAACGTCGTTATCACCTATAAATTTCCCGAGGGCGGATCGTTTGAGGAAAAGGCGCGCTTTCGCCAGCAACCGGAACTAATACAAGAACAATGGTCGTGGAAGGAACTCAAGAACGAGAGGGTACAACGCGAGTTCACTGTGGATTTTGTGTCGGGGACCGCCACTGCTCATATTAGCAATGATAACAAAGATGTGTCTGACAGGGTCGATATTGAAAAGGGCCGCACGTTTGCAGGATTCGGATTCACCCTCGTATTGAGTAATCTGCGCAAACGGCTCCTGCGCGGCGAACAAGTTGAACTCAAGGCGGTCGGTTTTTCGCCGTTCCCAACCCTAAAGCCGCAAGTTGTGACTGTTAAGCTTTCCCACGGCGGGCTTGATCGCGTTAAGATGTCCGGGCGCTCGCTGAAGGGCGA
>JBKPLX010000177.1:0-11416 GCA_046731855.1 Verrucomicrobiota bacterium | reverse complement strand
CCCGCATCGCAGCCCTTTTTCACACCAAACCAGCCGAGATCGCGAAGGAAAGTTCTCAAACATTGTCCGGGACGAGGTGCAGCACTGAAAGACTTTCCATTGATTTTGTAATTCATTACAGATGCTCCCGCTCAGGCTGAAAGTTCTCCGCGAATTTGTTCGGCGAAATAATAGGCGAGGTGTTTGCGATGCGGAGGCGAGCCGTGGGTGTCGTCGAGATAAAGGCTGAAAGGCACGGCATCATCAATGGCCTGCTTCAACTGCTCCGCTGGAGGGATGTTTTGAAACCGAAGCTGCACGGGGCGCAGCGTGGCGGCAGTGATGGTGAGCAGAAACGTGCTTTCCTTCCGGCACTTGGTGCCGATCAGCAAAACGTCGGACCGGCCAAGATTCGTCAAACTGAAGCGTCGAAAGGCAAAGGTTTTCTGCAGCGCGGTTGCTGGCAGATGAATGCTCCGTAGGAGCTCTCCCGGGGCGAGAACATTGGCGTGGTTACCCGTGACAAATTCAATCATCGGTACTTCGCGCGGCCTTCCACTCCGCGGCCAAAGTGTGCAAATGCCTTCCAGCGCTGTGGTCAGGGAGATCATCGGGCCTGCGGGGAGCGACATGCAGATATTTCCCCCCACGGTGGCTTCATTCCAGATTTTGAAAGACGCCAGGAAAGAGCGACAACAGTTGCGGAAAAGCGGGGCGGCCATCCAATCCGATGGAGCTTTTTCTACGAACTGATCGAGTTCGACAATCTTGCACGTAGCGGCAATCTCTAATCCATCCTTCGAACCTTGGAGAGAGGGCCACTTGAGCGTTTCGAGATCAATCAGGGTGTGGGTGTGAATCTGGGGTTCTGAAAAGAGCCATGTTCCGCCGGCAAGCCATGCAAAACCATCTTCCCATTTTGTGACTGCGTCCGCACTGGTGGGCCGCAGAACCTCGGTGATTGTGTTTAAGTCCATCGATTCTAGAGGAAGGGAAAATCACGTTTATCCAGCGACGGCAAAGGTGGGAAGAAATATCTATTCTCGCGGGGATTAGCGATTCCGAGCGCTCCGGTTCCTGCGGATTCCACTTATCCAGTCCTTGTATTTTCGCTAACTGCCGGGCCCGCTGAGATAAGCAGACCGATGAGCGCCAAAAGAATGTTGGTAGCTGAGCCGAAAGCTCTCCCTGTATTCTTCGGCGCGTTTTCTTGTCCAGTCCTGCTCACCATGCGGCAGCTCACATATAATCCTAAAATCAGGTCGGTTCGTGACAAATTGTAGAAATGACAACAGCTGGTGCCAGAAAAAAGTAGCAGGAGATTTTTTCCAATGTTAGTCCGCAAACCGCTGCATTGGGGTAGCGTCCATCCTGCAGAAATTTCTTGCGCGCGACGTGGTTAAGTTACAAGGTCGCAGCGCAATGAGCACGTTCGCGCGTTCAACAAATCACGGACGCGCGTTTGTCGCGACTTGCGTTTTCGCGGCGTTTGTCTGGACACTGGCGCTAAGTGTTTCCCCGCAACTTCACCAGCGCATCCACGCGGATGGGAATCGCTCGGATCACACTTGCGCGATTACACTGATTGCCACCGGCAGCTATGAACATGCTGCGCAGCCTCCGCTGATCAGTGCGCCCGATCTGCTTGCTCAATTTGGGACAGTTTCAGCGCTGAGCTCGATCTGGGTTCAGCCGCTTTTTCTCAAGGCGCACATCTTCGCGAACGCGCCGCCTGCTCGCGGTTAAGCACGCAACTAGCCGCGTTCTCGCGGAGCGTTAGAAATCTCACGTCGGCAGAGTCGCGAGCAGTTGTAGCGGCGCTTGTGCCAAGCGCCGAATCCAAACCGAACAGGCGTTTGGCACAAACGCCTCTACAACCACCAATTTTGAAAAATCCATTTCTCACAAATCTCAATGAAAAAAATTTTAACTGCAGCAGCGATGCTGCTTTTCAGGGCGAGCATTGCGATTGCGCAAAATCCCGCCCCAGTATCAGGCAGCCCGTCGCCATCCCCGTCGCCGGGTGTAGCGGAAGCAGAACGCGTCGTTGTCAGTGGCGGCGCGATTGAACAGAGCGAGACCGATAAAGCTCAATCAGTCACGATTCTTACTGAAGATAATCTGAAAGTGCAAACAGCGCCGACGCTGGGCGACACGCTGGCGACACAACCCGGCGTCGGTGGAAGCGATTTCACTGCCGGGGCGAGTCGTCCCGTCATTCGCGGTCAAGCGGACAATCGCGTGCGCGTTCTAAACAACGGTACCGAGGTGTTCGATGTGTCGAATATCAGCCCGGATCACGCTCCAAGCGTCAGCACATTGCTTAGCCAAAGTATCGAAGTTGTGCGCGGACCGGCGACGATCCTGTATGGCTCAGGCGCCATTGGTGGCGTTGTGAATGTGACGGATAATCTGATCCCCGTCGAGCAACCCGCCGAACGGCTCAGCGGCGAAGTCGATGGCCGATTCGACAGCGCCGACCTTGAGCGCAGCGGGGCCATGGCTCTGACGCTTTCGCCTTTCCAGCATTTCGTAATCCATGCGGAAGGATCGATTCTGCGCACGGACGACCGGAGCATTCCTGGCTTCGCACTGGACCAGCGAATTCGCGCGGAGCTCACACCGGAACAGCGGCACGACAACGGTTTTGGTGGGAATCCTTTTGGTGAAGTTCCGAACACATTCGTAAAGACAAAAGATTTCGGTATTGGCGCGTCGTACGTGTGGGACAAGGGTTATATCGGCGCGTCGTACAACCGCTTTCTGTCAGAATACGGCGTGCCCAACGATCCGGAAGTAGATGAGCCCGGTGTTCCACCCGAGCGCGTCCATCTCAACGTGCGTAAGGACCAGTACAATGTGCGCAGCTCAATTGTCGATCCGTTGCCATGGTTCTCAGTCGCGAATTTGAAATTCGTTTACACCGACTACAAACATGACGAGATCGATAACAACACCGTCGGCGCAACGTTTAAGACCCGAGGTGTCGATTCGCGCATTGAACTCGTGCACAAACCGATCGGTCCGTTTGGAGGTTCGATCGGCTCTCAGGTATTTTACAAAGAGCTCTCCGTCCTGGGTGATGAAGCTTTTCTGCAGCCGAACAAAACCCTGGCAGTCGCCGGCTTTATTTTTGAGGAAGTGAAATTAACTCCCGTCCGTGTTCAATTCGGCGCGCGCGTTGAGCACGATTCGCTCAGCATTGATTCCAGTGATCCAGAGCTGACTTCGCTCACATCGCCCAGTCAGGAAAATCAGGACTTCTTGCCCGTCAGCGGCGCAGCTGGCGCGCTCTATGATTTCGCGAAGGACTGGCAGTTGGCGCTCAATCTCGCATATTCGCAACGCGCGCCGACGTCAGAGGAACTTTTCGCGCGTGGCCCGCACGACGCCACATTTCAATTCATCATCGGCGATCCAAATCTGGATGTGGAAATAAACCGCACGGTTGATCTTAGCCTTCGAAGGACCGCCGGCCGCGTCACGGGCTTCGTCAGCGGTTTTTACACCAGCTACGATGGATTTATTGACTTCAACCCAACCGGTCAGTTCGAAGACGGTTTGCAGGTTTTCGTCTACACGCCGAAAAACGCGACATTCTACGGCGGGGAAGGTCGCGTTGATTTTCACCTGCTCCCTTTGGAACTGACAAGGCCAAGCGAGCCGCCCGATGCAAAGTCGGTTAAAAACGTAATCATGGGAGGGCAAGAAACTACTACGCAGAAAAATCCCAACGATCTTTATCTGCGGCTACAGGCCGACTACGTCCACGCTGAAGACAGCAGCGGCGAACCGCTCCCGCGCATCACGCCGTTCCGGTACGGCATTTCACTCAACTACGAGAGCGAACACTGGACTGCGAGCATCGAAGGCTGGCGAGTGGACGCCCAGAATAGCGTCGCCGAATTTGAAACACCCACGCCGGGTTACACGTTTCTGAACGCGAGCGTCGGCTATAAGTTCCAGTGGGGACGCACCTATAACTACGTTTATGCGCGCGGCACTAATCTATTGGACGCAGAAGGACGCGATCATCTTTCTTTCCTGAAAGAAGTGCTGCCTCTGCCCGGCCGTGGCGTGGTCGTCGGCCTGCGCACGACGTTTTAATTGAATGTCAACTTCGCTGACGCGGCCAACGGGTGCCAGCAAATGCGATAACTTTCCGTTAGCGATTTGGCCAAACTCACACCACGTGATCCGGTTCTTGCCGGCACGGATGCGCGGCATCTCCGCGCTCGAGTTGGATCGTCGCGTGGCCGATACCGAACCGGTGTGCAAGTTCATTACAGACGCAGGCGAGCATCTCATCATCGATCTCGGCATCCGCCTTGACCAAGTGGGCGCTAAGCGCCGTTTCCGTGGTGCTCAGTGCCCAGATATGTAGATCGTGTACAGCCGTGACGCCGGCCTGCGTTTCCAAGTATTTGCGCACTGCTGCGGGATCAACGTTTGACGGAACGATGTCGAGTGCCATTGCCATTGAATCCCGCAACAATCCCCATGTGCCCCAAACAATGACGAGATTGATGGCAAGACTCGCCACTGGATCGATCCAGTGCCATCCGGTGAAGATGATCACCATTCCCGCAACTACGACACCGGCGGAAACACCCGCGTCAGCGGCCATATGCAAAAATGCGCCTTTTACGTTGAGATCGCCTTTGCGGCCAGAAAAGAACAACATTGCAGTCGCCATATTGATCACGATTCCAATAGCTGCGACAATCATGACAGTTTTACCGCCAACCTGGCCCGGATCACTGAAACGCCGGATCGCCTCCCAGGTGATAGCGCCGACGGCAATCAGCAAAAGGATCGCATTTGCAAGCGCTGCCAGAATGGACGAGCGACCAAGGCCGTACGTTCGACGAGTAGTCGGTCGTGTTTTCGCCAGATAGCTCGCGCACCACGCGAGAAGCAGCCCAAGCACATCGCCGAAGTTGTGCCCTGCGTCCGCAAGTAACGCCAGCGAATGCGCCACGATTCCGAAAGAAATCTGCGCGATGACGTACGCAATGTTTAGTGCTGTGCCGATCGCAAATGCTCTTCGGAAATCTTTCCCTCCCTGTGGGCGCGAAGAAGCGCCTTCCAAGTGTTCGTGCTCGTGTTCGCTCATGATTCGCTCACTCACGACGTTTCGCCTGCCGTCCATGCATGCTTTTTGACGACGCCATCTTTTGTGATTTCGATCAAAAATAGACCGATTACGGCCTGTGAAAACTTCTTTGCCATAATAGTTTCTGGTGAATGAAGAATCTGGTCGCCACTCATTCCTCCCGGCTCGGAGTTGGCTTTTATTTTCTAACTCCGCACGGCTAACTCGCCACCATCACTCGGATCTCCTTGACGACTGAGCTACGTTCTACTGCGAACAGCAAAGGCTAGCCCGATTCTATCGGGAGGGACGCTGATCTGCGATGGTACCCGAAGCCTTCGGCGAGAGCAAAATGATGAATGGTCAAATGATCTTGTGGCAGGTCGTCGCGGCTTATGTTTTCGCCCTGGCTGGCGGGGCGATCAGTACGTCATTGCACCTGCAGCACAGGCCGCTTTGTGCGCTGATCAGTTTCGCGGCCGGAACACTGCTGGGTGTAACGCTATTTGCAATTTTGCCCGAAGGTTTGGAAGACAGCGGCGCTTGGCCGGTCGTTGCGGCGGCAGCTACTGGATACTTCCTGTTTTTCTTGATCAGTAAACATGTCCACCATGTCTGTCCTGCTTGCGCTGCCAGCCATTTCGACGCCGATGCAACCCGGCATTTTAACGAGATCGCCACTGCGTTAATTGTTGCATTGGCGATTCACAGCACGACCGACGGTTTGGCGCTGGGGATTCAACAAGAAGCGCCTTCAACGGACGCAACAAAGTGGTCCTTGTTCTCGGCTCTCTGTATTCACAAGGTTCCTGAAGGTCTTGCGCTCGGGAGTCTTTTGATCGGCGCAGGACTGCGACGCACGACTGCGCTTGGTTGGGTGGCAGCCGTCGAAGCAACTACACTTCTCGGTGGCGTGATCGGCATGCTGTGGCTGGGGAAAGTTTCGGCTTTTTGGCTTGGCTTGATCATGGCGCATGTCGGCGGCGGATTTCTCTACCTGGCTACGCACGCCGTGCTTGGAGAAATGTTGAAGCACGGAAAAAAACTTGTGCTGACAAGTTTTTCGATAGGAGTCGCCTTGATCGCGATTCTCAATCTTGCATTGAGGTTGGCAGGGTAACGCACGCTCACGCGATTTGGAATTCGTCGCTCGTTGCCGCTAGATTCGCAGATGCATTCTTTCCGTTATCGTGACGGGCATCTCTACTGCGAGGATGTCGATCTTGCCCGCGTCGCGGAGGAAATCGGCACGCCGACTTATGTTTACAGCGCGGGAACAATTCTCGATCACTACGCCCGCCTGGACGCCGCGCTCGCGTCGCTGGACCATCTGATCTGTTACGCAGTTAAAGCAAACTCGAATCGCGCGATCCTGAAGTTGCTCGCCAATGCAGGCGCAGGTTTCGACATTGTTTCGGGCGGTGAACTTTATCGGGTACTCGCGGCTGGTGGCGATTCCGCCAAGTGCACGTTCGCCGGGGTGGGCAAGGCGCGTGAGGAAATCGAGTACGCGCTTGAGCAGCGCGTTTGCAGCTTCAATGTTGAGAGCGAAGCGGAGCTGGAACGCATCGATCGGATTGCGGGTTCAAAAGAAACACGCGCGCCGATTGCATTGCGCGTGAATCCCGATGTCGATCCGCATACGCATCAGTATATCTCAACCGGCTCGCACGAAAATAAGTTCGGTATCGCGCTGGACCGGATCGGCGCGGTTTACGAGCAAGCCGCCAAAATGCGCAACGTCGAAATCGTCGGCATCCAAATGCATATCGGCTCGCAAATTGCAGAAGCGAAGCCGTTCGCGAGCGCGATTGGGAAAGTGGCGCCGATCGTGCACGAACTGAAATCAAAATACGGCATTAAGTTCCTTAGCGTTGGTGGCGGCATGGGAATTATTTACCAGCGCGCACTGGAGAGCGGATCAGGCAAATGGTGGTCCCAGCACGGGAGTGAATCGTTTGCGTTCAGCGTCCGCGATTACGCTGGGGCAATCGTTCCACCCTTGCGCGAGCTTGACGTTCGGATCCTGGTCGAGCCTGGCCGTTTTCTTGTAGGAAACGGTGGTGTATTGCTGACCCGCGTGCGTTACATCAAAAAAACAGGCGCGAAGAAATTCGTTATTGTCGATGCCGGCATGAACGACCTGATTCGACCTGCGCTTTATCAGGGTTATCACGAGATCGTCCCCGCGGAAGAGCCGAGCATCAGCAGAAGCAAGAGTACCGAGAAGATCGATATTGTCGGTCCGGTATGCGAGTCAGGCGATTTCTTTGCGCTGGAGCGGGAAATGCCAGAACTGCATGAAGGTGATCTGCTCGCCATCATGAGCGCTGGCGCGTACGGCTTTGTGATGGCCTCCAATTATAACTCGCGCCCTTTGTCTGCAGAAGCGCTGGTTCGGGGCGACAAGTTTGCACTGATTCGAAAACGCCAAACATGGGAAGATTTGGCGCGCGGTGAAGTCGCGCCAAATTGGTAGGGACGGACCGCCGGGCCTTCCGCGAATGATCGCGGGGCATCGGCGCGCTCGGCGATCGCGTCCCACCACTTGCGTAATTTGGCGTCCCGCATAAATAGTCATCTCGCTAATGACAATGAAACGCCTTTTGCTCGTTTGGTCTTTGTCGATATTCGCACTTGGCTCACAAGCGGCTCCCCCAACATCGGGTGAATACATCCTCCTCGTCGGAGGACCCTCCATGTATCAGTGGGAAAAGTACAAGACGCATCCGCACGATCACTGGTGGGCGAACTTTGTCCGGGCTGCCCGGATACGGACCGAACAATTACGAACCGAGCTCGGCCCGGACGCGAAGATCACCTGGCTGGTTTACCGGCAGGGTTATGAGGACCGCGGTAAACAGGAAAAGCAGGATTTGATCAGCATCATCGGCACTGTGCGTGACAAATTTAATATCAACCTTGTCTGGTTTGGTCCCGGCTCCGCGGTGATCAACTATCTAAACAACGGCGAGCCGCGAGATCAGGTGAAGATCATTGGCTTTGAATATTTCGGACACTCTAACCGGGCGTGTTTCATGTTCGATTACAGCAATAACATCGAGAGCGCCTGCAAGTCGTGGCTGCATGATAGCGAGCTGACGAAGATCAACCGTCACGTTTTCGCCCGCCGCGCCTACGCCAAGAGCTGGGGCTGCCATACCGGGGAAGAAATGTCGAAAAAATGGTACGCCGCCACAGGCGTCCGTATGATCGGCGCCGTCGGAAAGACGCAATACATGATGGAAGAATTGCCGGTGCTCGTTTCGTCGACGGACAAGTGGGTTAATTGAAAATGATGAAGCAAGAATGACAAATGCCGAAGGAAGCCCGAACTCCCAAGTAGTGAAAAATGCGAGCGCCGCTTCCTTTCGTCATTCTGATTTAGTCATTCTTTAGTCATTAGACATTCGTCATTCGTCATTCTCTCGTTTATCATCCGAGCGTAATGAACTTGGGTGAGCTCCAGTCGCTCTATCATCAGCCCCTATTTGACCTCATTTCGCAAAGCCGGGCTGTTCATCTTCAGCATTGGCGTGGCGAAGAAGTGCAGCAGTGCAGTCTGCTCAGCATCAAGACCGGTGGCTGCAGCGAAGACTGTGCCTATTGTGCTCAGTCGGCTCATTACTCCACGGGCTTGGAGCGTGAAGATTTACTATCGCTTGAAAATGTGATGATTGCCGCACAGCGGGCGCGCTCGCAAGGTGCAACGCGGTTTTGCATGGGGGCAGCCTGGCGCCGCGTACGCGATGGTTCGGAAAAATTTGAGCGCGTGCTGGAGATTGTTCGGGAAGTAAGCCGCCTCGGCATGGAAGTATGCGTGACACTTGGCGAAATCGGTTCCGTGGAGGCTCGTAAACTTAAAGCCGCCGGAGTCACGGCCTACAATCATAATATTGACACTTCTCCCGAGTTTTATCCGGAGATTGTGAGCACACATACGTTTCAGGATCGGCTCAACACCATCGCTGCCGTGCAGGAAAGCGGCATGTCGGTTTGTTGCGGTGGGATCATCGGTATGGGAGAAACAGAGACCGACCGGTTGCGAATGCTGGAGGTATTGAGCGGCTTCGATCCGCCTCCGGAAAGCGTGCCAATCAATTGTTTGATGGCAATGCCGGGCACGCCATTGGCCGATCAACGGCCGGTCGATATTTTTGAGCTGGTTCGTCTGATTGCTGTGACGCGAATCGCGCTGCCGAAGGCGCGAGTTCGCCTGGCAGCTGGGCGGACCCGGCTGTCGCGCGAGGGTCAGGCACTCTGCTTTTTCGCAGGCGCAAATTCGATTTTTTACGGCAACAAACTTCTGACCGCGAAAAACCCAGCAGCCGACGTAGATGTTGCCCTTCTGCGCGAGCTCGGGCTGCAGCCTCAGGGAGCGACCACTTCCTAGCTGTCGTTCTTGTTTGTCGCGGAGAAGATTTAGGTCGACATAGGTGTCGCGTTTTGCGAAGAAGCCTTTTGGGCTCGATTGGGCCCAACAAGAACCTCAACCGAAAGAGATTATGGACTGGAAAAAATTCTCTATCGCATTCTTCGCGGCGTTCGGTTTCATCTTCGTCTTTGGATTCATCTGGTACGGCACGCTCATGTCTGGCGCGCACCAGGAAGTCCCAACGCTTTTCCGACCCAAGCCCGATTTCCCATGGCTGATCTCAGGGCATGTCGTGATGGCGTTCTTTTTTACGTTGCTTTGTGCGAAGTTCGTACCGGCAGGTGGCGCGCGCACATGTGCTCTGTTGGGCCTCTTCGTTGCACTCGTCTACATGGGCGCTCATCTGATCACGTTCGCCGTGCAACCGATTACCAATAAAATCCTGTGGGGTTGGAACGTGGGTGCTTTGATCCAATTTGCGGTTGCCGGCGCAATCATTGGTACGATCTATAAATCGAGCTCCGCCGCTACGAGGCCGACTCCAAATTCATGAAGCGATTCATCATCGCGTTCTTCGCGGCGTTTATCTTCATCGTCCTTTGGGGATGGTTCTTTAACGGCGTGTTATTGAAAGATGTTTCTGCGGCAGTTCAGAGTCTCTTCCGGCCGCGCGAAGAGATCATGAGTCTGTTTTACTGGATCATCATTGGCCAGGCAGGCTTGGCTCTCGCTTTCGTTATGATTTACGCGAGCGGTTTCGCCACAGGAGGCATCGCGGCCGGCGTTCGCCTTGGAATTATGCTGGAAATTCTGGCGATCGGCGCGCGTTGCGCGATTTACGCGACGCAGCCATTCCCAGCAAAGCTTCTGGTGCTGATCAGCATCGGCGGCTTCATCGAGATGATTGTGACTGGCGTCATAGTCGGTGCGATATATAAGTCGGTAGCCCAGCGAACGGCTTAGAGACGCTTTCTTCACTACTGATTTCAAAGTTGAATGTTGGGCGTCGGTCGCGGGGTAGCCTTACGCAGCCAGATTGACCGCTTGCTCGCGAATACTTCGGAGTTGAACGTTGGCATCCATGGAAAAACGTTCGCAAACTCCAGCAGCTCTCGGCTACCGCATGCCGGCTGAATGGGAACCGCACACTGCGACCTGGCTCTCATGGCCTCGGCGCGAAGGGATCAGTTTCCCTGATTCATTCGATCGCGTCATGCCTGCGCTGCGGGCGATGGTCGAAGCACTGATCGAATCCGAGCAAGTTTGCATCAATGTCCGCGATGGCGCGCATGAAGCCGAAGCGCGCGAGGTGTTACGCGGATTACCGACGGAACGAATTGCGTTTTATCTCGTTCCGACAAATGAGCCCTGGTGCCGGGATCACGGACCGATTTTCTTAACCCGCGACCCGCGTTGGGGTCGACTCGGCCCCGAGCCGGGGCAAACTGTGCGGCGCGAGGGCGCGCCGGCTCCACTTGCGGTCGTGGACTGGGATTACAACGCCTGGGGAAACAAATATCCGCCATTCGATTTGGATGAAGTTGCGCCAACACGTGTCGCGAAGATTCTCGATGTGCCAGTGTTTTATCCGGGCATGATTTTGGAAGGCGGTGCGATTGATGTGAACGGCGCCGGCGCGCTGCTTACCAGCGAGTCGTGTTTATTAAACAAAAATCGAAATCCAAATCTTTCGCGCGAAGAGATTGAACAACGCCTGCGGGATTACCTGGGCGTTCGCGATATTCTCTGGCTCGGCGACGGAATCGCTGGCGACGACACGGACGGCCACATCGACGATTTGGCCCGGTTTGTCTCCGAATCGACCGTTGTGACCGTTGTCGAAGAAAATCGTGGCGACGAAAATTACGAGCCACTTCGGAAAAATCTCGCGCGCCTGCAGGCAATGAAAGTTGGGGGTCGCGCGCTCGATATCATTACGTTGCCGATGCCAAACAAGATCATGCGCG
>JBKPLX010000176.1:0-7310 GCA_046731855.1 Verrucomicrobiota bacterium | reverse complement strand
CACTTCGGGTGCCTCCTCTTCGGCAGTAAACGGATCAACGGCCACCCACAAAGGCCGCTCAAACCAAAATGTGTTGATAACGTTTTGACCAAGCATCTGATTATAAGCCAATGACGTTTGCCACGTGCTGGTAAGTAGCTGTTTCCTCCTCATGCGCTCGTTTCCAGCGTTGCAAATTCCAAATCTCAAAGCGCCCTCGGTTGCCGACCAAGGCAACTTCATCCTTCAGTCCGATCTTCCGGCAAAGCTCTTCAGGCAAAACAAGACGCCCTTGCCGGTCCGCGCTCGCGTGCTGCGCGCGTGAATGCAGATGGCGCAAAAAAATTCGCCGATCCCGCGCGGAAACGTCCTGATTTGTTTCTGCTACCGAACTCATCCGCGCGAATTCCTTCGGCGACATGACCAGCAGAAATTGATGCGTTGCCTCCGGCAAAAGGATGAATTCTTCTGCCTTGTCTCGTCGCCAACGAGAAGGAATCGTTATTCGATTTTTCTCATCGATGGAATGCCGGAAATCGCCGGCATAAAAACGTTCGGGTGGAGAATCGTTGTCCATGTATCGAGTGGAGAATTCATCCATTTTGCTCCACTTGACACCACTTTTAACCACCTTCCCACAGCGCGGTCAATAAAAAACTTCAGGCTCGTTTGCGCCTACTCACCTCAACCGTAAGCTCCTCGGATCATGAAATTTTTCCAAGCACGGGTGATACTGGCTTGTGCCCTTGTCATCTGTGCCAACCAAACCGGATCCAGCCAATCTCCGGAACAAACGCGGAGCGACGCTGTGCGGGTCACCGTTTCAATGCACTCGGACGGTTCACGCACAGTTTACAAGTTCGACAATGCGCAGCACAAGGCTGTAGCAACAACCACCGACTCGGATGGCAAACTGCGCGAGACGATTCGCTACGAATTGGATGATGCGGGGCGCTTTTCCAGCGGCGAAATTTCCGGAGCCGACGGCCGCTTGCGTTTCAAGAGCCGTTATAAATACGATGATGCCGGCCATCTCTTGGAAGAAACTCAAAGCGCCGAAAACGGCACGCTTTTGCATAAGATTGTTTACAGTTACGACGTATCGGGGAAGCAGACCGGCTATTCGGTGTTCGATGCGTCTGGCAAATTGGTAGGTGGCAAGAGCGCTGCCAAGGTCCGCCCAGGTTCTTCTCCTAAGGCTCGAGAGAAGGGTTCGCGATAGTAGAAGCCATTTGGAAAATCGCCAAATGCTAGCTATTACATCGACATACCAGTGGTATGGACATCTGGTTGTTGGCTTGCCACAGCCCGTAAAGAAGACTACAAAACCGGTGTGATTGATTACATCCAAAAGGGCGGCCTCTTAATGTGGCCAATTCTGGTATGTAGCATTATTTCGATCGCGGTCTTCGCCGAGCGCCTCTTCTACTTCCACCGGGCAACGATTCACGTGGGCGAATTCCTCAAGGGACTGTCGAATCTGATTCGGCGACGTAATTTCGCAGAGGCGCTTCATGAGTCGGCCGGGACTCCAGGCCCTGTAGCCCGGGTGATTCATGCCGCAATCATCCGGCACGACGCCCCCCGGCCAGAATTGCGCGACATTGTCCAAGAAGCCGCTCAACTCGAAGTGCCGAAGCTCGAACGGTTTCTGCCGGTGCTTGCTACGATAGCTTTTCTGGCACCGTTGCTCGGGTTGCTGGGAACGGTCGCAGGAATGATCGATGCATTTGCCACGATCGCTTCAAGCGGCGGCTACGCTACGGTAACTGAGCTTTCCACCGGAGTTTATAAAAGCCTGCTGACGGCTGCAGCGGGTCTGGTTGTAGCTACGCCCACTTTCGTGGCTTACAGTTACCTCTCTTCCCGCGTGAATAACATGCTCCATGACATGGAGCGGGCAGGGATCGAAATTGTGCACATGTTGACTGAGAGCCGTCCCATCAGTGGGATTATCAGCTTTCAACCACCGAATGAGACTGCACGCGAGCTCGAAGCACGCCCGGATTTATAACCGGAAAGGGAAAGTTAAGAGAGTTAAGAGGCATAGCGGTCGGCTGCTGTTCTTTGAGAACCATTAGCATGTCGCTTTAACCTTTTAACTTTGTAACGTTTTTAACTCTGAACGGTTTGTCATCTTCATGAAACTCGAGCGCACAATTAATTACAACTTCGGTTGGCTTGTGCTTGTGGCGCTGGTGAACGTCGCTTTTCTCTTGGTTTTCTTTCTGTTGCTGAGTTCCAATTTTATTTTGCAACAGGGGATTTCAATTTCGATGCCGTTTTCTCGTTTTACGCTTGGCCCACAAACTAACCAGCAAATCATCAGCATTACCGGCGGCGCAGTTCCGGCCATTTATTTCCGCGACCAGCGCGTCACCATGGAGCAACTCGGGCCGTTGCTGGACGCGGCCAAGCGCGAGGGCCAATCAATTATCATCAAGGCGGACCGTTCCACGTCTTACGAAACTGTTGCCGAAGTGACAAACGCCGCGCTGGAGCACGGCATCACATCGGTGGCGCTTGCCGCCGCTGCTCCGCGATGAATGAACTCAGTCCTGACCTTGCGACAGAATCGCTGCTCTTTAGTTGGAATTCGCCTCGGCGTCGACGAGCGGCCTTCCTGGCTTTTCTGGCGCTTTCCTTATTGGCGCACGCCGTATGCTTTTACATTTTTCAAATTGTTTATCCGCCTACGGTCACGCTTCTACCACCTCCTGCCCGCGTAGCTTTGATCACTCCTGCGTCTGAAGAAGGCCGCACGCTGCTTCGCTGGATCGACTCGGAAGATCCTGCGCTTGCTTTTACAACCCATCGCCCTCCGGATGCGAGGTTCCGCGCTCTACCGAAGGTTGAGCACGTGCCTTCCTATCATGCGATGGAACCAACTCTTAAGGAACTTCCACCATTGGAAGTCGATTCGCGCGCGCCGGACTCTCAGCCGCCGGCCGCGGTTCCGTTTATGCGCCAAAAGAGCGCTTCTGCTGCCGGGCCGATCGCAACATCTGTTTCGTTTTCAAACGAGCTCGATGCTTTTGGACCTGCGACATTGCCGGAGCTAAAGTTCGTCGCTTCGAATGGAGAAGCGCCTGAAGCAATTCGTTTTCGGGTGGCCGTAAGCAGACTTGGGGAAATCAGGTATTGTTTTCCTATGAATTCCTCAGGTGATCCGGCGCTGGACCAACAGGCCCGGCTATATCTTGCGGGTTGCCGTTTCTCTCGAAGCGACCTGGGCGGTGGGAAGCCAGACGCGACCTTAATTTGGGGGATTGCGACAATTGAGTGGGGCAGCGACATTGCGCGCTCGCGGGCAAGACAACCAGGCAGAGCTACACCGTGATTCGAGTTAGCCTCGCCGCCCTGGTCACGATTTATTTGCTGCTTTTTCTTGCGGCGGTTTTTCTCCTTTGGATAGTGGGAGAATGGAATCGCCGGCGGCGGGAGCGACGGGCTCTGCAGTATCGGCTGCGCTGTGTGATTTGCGCGTTCGAATTTGAGGATCGAACGGACGCCCTGCTTCCTCGCTGCCCGCGCTGTGGAAGTTTAAACGAACGATTTAGAATGGAGCCAATTTAAAATGGGAATGTGGATAGGCCGGAATCGCAAAGCCCGTGTGACCTACGGGTTTGATGAAATCGCCCTGGTACCGGGACGCGTGACGATCAATCCAAACGAAGTCGATATCACTTTCCGCTTACCCCGCAGAGAAGCGGAGCCGCTGGAAATGAAAATTCCCATCCTTGCTAGCGCCATGGACGGCGTTGTCGATGTCCGCTTCGCAGTCGCCATGAACAAATTGGGCGGGCTGGCCGTTTTGAATCTCGAGGGAGTGCAAACGCGCTACAAGAATCCACAGGAAGTACTGCAAAAAATTGTCGATGCCGATAAATCGGAAATTACAGCGCTGCTGCAACGAATTTACCATGAACCGATTCAGGAAGATCTAATCGCAGCGCGTATCCGCCAGATCAAAGACGGCGGCGTATTAGCCGCGGTTAGTTCCATTCCTCAGCGCGCGGCGGAATTTGGCAAGATCGCGCAAGAAGCCGGCGCAGACGTTTTCGTGGTGCAAAGCACGGTTTCAACTGTGCGACACATTTCGTCGGAGTACAAGTCGCTCGATCTTGAGAAGTTTTGCCGCGAGATGCGCATTCCTGTGATCGTCGGAAACACTGTTGGTTATGATGTGACCTTCGAAATCATGGAGTGCGGTCCGGCTGCGGTTTTAGTAGGTGTCGGACCCGGAGCGGCCTGCACTTCACGCGGTGTGCTTGGACTTGGCGTTCCGCAGGTGACTGCGACGGTCGATTGCGCGGCAGCACGCGATGCTTACTTCAAGAAAACTTCACGCTATGTGCCAATTATCACTGATGGTGGAATGAGCAGAGGCGGTGACGTTTGCAAGGCACTCGCCTGCGGCGCGGACGCTGTCATGGTGGGAAGTGCCTTTGCCAAGGCGCACGAAGCGCCCGGCCGCGGGTACCACTGGGGAATGGCCACGCCGCACGCCAATCTTCCACGAGGGACACGCATCAAGGTGGGCGCCACCGGCTCGCTGAAACAGATCCTGTTTGGTCCGGCAGAAGTTGATGATGGCAGCCAAAATTTGGTCGGAGCGATTACTACCTGTATGGGTAACGTTGGCGCTCGAAACATTGCCGAGTTTCAGCAAACGGAGATTATTATCGCGCCTTCGATCAAGACCGAAGGAAAAGTCTTTCAAACTGTTCAAAGCGTTGGAATGGGAACGAGCTGACGTTTTAACCTTTCAACGCTTCACGCCTTAACGCTTCATCATCATGACCGATCGCAGAGTAGTTATCACCGGCCTGGGCGTCCTCACGCCGCTTGGCAACGATGTGGAGACGTTTTGGTCCAATCTGAAGAACGGCGTCAGCGGCATTCACACTATCGATGCCTTCGATATCACTGGCTACGATTGCAAAATCGGAGGCCAAGTCCGGGAGTTCGATCCCAAGCGTTTCTTCAAGAACCCGAAGGACGTCCGCCGCACCGATCGATTCACTCATCTTTCGATGGCCGCGGCAAGAATGGCTCTGGAGGATAGCGGCATTGACGTAGCGAATCTGAAACAGCGAGACCGTTTCGGCGTGATCGTCAGCACCGGAATTGGCGGATTAAAAACGCTGCAGGACCAGTTGGGCATCTTGTTGACAAGAGGCCCCGGACGTAACTCGCCATTCACCATCCCGATGCTGATCAGCAACATGGCGAGCGGCGTCATCTCGATGGAGTTCGACCTGCGCGGTCCCAACTTGTGCATCGTCACTGCGTGCGCGACATCCAACAACGCCATCGGCGAATCCTGGCGGATTATCAAATTTGGCGATGCCGATATCTTCCTGGCAGGCGGGTCGGAGGCGTCTATCGTCGAGATCGGTCTTGCGGGATTTTCGGCTATGAAAGCGCTGAGCACCCGCAACGACGAACCCGAGCGCGCCTCCCGGCCGTTCGATCGTGATCGCGACGGTTTTGTGATGAGTGAAGGCGCAGGAATCGTTGTGGTGGAGGAATTGGAACACGCCAAAGCGCGTGGCGCGAAAATTTACTGTGAACTCACCGGATACGGCGTTTCTGCTGATGCATATCACATGACAGCCCCACCCCCGGATGGAGAAGGCGCGGCGCGCGCCATGCAACTGGCGCTGGATCATGCGCGTGTATCGCCTGATCAGGTCGACTATATCAACGCGCATGCGACCTCGACCGATATCGGCGACATTTGTGAGACACGCGCGATCAAACAGGTGTTTGGAGACTATGCCTATAGAGTCCCGATCAGCTCTACCAAGTCGATGACCGGCCACTTGTTAGGCGGCGCCGGTGGCATCGAAATGGCAGCCTGCGCGCTCGCGATCCGCGATTCCGTCATTCCACCGACGATCAATCTGGAAAATCCGGGGAAAGAATGCGATCTCGACTACACGCCCAAAGTCGCGCGCGAAAAGAAAGTGCGCGTCGCATTAAACAACTCATTCGGTTTCGGTGGCCACAATGCCACCCTCGTAGCGGCCGCGTTTGAAAAATGACGCGGTGTCAAACTGCCGGCGCACCGCACGCGCGGCAATCGCTTTGACTATTCAGCCCTGACCGGTCACTGTTTACTCGCGAAAACTATTGGAATTCACTTCCGACACGCGGGCATAGCTTAATGGTAAAGTTCCAGCCTTCCAAGCTGGCAATGCGGGTTCGATTCCCGTTGCCCGCTCATCTTACCTATGAAGAATCAGGGGGAATGACGTACTTGAGTTGTGTATTTAGCTCGAAATGCGCGCCCATCTAATTCCGCGGCTTGACCACCGTTTGCGATCACCTCTTGCAAAAACCGCTATTGACGGAACCAAATCGGATCGCGTCACCATCCTTCAACTCAGCATCAGTGACAAAATCGCCATTGATCTGTGTCCCAGGTCCTCAGAAACGCGGCGTGCTGCTCTGAGACCGTCGGATGATCAATGACTCAGTGGCGCGAATCAACTCATCCACTACAAGACCAACTCCTTCGCAATTCAGAATCAAGCGATCCATCTTACCCCGTCCTCTGTCCCCGAAGGAAGAGCGGCGGGAGCTCCCAACCCGCCGCTCACTAGTCCAAGGCGCAACCATAAAGCGCCTTGGCATTCCTATGGAGTGTGCGGAGGAATCTGGTTCGATTGATTAAAACAAACAATCGGGTTGTCGGCTTATCGTCTAATCAGACAAAATCCTATGATCACACGTTGCCGGACGGCAAGATGCTCCGGACCCAGTTTTGTGTTCACCGCCTTGCAACCGCTCAAATGAGGCGCTCCCATTTGTCGAGACTTTCGCGAAGGCCAACTTGCAGACAGTATTGAAACTCAGCCAGGCGATCATCTCGCGGCGTTTTCACATCCATTTTACGAGCGAAGATCGACTTTTACGATGACGCGGGATGTAAAAAACGGGTTCGATTCCCGTTGCTCGCTCATTATCTCCGTTCAGCGTTACTTGTGTGCGCCGGCTTTCTTGCGTTTACGGAGCCATGCTACGTTTTTGCGTATTACATGGCCTCCCTTCACAAGGGCGCGTGGTCTTCCGAGGGTTGGATCGAACACGCTAACGTCGGCAGGAAGTGCAGCGAGAAATCCACAAAAATTTGGCACTCCATTGTATTTGAACGCAGCCGCACGCACGGCTTTTGGCGACAGCGGGCGTCGGCCATCTGCTTTTTGTGAATCGCGTTCCTGAGCAGCAGAGAGTGACGGAGATGATTCGCGGTAAGGAAAAGGAGCCGGCGAAGGCAAGGGCGATGAGTCCGGATCAGGCGGCGGCGCTGGAACCTGTCCAGG
>JBKPLX010000175.1:0-7407 GCA_046731855.1 Verrucomicrobiota bacterium | reverse complement strand
CGCGAATGCGCTTGAGATTGCGCGGTGGCTGGAGGAACAACGGGAGGTGAAATTGGTCCGGTATCCCGGACTAAAGTCCCATCCGCATCATGATCTGGCGCGCCAACAAATGCGCGGCTTCGGCGGAATTGTAACAATCGTCCTGAAAGGCGATCTGGCAGGGACCAGGCGCTTTCTGGAGAATACCCACCTGTTTGCGCTGGCGGAAAGTTTGGGGGGCGTCGAAAGCCTCATCAACCACCCTGCGCTCATGACGCATGCTTCGGTTCCGAAGGAGCAGCGTGAAAAATTGGGCGTTACCGATTCGCTCGTCAGGCTTTCGGTGGGCGTGGAAGATGTCCGCGACTTAATTGACGATTTGAAGAGCGCGCTAGAAGCGATTTAACCACGCGGTCGCGAACGCGTAGTTTCGAGCACGTCATTCCACCTCAATGCTGAGCGGATGATCTCGAAATGGGAACGGTCTTGTCATTCATGCGCGTATTTCTCCGCTCCGAGAAAGTGGAGCGAAACATAAGGTTGATCGCCCACTACCCAACTGTCATGTCCGGGACCGATGTAAAAGATGTCTCCAGGCTTCATGACGTAAGATCTTCCATCTTCCATGGCACACGAAGCTCGCCCGGATATCACCATCCCAACGTGCTCCACCTGACAAAGGGGACTCCCGGCAAGGGGCGCGACGTGTTGCGACCATTTCCAGCCGGGTTCGTATGTTGCCCGGCCAATCGTCATTCCGCCGATCTTGACGAGTTCGAACCGTCCTTTGTCAAAAGCGCGTACCTCATCCGGATTCTCAAATCGTTTGATCAAGAAGTCATTATAATCAGGAAGCATAGTGTTAGATCGGTTGATTTTCTTAAAAGGATACGTGTTGCCGACACGTTAACATCCCCTCGAAAGAGTGATTACTCGAATCCGGCAATGCGATGAGGCACGTATCGCTCCTCCAGCGCTTCGATTTCCGCGTCGGATAGTTTCACATCGTCTGCAGCCACCGCTTCTTCGAGATGGTGGGATTTGGTTGCGCCAACGATTGGCGCCGTTACCGCAGGCTTGTGAAGCAACCACGCGAGCGCGATCTGCGCACGCGGGATGCCTCGCGCTGTAGCGAGTTCGCCGACGCGATCGACGACTTGCTTGTCCAAATCTTCAGTTTCCGAATAAAGTTTTTTGCCGTACTCATCGGTTTGGCCGCGCACAGTGCTTGGCTGCCTCTCCCACGCGCGAGCAAGACGTCCGCGCGCCAGCGGGCTCCACGGTAATACGCCGATACCTTCCGCCAGGCAAAGAGGTAACATTTCCCGTTCCTCCTCGCGATTCAGCAGATTGTAATGTGGCTGCATGGAAACAAAACGCGTCCAATTGGGGAGGTCGGCCAGATAAAGCGCCTTGCAGAATTGCCAGGCAAACATCGACGATGCCCCGATATAGCGCGCCTTTCCTGATTTCACGACATCGTGGAGGGCCTCGAGTGTTTCCTCAATCGGTGTATCGTAATCCCAGCGGTGGATCTGATAGAGATCGACATAATCGGTCCCCAGGCGGCGCAAACTGTGGTCGATCTCGGTCACGATCGCTTTACGCGATAATCCGCGCCCGTTCACATCGGGACGCATCGGGAAATAGACTTTCGTTGCGACGACTACCTCGTCCCGTTCCGCAAAATCGCGTAGCGCCCGGCCCAGGACTTCTTCGCTTCGGCCGGTTCCATACATGTTGGCTGTATCAAAAAAGTTAATGCCAAGCTCAAGCGCTCGTTTAATGAAAGGCCGGCCTTGTTCTTCATCCAGACCCCACTTTCTCTCCTCGAGTCCGTAACTCATGCAGCCTAGGCAGATTCGCGATACCTTGAGCCCCGTCTTACCAAGATTGGTATAGTTCATCTTTAACCCTCCTGTTTAATCATCCGCGCTTCGTTTCAAAGCGACTCCGGCTATCACTGCGCTGACTCCGGCTAATTCGGAAACCGACGGAACTTGTCGCAGAACGACTATTCCTACCAGGCACGCTGTCGCAGGCAACAAGGAGAGCATTAGAGCAAAAGTGGCCTTCGACAATCGCGCCATTGCAAATTGATCGCAGATATACGGTATCACAGAGGAACAAATACCGACTCCGGCGCCAGCGAGAAGGAGTTTGGGATCGAATAGCGCTCCCGATGCACCCCTGAAGCCAATTGGCGTGACCACGATACTCGCGATGAGCATTGCCATCGCCAGACGTTCAACTCCGCCGCGGCCGCCGCTCGCCGCGATCCGATGCCCCAGCAGAATGTAGACAACGAACAGCGCGCAATTCGCAAATGCAAAAATGTATCCAATCGGTTCGCCACTGATTCGCACACTGGTCAGCAGGAACACTCCGCCGCATGCCAGTAGTAAAGCGGCAAGATTGCGCATGGTTCGCACGCCTAACGCCGCCAGCGCAATGGGGCCGAGGAACTCGATTGTTCCCACCGTCCCCAGCGGCAGCCGATTGATCGCCAAATAGAAACAGACGTTCATGGCGGCCAGCACGAAACCTAATGCGACCACGATTTGCCTCTCGGCTGCGTTTAGTTCAGCGAACAAACGCCACGGACGTTTCCAGAACGCGAATATCACAGCCGCGCTTGCAATCCGCAGCCATGCAACGCCTAATACATCAAGCCTCGCAAACAGAAGCACCGCAAAGGCTGGACCAAGATAATGAAAAATGGCGCTGCAAATGAAAAAAGCTTCTGGCGGAACAGGTCCGGCCGTGTGCGCCCGTTCGCCGGTCATTGGCTTTATCGGCAATGCGATTTTGTTTGTCATAGAGCATCAAGCCTGGGGGTGCAAACATGAAATAAGGTAAAGTCTAGTTAGCAGTGCTATTTTTAACGTCTCATAGCTATATATCTAGTGAATACTAAGGAAATATTGGAAGATGACAAAAATATTGAAATTCTGAAGCTCTTGCAACGGAATCCCCGGGTATCGATCGCGGAGCTGGCCCGAAAAATTAAGATGTCCAATCCGGCGGCGAAGGAGCGTGTTCGACGTTTAGAAAAAAGTGGTGTGATTGCGGGCTATCGTCTCGAACTGGATCCGAAAGCAGCGGGACATGAGATCACAGCGTTCGTCAGAATCAGGCCGCTTCCCGGACATCTTCCCAAAATCTCGGCGCTCGCTCAGCAGATTCCCGAGGTTGTGGAATGCCATCGAGTCACCGGCGAAGATTGCTTCATTCTCAAGATCCATTTGCCTGAAATCGCGTCTTTGGATCGCGTGCTGGATCGTTTTCTGATTCACGGACAGACGACAACTTCCATCGTGCAGTCCTCGCCCGTACTCCCGCGGTCGCCACCGATTTCGAAGGCTCCTGCTCGCAAGAACGCGAAGGGTCGGTGACGTACCTGACGATCCTGTATTCGTGTTTACCAGGCGTTTCAGAAACGCTCTACAATTTTTGCGCCTTGGTTTAACATCTTCACATAATGGGAAACACTTTCGGCCAGCTCTTTCGCGTCACGACTTTCGGCGAATCGCACGGCGGTGGCGTTGGCGTGGTCATCGACGGTTGCCCGCCGAACATCGAACTGTCCGCGGCGGAAATCCAACGTGAGCTGGACCGCCGGCGTCCGGGCCAAAGTAAGGTGACAACGCAGCGAAAAGAAAGAGATCAGTGCGAAATTCTTTCCGGTGTCTTCGAGGGCAAAACACTCGGCACGCCGATCGCGATTCTGGTGCGCAACAAAGACGCACGGCCAGAGGACTACGTGGAGGTTGCACAGAAATTTAGGCCCTCACACGCCGACTTCACTTATGAAGCCAAGTATGGAATTCGAAACTGGCAAGGTGGTGGCCGCTCTTCGGCGCGGGAAACAATTGGCCGAGTAGCTGCCGGTGCACTTGCGAAAAAAATATTGTCGGCGCTGTACGCGGAATTCGAGATTGTCGCCTACGTCGCGCAAATTCACGAAATTGCTGCGAAAATTAATCGCTCTGCGGTGAAGGGGAAAGAGGTGGAGAAGAATATTGTTCGCTGCCCGGATGCTGCGGCGGCGAAAAAGATGGTCTCGCTCATCGAGGAATTTCGCGGCCAGGGCGATTCGGTCGGCGGCGTCATTGAATGCGTGGTACGCGGCATTCCGGCGGGAATTGGTGAACCGGTTTTCGACAAGCTCGAGGCAGATCTTGCTAAAGCGATGCTGAGCATACCGGCAACCAAAGGATTCGAAATCGGTTCAGGATTTGCGGCGACGCGGCTGCTGGGCTCGCAGCATAATGATCCATTTGAGATGCGTGGCGGAAAAATTCGCGCGGCGACCAACAATTCCGGTGGCGTGCAGGGCGGAATCAGTAACGGCGAAGAGATTTATTTTCGCGTCGCGTTTAAGCCAACAGCTACGATCGCCCACGAACAGCAAACGGTGACCAGTTCGCGGCAGCAAACCCGGCTCGCTGCGCGCGGACGCCATGATCCCTGCGTTCTTCCCAGGGCTGTGCCAATCGTAGAAGCAATGGCCGCGCTGGTGCTTGGCGATCATGCTTTGCGCCAACGAGCAATCATAATTGCAGATCACGGAATGCCGAGTGCGGAACAGTGAGATCGAAATGCCAGAATCATCCAGGGATCAGCCCTGTCATGTTGAACGAAGCGAAACATCTTTGGCTGCCTCCTTCAGAAATGATCAGAGATTCTTCGCGTCGCTCAGAATGACAACATGAGGTCGTTCATAAGCGTTCACCTATCCGCGATCCAAAATCCGCAATCCGCAATTTCGTCAGTGGCCGGGTCGCCACTTTGGCAGGTGGTGTTCATTTCTTTTGGCGTCATTTTGATCTTGTTCGAAGTCTTGCGGGGCTGGCGATTGGGTTTGGTACGTCAAATCATGCGCCTAATTGCCTTTGGTACCGCCTACGCGGCTGCGTTCCTCGGAGGCGCCTGGTTGGTTCCGGCGGTGCGGCCTTTTTTCAGAATGCCCGACCCAATTTTGTCGATCTTATGCGGTGCAATTCTTGCGGTCGCCGCATACATGCTCGTAAGCGGCATCGGCGGGATTCTGTTCAAGCGAACTTCCCAACAAGAATCCAGGTTGCTCTACCTGATTTATGGTTTTGCAGGCGCAATTTTTGGATTGTTTTTCGGTCTCTTTCTTCTCTGGCTGACTGTTGCAAGTGTGCGTACGGTCGGCGCGCTGGCTGAAGGGCGAGCTGGCAGCCGGTCTGGTGCAACGGCGCACCGTGCACAAGACCCAACATCACGTGCGCTAGATGTGCGCCGCCGGTTTCTTTCGGACTCAGAAGACGGCATGCAGACGCTCGCGACATCACTGGCGCGCCTGAAGAATTCGCTGGAACTGGGTTTGCTTGGAGGCGTGCTTAAGAGCACTGACCCGATTTCGCAGAATACGTACGAAATGCTGGAGAAAGCGGGAAGTGTCCTGTCCAGTCCGGAACGCACCCAGAAATTCTTGATGTTCCCCGGTGCGCGCGAATTAGCCGAGCATCCAAAAATCGTAGCGTTACGAAGCGACCCTGAAATCGTCGACCTGATCGAGCAGGGGCGCTTCCTTGATCTCCTTCAAAACCCACGCGTCATTGAAGTAGCAAACGATCCGGTGCTCGCGGAGCGCATCAGGAAATTCGATATTCAACGCGCGCTCGATTACGCGCAGAAACAATAATGAAATACGTCGCCACGATCGGTCTGGAAGTGCACGTCCAGCTAAGGACGCGGTCCAAAATGTTCTGCGCTTCCCCGGTTGAATTTGGGGCGGAACCGAACACACACACTTGTCCGGTGTGCCTCGGTCTACCCGGCGCCCTGCCAGTGATAAATCATGAGGCACTGCGTATGACGGTGCTCACCGGACTCATGCTCGGATGCGACATTGCATCGATCTGCAAGTTCGATCGCAAAAACTATTTCTATCCGGACATGCCGAAGAATTATCAGATTTCACAGTATGACATGCCGCTTTGCACTAACGGCGCCGTCCCGTTGCATGATCTCGCTTATCCAAAGGACGCGCAGAAGAATATCGTCACGCCGGACAAGGAGGTACATCTGGTCCGCATTCATCTCGAGGAAGACGTGGCGAAGAGTTTTCATTTCGAGAACAGCACGGGAATCGATTTTAATCGTGCCGGCACACCTCTGATGGAGATTGTGACGCAACCGGAGATCAATTCGCCGGAGGAAGCGTTCGCGTTTCTCACTTCGATCAAGCAAATTTTGATCTACGGCGCGGTAAGCGATGCCGACATGGAGAAAGGGCAACTCCGCTGTGATTCCAACATTTCGGTGCGGCCAGAGTCGCAGACAGAGTTCGGAGCGAAGATCGAAATCAAGAACCTGAATTCAATCAGTGGAGTGCGGCGCGCTCTGGCCTACGAGGTCCGGCGTCAAATCGCAGCACTCGAAAGCGGCGAAAAACTTGAGCAGGAAACACGTGGTTGGAACGATGCAGCCGGCGAAACGTTTCTGATGCGCACAAAAGAGTTCGCCCATGATTACCGCTACTTTCCGGATCCGGATCTTGTGCCGGTGAAAACTGAAGTGCTGCTGGCTGAAGTGCGACATCGCGTGCCTGAGTTGCCGAAAGCGAAACGAGCCCGTTTCGTTCAGCAATACCAGGTAAGTCCATACGACGCCGCCGTGCTGGCAAACGATCTCGATCTCGCGAGTTACTTTGAGGCGGCAGCCAAGGGCGCAAGGAAACCGAAGAATGTCGCTAACTGGATTCTGAATGATTTGCAGAACGCCCTGAGTACCGCGGGTAAGACCATCAACGACTGTCCGATTCCACCTGGCGCCCTTGATGAGTTGGTCGATTTGATCGACAGCGGAAAAATCAGCGGCAAGCAGGGGAAGGAAGTTTTCGCGGAAATGTTTGCAAGTGGAAGAAGCGCGGCTGCGATTGTCAAAGAAAAGGGGATCGAGCAACTGAGCGATTCGAGCGCGATCGAAAGATTATGTGACGAAGTGATCGCCGCGAACCCCAAACCGGTCGCAGATTTCAAGTCCGGTAACATGGCGTCTCTCAATTTTCTCAAGGGGCAGGTGATCAAATCATCGAAAGGCAAGGCTAATCCGCAGCTGGTTGGCCAAATATTGGAGCGGAAGTTGAAGTCTTAACCGTCCGTTTCCTTTTTGTCATGTCGAGCGAAGTCGAGACATCTCTTATTATTTTTTTAGTGGCGAGAGATTCCTCGACTGCGCTGCGCTCGGAATGACAAGATCGGATAGGCGGCGAAGTTGTAACTGTGCGGATTCTGATTGCCCCCGATAAATTCAAGGGCGCGCTCAACGCGCGCGAGGTCGCCGAAAACATCGCGAAGGGTCTGCGCGACGCTGTACCTGACGCAAAGATCGACGTTGCACCAATGGCTGACGGCGGAGAGGGAATGGCAGAAGCGATTTGCGAAGCGCGCGGCG
>JBKPLX010000174.1:0-15771 GCA_046731855.1 Verrucomicrobiota bacterium | reverse complement strand
GATTAACTGAACTCGTTTAAGTGAAGTCATTCCCAACTCTTCACAGAGTTCCGCGCGTGTTGCGGATGAAAGGGGGGAATTAGTCGATGGCGAAGAAAAAGAAAGCAGCAAAGAAAAAATCAGCGAAGAAAAAGAGGCATTAACGCCCCACGCTTGATTAACGGCTCCGAATGCTTTCGGAGTCACAACCCTAACTTCAACCCGGGAGGAGAATTTATTTTTCCTCCCGGTTTTTTTGCTCTGTCATGTTGAGCGGTGCGAAACATCTCGGTTTATTCCCATGAGCGATCGGCACAGAAAGCCCGAGATTCTTCGCTTCGCTCAGAATGACAATATATGAAACATTATCTCGATGCGGCGGAAAGAGCCGCGCGCGCAGCCGGTAAGTTGCTTAGGAAAAATTTCCGGCGGCCACAGCGGGTCAATGCCCTCGCAGCGCACGATATCAAGTTGGAAATCGACGTTCAGGCACAGGAGTTAATTAGCAAACTCCTTCTCAAAGAGTTTCCCAAGCACGCGCTTTATGGCGAAGAAGGAGTCGTTGGCGATCAATCCAGCGAACACCAATGGGTTGTCGATCCGCTGGACGGCACCGTGAATTATTTTTATGGTATTCCACATTTTTGCATCTCGATTGCATTGCGTCTCCGCAACGAGGTCATGGTTGGTGTTATCTACGACCCCATTCGTCGGGAGATGTGGAAAGGACAAAAAGGTGAGATTCCAAAATTGAATGGCGATCCCTTCCACGTTAGCGATCGCGCAGATCTCGCTGAATCCGTCGTCTCTATTGGGCTCGCCAAAACCGCCGAGACGATCAACACAAATTTTCCGTTGCTCCAGCAAATGATCCATCGCGTGCGCAAATGCCGAGTGCTCGGCAGCGCTGCGCTCGACCTGGCCTATGTCGCCTGCGGACGGCTCGACGCTTACATTGAGCAGGGAATCAGCCTGTGGGACATCGCAGCCGGCTGGCTGCTGGTTGAAAACGCCGGCGGAACTGTCGATCTTCGCCCGCGCGAGGACATGAAAGATAAATACAGCATCATCGCGTCGAACGGCGTTATTAACCTTAAACTCTGATGGCCACGAGTGTTCGATGCGGAATTGGTTACGACGTGCATCGCCTTGTTAAAGGACGGAAACTGATCCTTGGCGGAATCGAGATTGCGCACTCGCGCGGATTGGAAGGACATTCCGACGCGGACGTCTTGTCTCATGCCATCGCAGACGCATTGCTGGGCGCGATCGGCGCCGGCGATATTGGCCAACATTTCCCAAACACAGACGAATCAATTCGCGGCATCAACAGCATCGAGATTTTGAAATACGTGAGCAAATTGCTTGCGGAAAAGAAAGCCCGCGTGCTCAACATCGATGCAACAATCATCGCCGAAGAACCGAAGATCGGGCCGCATGTTTCTGCGATGCGGAAGAACATCGCGAGTGCCATCGATGGTAGCGAATCTGATGTAAGCATCAAAGCGACGACAAATGAAAAGCTCGGCGCGATCGGGCGCAGCGAAGGCATTGCCGCGATGGCGGTGGCTAGCGTTGAAGTGGTAGGGCGCGACCGCCGGGCGCGCCGAAAAGCCGACTAATGGCGTTGCGCTTCTTTAACACTTACTCGCGGAAGATCGAAGAATTCGAGCCGCGCGATCCGGCTGACCGCACAATCAGCATCTACACCTGCGGACCGACCGTGTACAGCCGCGCACACATCGGAAATTTTCGGGCTTACATCTTCGAAGATTTGCTTCAGCGCCACCTGGAGCTGCGCTGTTACAAGGTGCATCGCGTGATGAACATCACCGACGTCGACGACAAGACCATCCGCGGTGCGCGTGAAGCCAAAGTGCCGCTGACGAAGTTCACCGAGCAATTCAAAGAGGCGTTCTTTCAAGACGCCGAAACATTGCGGATCAAACGCGCCAATGAATTCCCCGCTGCCACCGAACAGCATTACATCGACAGGATGATTGAGATGATCGGCGAACTTATCGCACGCGGTCTCGCTTATCAGGCAGACGACAAATCAGTTTATTTTCGTATCAACAAATTTCCTGCTTACGGCAAGCTCGCGCACTTCGACCTCACGCAATTGCAATCGACGGGACGCGTGAAGCACGACGAATACGACAAGGAACACATCGGCGATTTTGCGCTTTGGAAAGCGTGGGATGACGAAGACGGCGATGTGAAGTGGGATTCGCCATGGGAACCAGGCCGGCCCGGCTGGCACATCGAATGCAGCGCGATGGCAACGGCGCTGTTAGGTGATCAGATCGACATCCATTGTGGCGGCGTCGATAACATCTTTCCACATCACGAAGCGGAGATTGCCCAGAGCGAAGGCGTGACGGGAAAGAAATTCGTCCGCTACTGGCTGCACTGCGCGCATTTGCTGGTCGACGGCCAGAAAATGGCGAAGTCGTTAGGCAATTTTTACACTGTGCCGGATGTTCTGGCGAAAGGTTACACCGGGCGCGAACTTCGTTACGCGCTATTGCGCGTCCATTATCGGGTGCCGCTCAATTTTACCTGGGAAGGGATGAAAGAGGCGCGAGAGTCGTTAGGTCGACTTGATGAATGGCTCGCGCGGCTGCGGGAAGTTGCCGAAAAAGAAAACGTCCAACGCCCAACTCCGACAAATCGCGAGCAGGCGCTCAACGCCCAACATCCAACGCAGAAGTTTGAAGACGCGCTTGATGACGATCTTAACATTTCCGCGGCGCTGGGATTTCTGTTCGAATCGATTCGCGAGACTAATCGCGCGATGGATGAAAACAAACTCGATGCCGCGTCTGCAAAGGCTTGGCTCAATTGGTGGAACCGTATCAACACTGTCCTCGATCTCGAACCCGAGACGAAGATCGCCGTCCCCGAAGAAGTTGCGCAGCTAGCCAAGGAGCGCGAAAACGCGCGACACGAAAAAAATTGGAAGCGAAGCGACGAGCTGCGCGATCGAATCTCCGCGCTGGGCTGGGACGTGCGCGACACAAAAGACGGACAAAAACTCACGCGCGCGAGCTCTGGGTAGCGCACTCGTCTCGGGCGTTGGCGAACGCGTCTCGCCATCGCGGACTCTCCAATGCACGACAAATTTCGCGAGATAACCAAACGAAAGAAAGTTCGTTGCGGCGGGACACCGCAACAGACACGCGTGAGGCATGCGCTACCCTGAAAAAATGCGCTAGCAACCAGCGAATGCATTCGCCATCTTGAGCACTGAAAATGTTTGCACCCGCCGACTTTCTCGACCTCGAACACACGGCTCATCCGAAGTTGTTCGAAAACCAGAATTACGTCTGGGAAGCGCTCAGACAAATCGCCAGTTATCTCCAATTTCGTTTGAAGCCTGCAATCCTCGGCGAGTTAATGGGCAAGCCATTTATCAGCAACCATGTTTTTATTGGTAGAGGAACGGTCGTCGAACAGGGCGCGGTATTGAAAGGCCCGGCATGGATCGGCGACAACTGCCACATTCGCAGTGGAGTTTACGTCCGGGAAAATGTCATCGTTGGCAACGGCGTAGTCATGGGAAACTCCTGCGAATTCAAAAACTCCATCTTGTTCGATGAAGTGCAGGTGCCGCACTTCAATTACGTGGGTGATTCGATCATTGGTCATCATGCGCATCTGGGCGCCGGCGTGATTCTCTCCAACGTAAAGCTCGATCACGCGGAAATCGCGGTCGTAACACCCGATGGCCCCATTCCGACGGGCCTCAGAAAATTCGGCGCAATCGTTGGCGATAGAACGGAGATCGGCTGCAATGCAGTGATCAATCCCGGCTCGGTGATCGGTCGCGATTGCATGATTTATCCAAGCGTAAACTTTCGCGGTGTTCTCCCCCACGAGAGCGTGGTTAAGTTGCGACAAGAACTGCAGGTTGTTGAACAACGCGACCGTTAGGTGGCGACCTCGTAACGATAACGACCATCCGCGCGTCATTCGCCATTGCAGGCGCTCGACTTAGTTCTTTGCCTCTGCCTGAGATTTTACGTTCTTGAACTCCTGGGGCGGGTAGTTGAGAAAGGTCATGCGCTCCCGGTCGCCGTCGGAGCCAAGGGAAAATGTCAGCAGCTGATTGTCCAAGGCCCGGTCGCCGCGGAGGACGAATGTGTCGAAATGGTAGTGCTCCAAGCGGCTTTTAAGGTTGGCCCACCGAACCACTAGCGTGCCATCCTCGAGGCTCAACTTGGCCGTACCATAGACTGGGTTTTCGAAATCGCCCACATAGCTCGCCAGTTCACGCGAGAGCTTCGTGCCCTTATGCCGTTGGGCGTCGCGCTTCTTGAGCTGGGCCTCCATCGTAGCCTTGCCCTTCTTGTCCAACTCGATCAGCAGCGCATTCCAATCCTTCTGCGGAGCCGCCAGCAGGTGATCGAGCAGGCTGTTACCCACCGCCTCCGGGAAATGCGTGTCGCCCAGGTTGGATTGAGAAGCGGAGCGTGGTAAATCCTTCCCCATTTCCATGTACGGGAGCCCTGGCGCTTCCAAATTTTTAGCCCCAAGCCTGCCGGCGCATTCCTTCATCGATCGGAAGAAGACGGGCGAAAACAGGCTTGGGTGCGCGGCTCATGAGATTGCGATGCAGCAGTTGGGAATCAAGGGAGATCCCCGAATTCGCTGCTTTTTTTGCTGCTTTTTTCATGGGAATTGATTTTTCGAATGTCGCGCGTGAAAACGACGAGAGTCGAAACGACCGCCCCTCGGGCCCGCCGACCTTAAAAGTTATCTACCAAGGGGCATGGGCTCCGGGCAACTCCGAGGGAGGAGCTTTTTCCGATCAAAATCCCTTGGAGTCACGCAACGAGCGGATTTGGTTAGGGGCAACCCGCCGCAAGCGCAACCCCGAGGAAGGACCCGCCGCTATTACTCAGCCTAGTGAATCTGCCTATTCGGAGTGCGAAGGCAGGGGTTCGAACCGTTACCTTCGCGATTCGGACGTGTTGAGTCGACGGGTATCTCTCAAAAACCGCGTGTGGCAGCGTCGGCTTCTCGTGCCAGTTGGGTCATATAGGCGAAAAACGCTTGCGATTGGCCGAAGAAAAGATTCATGGCCGTTAGGAACCGCAGTGCAGCCATGGCAGCGCCCTGAGTATTGGTCGGTCGAATGATCGAAACAATGGGAAGGCTTGGACTTAGGAACGGACATGGCTCTGGCATGATGAGGGCCTTGTCGAAAAGTTCGTTTTCCACCTCCAAATCGGGGAACCTCACGAAAACGCCCGTTACCGGATCGATGGCCGCCAGAGGAGGCGCATTACCCGCCACATCCGACCAGGTTTGGAAGTGCATGGTCTCAGTCGGGCCGATGCTCATCAGGATACGCAGCACTTCCACATCGGTGGCTCTTTGCGCCAGCGCTGGGTAAAGGCTGCTGCCACCCTGTTCGATGGTCGGGAAGTGGAATGCCGCAGTATTCGCAATCGCCTGTAGGAAATTGGGATTGCTTGTATCGGCATCGGTTCGCGGAATGGCCGTGTGCCGATTTCTGGCCAGAGTCGGCACCGCCTGCGGGAAGACATGGTTTGGATTAAGATCCGGGTTATGGCTGTCGTCGCGATAACGGGTCCACCAGCTGGTATCGATGTGAAGTCGCGTCAGGTTTGTGAGCCGATGCCCGATCTTGTTCGGATTAACTCCCGTCGCGGTGCTACCCATCAGGGTGCGAAACGGGTCCAGATTTGCAGGAGGCGCTCCCTTGGAGACCAGGTACGCGTTGAGGAACTGGTGATGAGTGATCTCATCGTCGGTGTTGTCATGGATGTAGTCTCTCATTTCATCCTCAATAACCTCCAAGGCCTCGGTATAGGCTGGATTGCCATGGCCGCCTGGGACTTCGTCGTCCTGGATGCCGCCGAGTTCGTTGTATTGAATCCAAAAGTCGGCCTCGAGTAGCTCCAGCGCCGCTGGGAAGCGAAGTAGTGCCGCGTCTCCCAGTGAAAGACTGGAACTTGCCTCTGCGGCGCGGATGCTGCTCAATAGTCCTGCGCCGACGGTTCCTGCTCCCAGGGCGATCGTTTTACTCAAGAAAGAACGGCGGCTCATGAATCGTTTCCGGGGTTTTCTGTTCTCCAAGTTATCCTCTAGGGGGCGATTCTCGTCCCTACTAGAGCCATTTGCTGTAGGATCGATTGTTGTTTTCATGCCGGTAGAATCGCAGCGGTTCGCGCTGCGCGCTGCACGGGAAAAGTAACGTGTTCGTTACCGCGCGAGGCACGATAGCCGATTGTGCAAAAAAAATGGAGCCTACGGGATTCGAATCCGAAGCCAGCGGATAACAGTGGCGTCGTCCATTCTGAGGCAGTTCTCGGCCGACTCTTTTACTACCGAACGCGCCGGCCCCGCACTTTAAGTTTTACTTTAAATTTTCGCCTCGACTGTCTCTCGCAAGAGCGTGGCGGATGGGGGGGGATTCGAACCCCCGGTGCCTTTCGGCACACACGCTTTCCAGGCGTGCACAATAGACCGCTCTGTCACCCATCCGAGGAAATCTTCCTCTTCCTCTGAATCTTAATCTTAGTCACGCTAGAGACAATCGAACGCAGCGAAGACTAAGAGGAAGAGGGAGAGGGAGAGTGTCACAGTTGCAAGCGGCGGAATAATTCGTCGAGTGGCAGTTGAATGCCGATGTAAAATTCGCCGAAATCCGCGTACTCGGCGCTCACAGGATCGAAACGCATTTTATAAACGATCGCTTTGATCTGAAATGTGTCGCGCGCAAATAGCGTCACGCCCCATTCTGCGTCATCGAGACCGGTCGAACCGGTGATGAGCTGTTTCACTTTACCGGCGAACTCGCGTCCCACCGTGGCGTGTCCTTTCATCAGTTTGCGACGTTCATCATATGGCAGCGCGTACCAATTCCGCTGCTCGCCACGGCGTTTGCTCATGTTATAAAAGCAAACGACCGGCCAATCGGGCAATGTGGGATAAACGCGCTCCTGGCGGTAATGCGTCATTCGCTCGCGAAATGCCGTCAATGCTTGATCGAGTCTTGTGGCATCGTTTCGCACACTAGACTCAAGCGTCTGTGCGTATTCGTCTTCGCTTGTGATGTATTCGCTCTCCTCGGTAAGCGACAGATAACTGTAAACTGGAGTCAGCACGTCCGCGCCTAGCGAGAGCGAGAGCCCTTTCTCGATCTTGTTGGCGTTATGCAAGTCGGGCGTGATCAACATGAAACCGACGTCGGCTTTCGGCGTGACCATGCCGAGCGTAAGCAATTGAGTTGATTCCATCGCGCGCACTTCCTGCACCAGCGACGACAGATTTGTTTTTGCGGCATTTTGTTCTTCACGACTGAGTAATTGCCATTGGCCGTACTCGATCCGGTAAAACAAATGCAAACAATGCCAACCTTCCTCAGGAACCAGCGCGACGTTTTTATCGGTCATCGCGCTAGTTTCGGACGCGAAAATTTCCGGTCAAGGGTAGCGCACGCGTCTCGCATGTTGGCGAGCGCGTCCCGCGATCGCAGACTTCTCCGGCGATTCCCCACCTCGTGAGCGTGTAGTCTTAAGAAAAGATCGTTTTGGCGTGACGCCAAAACCAGCACGCGGGACGCGTGCGCTACCCGAGCGTTTGCGCCGCCTTCGGCAAATGCGCCATACAGTACTCCTCACCGTCACGCGCAACGCGGAAGTCGAGGTTGGGATCGCTCAATTCGGTCGCGCCGCAGACTGCGCATTTGTGGAGCGGCTCGGCTTCACTTCGAGACCTTTGCGCATAACGCTTCCTCCGTGCCGAAACTTCGCCGCGATGGCGTGCATCGTGAATCATTTCCGGTCCGAAAAAGAGCAAATAATTGGCCAGGGCAGCCACCAGCGCCATGCGATAGGAATTCGTGTTCACAACAAAGCCGAACAATAAGAACGCTGCTGAGACCCAGGCGATCCATTTGATTTTCGCCGGCAAAATAAAGAAAAGATAGATTACCTGATCGGGATAGAACCGCGCGAAAGCGTAAAACAACGACGCGTACAACATTGAGTTGGAAAAACGCGCTCCGAAGAAAAATGCGGCCGCCGTCGTGCCGATCATTCCGACGATGAAATAAAGCGTGAGGCGAAACGCTCCCCATGCCTGTTCAAGGCCTTCGCCGATGAACCAGAGAAACCAAAGTAGAAGGAAAACCCATAAAAAACTGTCGGTTTGCGGAAGAAAAATATACGTAATCAGTCGCCAGATTTCGCCGTGGCGAATCCGTGCAGGGTCGAGGTCAAGCACAGAGCCAAAACCGGGGTTCAAACGAACCAGCAAAAAGACGAGCGCGGTAAGACCGACCACGATGCGCATCAACCCCGGGATGCCGAGAAAACCGAGGCGGCGTTCGAGTTTATCGAGTAAGGACATCGCTCGCCGACAGTAGCGCAACAATCCCTCACCTCAATCCTCTCCCTTTCGGAAAGGGAGACGGGGGCCGGAGTCACAGCCGACTGAGTCGGATCTTTCCTCTCGTCCTCAATCGAGAAAAGGATGAAGGTGAGGAGTCGAAGTCGAGTCCATGTGCTTGCGATAGCTCTCACTGAGTCTAGGCTGTCGCCCGTGATGCAAGGCGAGGACAACAAGACACCGCTCTACGATGAACACGTCCGGCTCGGCGCGAAAATGGTTCCTTTCGCCGGATGGCTCATGCCGGTTCAATACATGAGCATCGTCGAGGAACATCGAGCCGTGCGAAACAATCTCGGCATCTTCGATATTTCGCACATGGGACAATTGATCGTGGACGGGGTAGGCGCGTGCGAATGGCTCAACACGATGCTCACGAATAACGTTGGCAAGCTCGATGTTGGAACAGGTCAATATACTTTTCTGCTGAACGAGCGTGGCGGAATCATTGATGATCTCATCGTTTATCGGATTGACGAGCAGAAGTTCCTGTTAGTCGTAAATGCCGCGCGCACCGAGGATGATTTTGTCTGGCTGCAAAAGCATCTTCGATCTGTAAAGGCACCTGCGTCAGCTGCAATTCCATTTCAAATCGCCAATCGCAGCACAGATTTCGGTGGAGTCGCGATTCAAGGTCCTCGGATTGCGGAGTTATTTCGCGCGATGTTCGGCAAGGATGCCGATCTTCCCCCGCGAAATTCGATTGCCGATTTTTCGCTCGATGGCACGACCGTGTCAGTGGCGCGGACCGGTTATACGGGCGAGGACGGGATTGAAGTTTTTTTTCGCTCAAGCGATGCGGCGAAGTTTTGGAATGCCGCCCTCGAAAAAGGCAAACCGTTCGGAATTAAGCCGTGCGGTCTCGGTGCGCGCGACACGTTGCGCCTGGAAATGTGCTACCCGCTCAACGGTTCCGATCTGTCGCCTGAACGAAATCCGATCGAGGCAGGACTTGGATTCTTCGTCGACCTGACAAAGCCAAACTTCATTGGACGTGATGTTTTGCTCGAAATAAAAGAAAAAGGACCGCGCGAAAAGCTCGTGCCGTTTCGAATGAATGAGAAAGGACCACCACCGCGACCGCATTATGCGGTCTTGGAGAACGGAGAACACATCGGCGAAGTCACCAGTGGCACGCTTTCTCCGAGCTTGAACTGGGGCGTAGGGATGGCGTATGTCTCGACGGCACGCGCGAAAATCGGCGCCCAGATCGATATCGAAATTCGCGGACAAAAATTTCCAGCCACCATTGAAAAGAAACCGCTCTACAAAAAACCATGAATGTCCCTGACGACCTGCTCTACACCGAATCACACGAATGGATCAAACATGAAGGCGACAACGTGCGTGTCGGCGTTACCGATCACGCCCAATCCGAATTGACTGACGTGGTTTACGTCGAGTTGCCAAAAATGGATCGGCAAGCGGACGCGAAAGAAGCAATCGCGGTTGTCGAATCAGTGAAAGCTGCGAGCGACATTTACGCGCCAGTAAAAGGGACCGTTGTGGAAATAAACAAAGCGCTCGAAGCCGACCCGGGGCTGATCAACCGCGAACCCTACGCCCAAGGGTGGATTTTTGTTCTGAAACTCGATAACGCCGACGATCTCAAACAGTTGAAAGACGCGGAAGCGTATAAAAAGCAAATCGGTTAGCCATCCCACTGGCTGAGTTCCCGCTCGCGGAGCGCGCGCCAGTTCTTGCTCTTGCGCTCAGACTGAACGGGATCTGCTGCGATGAAGATCAAATACTTCAAATCAGCAAGCGATTTTCGCAGCTGGCTTGAGAAGAATCATGCGACCACGCAAGAATTGTGGGTCGGTTATCACAAGAAGAGCTCAAAGCAACCGAGCATGACCTGGCCAGAATCGGTGGATGAAGCGCTCTGCTTTGGCTGGATCGATGGGATCCGCAAGAGCGTCGATGATCTGCGTTACACGATTCGATTTACGCCACGGAGACGCGGAAGCATTTGGAGCACGGTCAACATCAAGCGTGCACGAGAATTGAGCGATAAAGGTTTGATGAAGCCTCACGGCCTGGCCGCGTTTGACGCGCGAAAAGAATACCGCTCGGGGATTTATTCCTACGAACAAAGGACCGCGAGTCTCGATGGAATTTATGAGAAAAAGCTGAGGCAAAACAAAGCCGCATGGGATTTCTTTTACGCGCAGCCGCCCTCGTATCGAAAAGCAATCGGGTGGTGGATCGTGGGCGCAAAACAGGAGGCGACCCGGCTGAAGCGACTGCAAAAGCTGATCGAAGAATCGGAGAAAAAAAAACGCCTGTTTTAGTAACGGAACGGCTAAAAGAAGTTCAGCTTTTCTTAACTGCGAAGCCGATGTAACCCCAGCGGCCCCATTCGTGATGCGATGTGCGCTGCGCGTCGCGGCGGCCGGTCTTTTTATCGTGGGCGTACGTTTTGGTCACAAATTCGGCAAACGCTGCGTTCATCTGCACGTCGTGCGACACGAGCAATCCGCCGTTGCGCAGGCGCGGCCAAAATTGGCGAAATTCCCAGAGCATGTGCCGGTAACTATGCGAGCTGTCGTGAAGAAACATGTCGATCGACGAAGGGAGCTGATCGCGCTTGAGGATATCTTCCACTTTGCCGCGCATCGGCACGAAACCGGCTGAGGCGGATCGCAACTCGTCTGGAATCAAAGCGCCCTGATCGCAGTCCTGGCTCAATTCCATGCTGTACAGTTTGGCCGTTTCGAGCTTTTCGTCTGCCAGCGCTTTCAAGATAAAGGCGGACGACATTCCAATATATCCGCCGGACTCGACGATCGCTGCTGGCCGGAGCCAACGCGTCAATCCATAAAGCGTTGCGCAATCGATCGCTCCCATTACTCCTTCACTACCGAACGCATCGCGGCGCCGGATCATTTCAGCCATGAAATCGCTCGCCCGTATTTCTGCCGCGAATCGCGCGACCGTGTCCCACATCCCGTAATACGATTGCGCCGACGATAGCTCACTTGGATTCATATCCTTAGGTCGACGCCACCACGAATGCGAAATCGCTGACATTCCTTTCATGAAGGCAAGAGCAAGATATTCGGCTGCGCTTTGAATTGACGCGAATGCTTATTTCCTGTGTCGACTGAAAGCGTTAACGTGAGCAATTCGCTCCGTTTCCAGCGGGCGCTCGGCGTAAGTCATCCTTTTCTCCTGCCTAACCTGTGCTTAATTCTTCCGTTTTCCCCATGAGCAGCAAACCGAAGCCGCGCGAGGCAGAGCTTAACTTTGAGGGCGCGATGGATCGGCTGGAGAAGATTGTCGAGCAAATGGAATCCGGCAAACTCCCGCTCGAAGATCTCATTGTGCGTTACGATGAAGGGATGAATCTGGTGAAAGTTTGCCAGGAACGTCTTGCCAAGGCCGAACAAAAGATTGAAATCATAGCTCGCAACGCCGCAGGAAAGGCGATAGTGAAGGATTTCAAGCCTACACCGGAACCGGCTGCTCCGGCCGAAACCGCAGATGAATCCGAAAGCACAAATGATGAAATCAAGCTCTTCTGAGTTGGTCCAGACTTCCGAGGCAACTGCCGTACCACCGCGCCTGCTCGACGGGATTCGATCGCCCGCCGATATCAAGGTGCTGCGCGAACAGGACCTTGCTCAGCTCGCGCAGGAGGTGCGGGAGGAACTAATCAGCGTTCTTTCTCAAACCGGAGGGCACCTGGGCCCAAATCTCGGTGTCGTCGAACTGACAATTGCTTTGCACCGGGTCTTCAACACGCCGCACGACCGATTCGTCATGGATGTCAGTCATCAAGGCTATGTCCATAAATTGTTTACCGGGCGGCTCGATCGTTTTAACACGATGCGCCAATTCGGCGGGCTCAACGGTTTCCTTTTGCGCACCGAGAGTGAACACGATTGCTACGGCGCGGGCCATGCGGGGACGGCGCTCTCGGCTGCACTCGGCATGGCGGTTGGACGTGATCTCCGCGGTGGCGACGAGAACATCGTCGTGGTAGCGGGCGACGCCGCATTCACGTGCGGAATCAGCTACGAAGCGCTCAACAATGTTAAAGCGCACACCAAGCGTTTCATAGTCGTGCTCAACGACAATGAGTGGTCGATCGCAAAAAACGTCGGCGCGATAGCTAATTACCTAAATAGCATCGTTACGAATCCGACTTATGCACATCTGCACGATAAGGCTCGCGATTTCGTCCAGGCGATTCTTGGGAAAACCGGCGTGCACCTCGCGCACAAAGTGGAGGAAAGCGTCAAAGGCTTGCTGGTGCCGAGTGTCATCTTCGAGGAGCTGGGCATGCGTTATTACGGCCCAATTGACGGGCACGATATTCCTTTGCTGATCCGCACATTTGAATTTTTGAAAACGCAGGAGGAGCCGGTCCTGTTGCACATTCTCACGAAGAAAGGCAAAGGATACGCTCCGGCTCTCAAGCAACCGGACAAGTTCCACGGTCTCGGTAAATACAAGATTGAGAGCGGCGAGACGGCGCCAACTCCGACGCCTACTTATTCGGAGATTTTCGGCAAGACGCTGGCGAAATTCGCGGAGACGAATCAAAAGCTTGTCGCCATTACCGCAGCGATGCCAAGCGGGACCGGTCTTTCGCATTTCGTTAAGGCTCATCCCGGCCGCTATTTCGATGTCGGTATTGCGGAGGAGCACGCCACGCTTTTTGCCTGTGGTCTGGCCACGCAGGGGTTGCAGCCGTTCCTCGCGATTTACTCGACTTTTTTTCAGCGCGCCTACGACATGGCGATTCACGACATCGCCATCCAAAACTTGAATGTGAAACTGTGCATGGACCGCGCCGGCTTAAGTGGCGACGACGGCCCAACCCATCACGGCTTGTTCGATATCGGGTATCTGCGACACGTCCCAAACTGGGTGCACATGCAGCCGAAAGATGAGGACGAATTTGTCGATATGCTGTGGACCATGGCGCACTACAACTCCGGTCCGATAGCCATTCGTTATCCACGCGGCTCGGGGACGGGAGCGAAAATCAAACCGGAACCGCGGCTCCTGGAGATCGGCAAGGCGGAGGTCGTGCAGCACGGTCGCGACGTGGCGATTTTTGGACTGGGCAACATGTTTGAAGTGGCCGAGGAAGCGGCGCGCAAACTTGAGGAGAAAGGAATTTCCGTCGCGCTAGTCAATCCGCGGTGGATCAAACCGATGGATACTGGCACGCTCGAATTCTTCGCGCGGAGCGTGGAAGTCGTCTGCACGATGGAAGACCACGTGTTGCACAATGGTTTCGGCTGCGCGGTCATGGAACATCTGCACTCGCAAATGATCAATACACCGGTGGTGCGCATCGGCTGGCCCGATCAATTCATAGAGCACGGGGCCGTACCAATCTTGCGGAAAAAACACGGCATCACTGCCGACGCATTGGTGGAAAAAGTCCTGCCGCTGCTGCGAAAAAAGTCGAACCTTAAGCCGTCCGTAGCCTGAATAAATATTGCAGTTACGGACGCTGATTTTGTACTGCAGTTAAGGCGGCACTGGTTGGGTTATAGGTGAGTAACCATCGTTTCCGACCGTGATCGAATACGGGCTTCCGAATACGGAAAAAGCCGGTGAAGGACGCATAATTCAGAAACGTGAAGGATTGACCGATCTCTGGCACAAAACCATTTACAAGCACCGGATCGAGGAATCCGCCTAGATTAGCAACCCCTTGAACGTCCAGAACGCTCACTTGCCCAACATTTTCCCCTCCAATTTGGATGGAGAGAATGCCTCCTGCTATCTGGCTGGCTAAGGTCGTGTAGTTGCCTCCGACCGTTAGCACCCCCGGCACACCAGTCGCATCTCCCGGGCTGATCACGCCCCCACGATTGGTGATGTTGCCATTAACGGTTCCGCTTCCTGCAAGCGTTCCTCCGGGGTTGACGAAAGTATCACTCGTAATCGAACCATCAACTTGCAATACGCCACCGTCGGCATGGGTATTGCTAGTGTAAGTGTTGGCTCCCGACAGGATAAGGGTTCCCTCACCGATCTTGGTCAGCGAACCACCCACTGCGCTGCCCTGAAATACGAATCGGTCGCTTGAAATGGCCCCAGACACCTTGAACGGATCCTGAAAAACATTGCCGTCGTGAGCATAGGTCTCGGTTCTCGAGTCAATCTCGGTTAATAACGGGCTATCAACAATCACGCCCGAAAAGGTCGTGCTAAGATTGTTGCTGCCTACGCTTAGATTATTGCCTCCCAAGAAGACATTTCCGTCGCCCTCAACAGAGCCGATCGTCACGCCTGGAGGATTGTGCGCCCTAATGTCCAGAACGCCGTGCAATCGGAAAACCTCAATCCGGGCTGTGCCACCATTGGAAGAATCGCCAAAATTAAGATAACCATCGCTAAAGATGGTCGCGCTGCCCGCAGTGGAGGTGTTTAAGAATTCCGTAATGCCAATCTCGTCGTTCAAGATGGTCGCGGTGCCCGCAGTGGAAGAGTCGAAAAATTCCAATCCGATGACGTTCAAGATGTGCGCGCTACCCGCAGTTGAGGTGTTCCTAAAGTATATCACACTGGCGTTCTGGATGTGCGCGCTGCCTGCAGTGGATTTGTTCAAGAATTGCAGCAAGGCCTCAGTGCCCGTTTGAAAATATTGTGCGATCCCGGAATTGTTCGTAATGCCCGTACCACTCAGAGTGAGCGTACTTTCGTTATCCACGTCGATGGAATAGGGATTCGTCGCGGCCGGGGTGAACATGATGCCGTTTACCTCGGTATCCGCCGAGATGGAGACATCGGTGATATTAGAAAGAGCGAACGTCGCAGTATCCGCGGGCCCGTTAGGAACGGTCGCGGGCGTCCAGTTAGCAGCCGTATTCCAGTCGCCCGACGGTGGATTCAGATTCCATTGAGCACTGTCCGCGTAGGCAACGGCTGAAACGAGAAATATCAGAGAACAGCGAAGTGCCGCCGCAACGGGTGTATTCATAATGATCTTTGGTTTGCTATCGGTGCTAGACATTATTGAGCGGAGCCCTGACTCACCGTTCGAAAGGCTGCTAGTCCGCGGACATAATGTTTCACCAGCCTTCTACGGAAACTGAAGGCCGAAAGTCGTCAGTATTTTGCCCGGAAGACTGGACCGCAGCGGGGCCATGTCCACGTTTTCCAACCACGCGAAGCACTGTCTCTTTACGAGGAAAGCAATCTCTCTTCCCTCGTGAAACGGGGAAGGGCGCCTTCGTTTCCGAAAGCGCCCTTCATATTTGCGATGGCGATAAGCCGAATTCTGTCCGGCCAATTTCTCAGCCAGGATGATCATTTATCTCACCCCGCTTTCGCGGGATGTCCGATGACGTTTCGGCGGTCATAGACCGCCGCCACAGCATCGTGATGCGACGATACCCG
>JBKPLX010000173.1:0-8462 GCA_046731855.1 Verrucomicrobiota bacterium | reverse complement strand
TTCCTATACGTCACGAAGGACCTGGACCAGGCACGCATCGAAACAGAGCTTGCGCGCCGGACCCTTCCGAACAATGCCGAACTCGAATTTATCGCCGGCCTAGTAGCGCGTCGTCAAGGACGCTGGGACGAAGCAATTCGCTGCCTGGAACGGGCAGTGACCTTGGATCCGCGTGCCAAGCGCTATCCGTACACGCTGGCTGAGACTTATCGCCTTTTGCGACGCTACGAGGATTTCGATCGGACCATGGACCTGGTGCTAGCTATGCCCACTAGCGTGAAACCGGGTACGTTAACCGTGGAGCGTGCAGTAGGAGACTTCGAGGGCCGAGGCGACATCGGATCGCTCCGCACCGCCGTGGCCGCGGCATCTGCCGCGAACAATTTGGACGAAGAAGATCTAGACTTATATGCCGTTCTTTTGCCGTTGTGGGAGCGCGATCTCAACACCCTGTTGCGTAACCTTAGCGCAATGCATGCGGACGGAGTCACAATCGCCGGCATCCACTATCCAAGGAGTTGGTTTGAGGCGTTGGCAGCACGTATATTCAGAGACGCTTCGAAAGCTGAGAGCGCCTTCGCCGCTGCCCGGGTTCAAGCGGCGAGCGCTGTCCTCGCTGATTCGACCAGTAACCGCAAGCTCAGTCTGTTGGCGATGATCGACGCTGGTCTCGGCCGCCGCGAAGAAGCCGTCGAGGAGGCGCGGCGTGCCTACGATCTGGCCTCTAATGTCGCAATTGATGCGCCCGTTGCAGCCTGCAACTTGGCGATTGTTTACGCCTGGACAGGCCAATCCGATCTTGCCCTTGCTGTTCTCGAGGAATGGATAACCCGTCCGGCGGGAGCCAACCAGCCGAATCAGCCCACATACGGAGATTTTCAGCTAAGTCCTGTATGGGACCCATTGCGAAGCAATCCTCGTTTTCAAGCCCTCGTTCAGCGACTTGCTCCGTCCACTTCTAAACACTAATTGGCGGCACGCTTCGCCGCATCTGCGGGTGGCAGGGTGTTAGTGGCAATTTTTTAGGAGGAAATCTCAGTTCTTCTGAAATGTCGTCCCCGATTCCACAATGGCAGCCGCACGCCAAGTCCCAGTTTGAACCAGCACCGCCGCGAATCCATGCGCTTCAGCACGCCGCGAAGCTGCCCAATTCTAAGCGCTGAGTCAACCACTAAACGGTTGTCACCGCTTCGGTGGTGACGCCCGAAGCTCATAGGCCAGATACACATATTTCAGTGGGTTGTTAGGTCTCACGGTGTTGGCCAACAGCTTAGCCCAAAATTTATTTCGATACGGTTCCGCGCATCCCTGAGCGCTGTTTGGATCATGAAAAACGGTCACCGGCTCTGGCGAACCGTTCTCACATAGAAAATCGTTCCGGCGGCTCCTATAGCTGCTGCACTGAGAAAATTCAGTCCAGGGCCAAATCTCCAGAGGTACGCGCCAAGTATTGCACCGGTACTGACTATCAAATCGCGGACAAGATAGTACGCGCCGATCATTTGCCCGCGTCTCGCCGATTCAGAGTAGCCGATGATCAGCGCCTTGCGCGATGTATCGCCAAATTCCTTTAGACCCCGAATGGTGAACGCGATAACAAGTGCCGAAAAACTTCGCGACATCAGCAAGCTGATAGGAAACAGCGTAAATATAATAAAGGTGACGATTACAAACGGTTCACGGCCGAGCCGATCGGCGTAATGCGACGCGGGAATGATGCATAACGTGGCGGCGAGCATTTCTATGGCAGTGAGAATGCCCACCTGCTCTCCGCTGATGCCGATGTAATCCATGGCGAAGATCACGACCCAAGCGTAGGGAATCCGTTCGCAAAAGCGGATCAAGATATCGCTCAAGAGCAATCGTCGCATAGGCGAATTGAATGCGCGCAGACTTTGCCAAAAGTTCCAGCGTTCGTGCGCGGCTACTTCTTGCTTTTCCTCGGGTAATTGCCGTTGCACGAAAATCGTAACCGTGGAGAGAAGAATCGAGACGATGAGGGCAATGCGCACGCCGCCGATGATGCCGAAATGGTCGATCAACATTCCGCCGAAGATTGGCGCAACCATGATGGGTAGCCGCTTGATCACTGATTGAACGCCCACACCCATCGAGTGGCGATTTGCTTCGAGCGCAGCTCCGACTAGTGAGAACGTTGCTGGCAACGAAAACCAAGTCCATGAAAGGAAAAGAAACATTCCAACGATGACCGCGCCCCAATGCGGAACGAGCAGCACCAGTGCGTACCCGACAATTGAGACCACGTTGAAAACAATGAGGGCTCGGCGATGTCCCCAAATGTCGACAAGTACTCCGCCAGGGTAGGCGTAGATCGCGCCGAGCAAAGTGCGTATTGCGTCGTAAAGACCGATGACAAAAACAGTCGCGCCGACTGCTTGCAGGTACTTCGGCACAAAACGCATCCAAAGCTCCTCGCCTGCGCCAATGACGAAAATAGCGATAAGCAGGATGACGAGGTTGCGTTTGAGTCCGAAGAAATCCGCGAACTGTCGTTTCCGATTTACGCTTTGCTCACCCGGCGTTTGCATTCCGCGTACAGCGCGTCGTAAACAACAAATTCGCGCTCGAGAATTTCGTGATCGCTCAGGCCGAGCGCACCAAAGCCGCCCGCGATCCAGCGCAGACCTTCGCCTGCCGGGTGTGGATTATGTGGATGCGAGTCGGCCGCTCGAACGATTTCGCCGAGTAAAACAAGCGCTGGATCGGTCAGATTATATTTTTTCAGAATCGAATTGAACGAAACGTCTTCGCCGTGGTGGCCGAGTTCGCAGTTCGGCACGTCGAACACAATTCCGTCATCGATCTCTGCCCATTTGGTGTCGTGGGGCCGGAAGACAAACTCCGCATCCGAATCAATAAAATTTCGGATAAGCCAAGGGCAAGCCACTCGATCCACCTTAATTTTCTCGCGAGTGATCCACTTCATTGGTTAGCATCCCTTTCATGGCAGCATGGTTCTGACACGCAGTCGCGCATCAGTTTTCACATGTCTTGCCCCTGAGGGGATCGGCGATCGCAGGCATTTTGTTTTCATGAGGCGCCATCCTTGAAGCGATTGGTTGGAATTGTGCTTGCAATTGCGGGATTGTTTTTGCCGCTATGGCAGAGGTGAACTGATCTCCTGTAACCCGGCGACAAGAAATGCTCCTTTGATTGACTGGGCCAGATCCTTTGCTTGCCCGCGTCCCCAGTAATGGAAAAACATCATCCGCGGTTGTTCATGAGTCATGTGCTGATGGATTGCTACGATATTGATTTTTTCCTTGAGCAGTTCCTTCAAGACTGCTTGCAATTCGTCCTCAGTCACAGCGAAATCTCCATCTACAATCGCGTTGTCGTCGCTCCCGGCGAATGCTGTCCATGTGTTTACGCCCATTTGGTTGTCGATTTTCATGCCATGCATCGTGGCCGGACGGCCGATTGTGAACTTGAGCATCCCGTCTTTCGATTCGCCCTGCATTCCGAAGATCTCGTTGAGAGGTCCGGCTGTAATCGAATTTTTTGCCGGCAATGGCTTAGCGCCAAACGAATCTTTCGGCTGTGCGTTCGTTGCACGAATTTCTTTAATCTTGTCGTAAAGTTTTTTGACCGCGCCAGCCAGTTTATCAACGGTGCCTTCGCCTTCGATGTGCATGAAATAAACCTTTGGATCGTCGAAAAAGAAATGGTTGTGAAGCGCCGTCACGTTCAGTCCGTTGTCGAGGGCAACTGACATTGCGGCGCTGACCTCATCCTCAAAGAGCACCGTATCGCCCATCACCATTGCTCCCTCTTTTGTGGGCGTGAATGCGGCCCAGGTTCCAAGCCCCATGAACGGCGGCATGGTCCATCCATCAACGAGCACCTTTACCTCATTGCGCGGGAATGTGATTTTGTAGACAGCTTCCTTTTCGTTGAACTTGCCCTTGAGCCCGGTGAGCTGGTCGATCTTCGCCTGATCGAGTGTGTTAGCTGCCAACGCGCAGGCGACGGCAACTGACGCCAAGCCCGTGATAAGAAATGTTTTCATGGTTTGCATGTCGAAGGAGCGTGTCGCTGCCGGGCGATGCCAACAGCGACCGTCCCCTTGGTTCAACTACTCGCCTTTTTCTTTGTGTTCTTTCGACTCGTCATGTCGGCTAACGACTTTTCCGTCAGCCGTGATTTCGATGCCGGTTTGTTTCGCGCCGTTTTGAATCACGGCTTCATAGTTGTTTCCTTCTTTTTCCCATCGGATGATGGTTCCACCTTTAGCTTCAGCTTGAGCAGCCTGTTGGACCGCCGCCGGAACGGACGAAGCGCTGATACTCTCTTCTTTTTCTTCGTCAGCGAAGAGAGGTGACCAAGCGCCGAGCGTGAGCACCGTCGCGACTGCGATTACTCGAACGATGTGTTTCATAGTTTGTTTCGGATTGTGAGGCGCGTACACGCCTCGATCATTGTTTTGGTGCGAAGAGCCACATTCACTCGAATGTGGATTCGCTATCAGTTCATACGCTAATAGACATGCGACTTCGCCAGCGCGGCACTTAAGAAATCCTGAAGTTTTCTTCAGGTTTCGAATTGAATTCGAAAAACGCTGCCGTCAGTCGAATTGTCCTCAAGTACGATTCGTCCACCGTTGCGCTCGACGGCTTGTTTGGCGATAGCCAGGCCGAGACCGGCGCCACCGTGCGCGCGCGAACGCGCTTTATCGACACGAAAAAATCGCTCGAAAATTTTCTCATGATATTCGCGCGGTATGCCGGGACCGTTGTCCTTTACTGAGATGTCGATCTTGTGCGCACTGCGCATTGCGGTGACGGAAATGTCCGAATGGGCCGGAGCATGTTGGATCGCGTTGTGGACGAGATTGACGAGAGCCAAATGCAATAGCGTCCGGTCAGCTTGCAAGGTAACATCGCCGGGACAGGTCACTGTAATGGTTTGCTGTTTTTCGTTAGCGAGAACTTCGAATTGATCGCGCACTTCGTCGAGCAATCTCGCAACGTGCACTTCCTCGCGCACTGCATCCGCCTTCGTCGCATCCATACGCGCAAGCGTAAGCAGCGCATCAACCAGATCCGTCAGCCGCTGTGCCTCCTCAAGCATGCTGCCGATCGTTTCGCGCAGCGCCACCGGATCATTGCCATCGCGTAGTGCCACTTCACCGACGGCGCGCAAGGCTGTGAGTGGTGAGCGCAACTCATGCGACGCATCTGCGGTGAATCGCTGCAACTCCGCAAACGAAGCTTCAAGCCGCGCGAGTGTCTCGTTAAAGACCGTCGCAAGACGGCCGAGCTCATCGTTCGGATTTGGATTCGGCAAACGGTTCGAGAGGGATTCCGAACTGATCCGGCGCGCCTGCCGCGCCATTGCGTCCAGCGGTCGCAATGAACGCGTCGCGATTAGGTAACCGCCAATCGCCGCAAGCGTGACAGCAAGAGGGAAACCGAAGGCGGATACGTTGATAATCTCATCGAGCGCGTGGCGCATTTCGATGTGCTCTTCTATTTCGTCGCCTAGCCGGTGCTCAATCACTTCGTAAACGAACCAGGCGAATGCGAACAAGACGAAGGCCGTTGCCGCCGCGTACCACAACGCAAGTCGAAATCGAACGGAACGGCGTTGCCACCAACTTTTCACGGCACAGTCGCCTCTGCGCGCAAAACAAAACCGACGCCGCGCACGGTCTGTATCAGTTTAACGTCCTCTCCGTCATCGAGTTTCCGGCGCAAATGCGCGAGGTGAACGTCGATCACATTATCGAGCGGTGTCGCGCGGTTCGGCTCTCGCCAAACCTCACGCGCAATCATTTGCCGCGTCACCGTCTCATCATGATGCTGAGCGAGAAACGCGAGCAGATCGAATTCGCGCGGCGTTAGCGCAATCTCCCTCGATCCACGCACAACGCGGCGCGTTTGCACATCAAGCGTGAGATCGCCGATTTGCTGCCGCAGCGGATTAGCAAAATCGGCTCGCCGCAGCAACGCGCGAATGCGCGCAAGCAATTCCGCAAATGCAAAAGGTTTGACCAGATAATCATCCGCCCCGGCATTTAATCCCAGCACACGGTCGTCAACCGCGTCGCGTGCGGTGAGCAAGAGCACGGGAGTTTTCGCGTCGCGGGCGCGAAGCGTGCGCAACACCTCAATGCCATCACGACCAGGCAACATCCAATCGAGAATAACCAAATCGAAACTTTCGCGGCTAAGTAGAAAGAAACCTTCTTCGCCAGTATTCGCTACCGCCGGCTCAAAGCCTTCGCTGCGCAATCCGCTGGCAACAGCGCGGGCGGTCTTGGCATCGTCCTCAATCAATAAGACTCTCACTTCACAAAATGGTAAGAGCGTTGCCTCGTCCCGCCAACATCGACATTCTGAAGAAAACTTCAGGAGCGCGAGAGCTGCTGTAGTCGCTACCTTCGTTTTAACATCCGACATACGACCCTCGAATGAATGATGTGAGGTACCCTGAGGAAACTGACCGGCACGACAAAATGCCGCCGTGGCGTGAAGTGTTTCTCTATTTTTTGTTCCTCGGATTTGTCAACATCGGGGGGCCGGTCGCGCAGATCACGATGATGTTCAACCACATGGTCGAAAAGCGCCGTTGGTTGTCCAAAGATCGCTTCGTCAAAATCATGGCTTTCTGCCATATGCTCCCCGGACCCGAGGCGCTGCAATTGGCGATCTACGTCGGTTATTTGAAACGTAAACTGTTGGGCGGAGTGCTCGCTGGCCTGACTTTCATCATCCCAGGCACGGCCGTGATGATCGTTCTCAGCTGGCTCTATGTGAAATATGGCCAACTGCCGGGGGTGATGAACGCACTTTATGTCCTGAAGCCCGCGGTGCTCGGCATCATCGCTGCGGGCATCATCAAGCTCGGTCGCGCCGCGATTCGAAATGTTTTTCTGGCGATCCTGCTCGTAGGCGCGTTCGCCGGAATGCGGTTCGCGGGAATTAATTTTCTACTGATCCTCCTAATCGCTGGCGTGCTGAATCTGATTGTCGATCAAGGAATACCGCTGTTGAAGAAAAGTGCGCCAACGCTTCCGATCGCAATTGGCGGACTTGGTTTAACGCTTCCATTTGCCGACTCCCGCTTGTTTCAAGTGGTGTGGCTGTTCCTCAAGACAGGACTCCTAAGCTTTGGCGGCGCGTACGCGTCGCTGGTTTTCGTGCAGCGTGGCGCTGTTGCGCAATATCACTGGCTGTCAGACAGTCAATTGCTCGATGGCGTCGCACTTAGCGTGGCAACGCCAGGTCCGTTCATGTTGTTCACCGCGTTCGTTGGCTATGTCGCGAGCGGCGTTATTGGAGCGGTTCTAGCAACGTTTTTCGTCTTTTTGCCATCGTTTGTTTTCGTCATTGTCGGCGTGCATTACGTCGAAAAGGTTCGCGAAAATCGGATGATTCAAGCCTTCCTCGCCGGAGTAAGCGCTGCTGTCGTGGGTGTGATAGCTGTGGTCTCTCTGGACCTGATCGCACCAGCGCTTGTCGATTGGCCGACGATCGTCATAGCAGTTGTTGCTTTTAGCTTGATCGCTTTCCTAAAACGCGATGTTGCCTTGGTGGCAATTGGCGCGATGACAGGCGGAATAATCTATTCAGCTGTTCGGGCGCTGACTTAAACGGCGAAATTGAGTGGGCCAGCTTCAGCGGACCGCTCCATCTTCCGGTAACTGGCGATCGTGGAGGATACCGTCGGTGAAGAGCTGGACGCCAACTTCAAAGTAAAGACGCAATTGCACGCGTCGCGCGTCGGGTCGTACCCAAGCAGAGCCAGGCCCACCCCCAGAACCCTGATACAACTTGTCGTCGAAGTCGAAGAGATCACCTCCGCCGCCTGCACTTATTTTGTAGCGCAGCGGCAATGTCTGAGCATGCACGAGGTGATTGTTGCCATCGAAAACGTGCGCGTCGAACCATATGTTCTTCGCATAAGCGATGTTTCTTACCCAGGCAGTGAGCTTTACTCGCGTCTGCAATTCCGATCCGGCAAAGACACCTGCACCGGTGTCGCCGACGTGGTGGCGCTGTTTTTCAACACTTAGTTGAATTGCATTGACTGCATCGCGAGCCGGGCGTGCGTGTGTTCGCGGTGAAACTGGTTGTGCCGGTGAGTTTGCGACGACGGCGAAGGCGTAATTGTCCCCGAAGCGACTATCCCATGCCTTGGGTGGCTCGCCGAAGTGGGCATAGCCGATATTCAGGAACCACATCTCGACGCGCGAGGCGTCACCCGGCACTGGAAAAATCGTAACTGCCGGTGAACGGTCAACTGTCATGCCACCAGGCGAACTCGACACAGGCGCAGTGACACTGACGCCGAGGATTTGGTCGTCAGGCTGAAACCGCACGAGCGCGAGAACATCCCACATTGCTGCTCCGCGGAACGTATCGCGATGCGCAGCTAGGCGGCGAATGTCATAATCCACCATTAACTCGCCACCTTGCACAAGGTCACCTGTCAAAGTG
>JBKPLX010000172.1:0-12310 GCA_046731855.1 Verrucomicrobiota bacterium | reverse complement strand
TGAGGAGATCCATCCAAAGAAACTGACCGCTAGTATCTTTTCCTTTGTCGGTCCTCTTTTCCTTCACACTACCCTGGGCCATCGCCACATCCCCGAACACCTGCACGTCGATAGGTCCGTTTTCAAACCACTCGAGTTTATGCCCGCCGGATTTAAAATCGCTTAGAAGGCTCTCTTTAGTGAAAATTTTGCCCGAGGAATCGACGGTTGCCCAATCGTCGGCAAAGATCTGATTAAGCTTGTCGATATCGCCGGCCACCATTGCATCTCCCATATCCTGTCCGACTTGTTTAACCGCGCCGACAACGGCCGGATCGTTGGAAGGCGCCTCGAGTGGCTGGGCCAAAAGCAATCCAGCGCATAGACTGGTGAACAAAACTGCTCCGACGAATTTTTGCATTTGTAGCTTTTTCATTTGTTGTCCTCCTATTCGATTTACCACGGGTTTTGCTTGTCAGCAGGTAATGCAATGTTTGTGCCAACTACACGAGCGAGCTCACAATGCACACTGAAAGAGAGATTTAGCTTTATTGGGCGAATTATGGTCGCCTCGCTTCAATCCCGTTCTGGGACACTCCGGTCCCAACCCTGGGACGCAATTTGGGTCGATACCGTTAAACGCGGCTCAATGACGCGGGTATTACGTCGAAAGTGCTTCGCACAAGGTCCATTCAATTCAAAAGATGTAGGACCATTCTCGCGGCGTGAGCGACTCTTTCAGATAAAGCGGCCCCGTTCCATCGAGCTGCAGCACAATGGACCTATTCAAATATAAAAACTCTAAGCATGCAAAGCTCCATGAACTCGAGAATTGCACTCAAGGTTTGTGTCGCTCTTCCGCCAGCGCAAAGCAGCATTCGGCGTGGATTTTGCTGGTAAAAGTAATAAAGGAACAATAGAAGGGAGAGAGAGGGTTCAGCATGCGGGCGACACCGACGAAATTTTCAAAGTCAGGATCGGTGGAAAACAGAAGACGCTCGAAGCGCCAGAACTTATCGCGTCGTTGTGTTTGGGGCTGCGTCAGTCTCGTTGCGTGGCTTTTTCTTGGCGAAGGATTTTTTTCCCTTAAGGCCGCGACATTGCCGGCTGGTTTCACCGAATCACAATGGGGCTCGACTATGCCGAGCGGGGCTACGGCGATGGCTTTCGCGCCTGACGGACGTTTGTTCGTTTGTTTGCAGAGCGGTCAGGTGCGGGTCATCAACAAAGATGGCGTATTGCTGGCTAACCCGTTCGTGAGGCTATCGGTCGATTCGAACGGCGAGCGCGGTCTTCTCGGTGTGGCGTTCGATCCGAATTTCGCAAGTAACCGTTTCGTTTACCTCTACTACACCGTGCCTGGTTCACCGGCGCATAATCGCATAAGCCGGTTTACGGCGAACGGGAATGTCGCCGCGCCCAACAGTGAGTTCGTCCTGGTCGATCTCGACAACTTGAGCAACGCCACCAATCATAATGGTGGCGCGATCCATTTTGGACCAGACGGAAAGCTGTACGCCAGCGTTGGTGACAATGCTAACGGTGCGAACGCGCAGTCGTTGAACAATCGTTTGGGAAAAATTCTGCGCATCAATTCCAACGGCACCATTCCGCAGGATAATCCCGGATCGTTTCCGGGAATCGGCGGCTCGACTTCCGGGCCGAACCGCGCGATTTGGGCGGTCGGTTTGCGCAATCCATTCACGTTCGCGTTTCAATCGGGAACCACTCGCCTGTTTATCAACGACGTTGGTCAAAGCACGTGGGAGGAAATTAATAATGGTATTGCCGGATCGAACTATGGCTGGCCGATCGCAGAAGGTCCTGCTTCCCCGCCGAATCCAAATTTCCGAGACCCGATCTTCTTCTATGGGCACGGGTCGAGCAGCACCACTGGCTGTGCCATCGTCGGCGGAGCGTTCTACAATCCGTCGGTGCTGCAATTTCCGAGGCGATTCGTCGGCAAATATTTCTTCGCCGACTTGTGCAGTGGTTGGATTCGTGTGTTGGATCCTTCCAATAATACGGCGAGTGATTTTGCGTCCGATATTTCCAGCCCTGTCGATCTTCACGTCGGACCAGATGGCGCGCTTTATTATCTGACCCGCGGCGGGGTTTTTCGTATTCAGGCGACGCCGTCGCAGGCGATGAACATATCGACGCGTGCGCGTGTGGAAACCGGCGACAACGTCTTGATTGGCGGATTTATTGTTACGGGAAGCGCTGCGAAGAAGGTCATCGTTCGTGGGATTGGTCCGTCGCTGTCGCAGCATAGAGTAAGCGATGCGCTGGCGGACCCAACGCTTGAATTGCATCACGGCAACGGCGCATTGATTCGATCGAATGACAATTGGCAGGACGACGCCAGCCAGGCCTCGCAGATCAGGGCGAGCGGCCTGGCCCCCTCGAACCATCTCGAGTCGGCGATCATCGCCACGCTGCAACCGGGCAACTACACCGCCATCGTGCGAGGAAAAAATTCCCGCCAGGGCATCGCTTTAGCCGAGGTGTACGATCTCGATCTGGCGGCGGATTCACAGTTGGGAAACATCAGTGGCCGTTCCTTTGTCCAAACGAGCGACGATGTGATGATTGGTGGGTTCATCATCGGCAATAACATCGGCGCTACTGAGGTCATCATCCGTGCGATTGGGCCGTCGCTGTCGCAACACGGAGTGACCAACGCTCTGGCGAATCCAACTCTGGAACTGTATGATGGTAACGGCGCACTGCTTGAATCGAACGACAACTGGCAGGACGACCGTGATCAAGCTGCGCGGATTAGAGCCGCCAATCTCGCACCGTCCAATGCATTCGAGTCAGCGATTTGGGCGAGTCTGGCGCCTGGCAATTACACGGTGATCGTAAGAGGAAAGAACAACGGGGTTGGCATCGGTCTCGCCGAAATTTACAGCCTGCGGTAATCGCTGCGGCCTGACCCGAACAGGAGCCATGGATTACCATGGCCGCGCGTTCACTCGTTAGGCAAAATTAACAAACAAACCTCCATCGTCAGTACGGTCAGTCAGTCGAACCGAGATCAACAATTGCTGAAACGAATCTGGCGGTTAAGACTCGTTGGATGAGCGATCTCGAGAATGCGGCCCCGGGTTCGAACCCATTCGAAGCTGAACTTGGCCGGCAAATTTTGGTGAGCGAAAGAGAACGCGCCAGTCTGCAGGCGTTGATCGGCGTGGTGCTTTTGCTGATCATCGGTGCCCTCAACGCCATTCACGTTGTCACGGCGAACACGCTGCCGGCGTTAAATGCCGCCCTGCTCGTGGTGTCGAGCGTCATTGTCTACGAGTTGGCCATGCGACAGTTATTTAATCGATATCTTCGCCAGGATCGACAATTGCCGCGGGCAATCCGTTACCTCAACGTTGCGATCGAAACGAGTTTTCCGACGATTCTCCTGGCTGCGTTCGTCCATGTCATGCAGGCCGATGTCGCACTGACCAGCGCAACCGTGCTCGCTTATTTCTTCTTCATCATTTTGTCCGCGCTTTCGCTCGACTTTCGACTCAGTGTTTTCGGTGGAGTTGTTGCGGCTGCCGGTTATGTCGCGCTGGTTCTGATCTTTCGCGAACAACTGCCATTTGGGCCGGGCCAACTGCCGGAAAGCAAGGTCGGGTACATCATGCGCCCGGTTATTCTTTTGCTCGGCGGTGTCACCGCCGGCCTGGTCGCGGCGCGCATTCGCTCTGGTATTCTACGGTCGCTTCACGCTGCGGAGGAACGCCGGCGCATTGTGCAGATGTTTGGGCAACATGTCTCGCCAGCGGTCGTGAACCAGTTGCTCGCCCAACCCACCGGACTTCAAACGGAGCTGCGGGACGTGTGCATTCTTGTCCTCGACATTCGCAATTTCACGGCATTCGCCGAAACGACGGCGCCGGATTCGATCGTCAATTATTTGAACCAGCTTTGGGGCAAAGCCGTGGAAATCGTTAACCGGCATCACGGCGTCGTGAACAAATTTCTTGGCGATGGATTCATGGCTGTGTTCGGGGCGCCGCTCGTCATGGGGAACCATTGCCAGAATGCCATCAACGCCGCGCGAGAACTGGTCGCCGAAATCAAGCGCGCGACCGACGCGAGTGAAATCCCGCCGACACAGATCGGCATCGGACTGCATTCAGGTGAGGCGTTGGTCGGCAATATCGGTTCGACCGAGCGCCGCGAATACACTGTGATGGGTGACGTTGTTAACGTCGCATTTCGCATCGAGCAATTGAACAAGGAATTGAACTCGAGCTTTCTCGTTTCAGAATCGGTGCAGGAAACCGTCGGTGAACTGGAGGGCGTTGAATCTTCGGCTTCAGTTCCGATCCGCGGCCGAAACGCAACAGTTCGCGTTTATAAGTTGGGCTGATTCGGTGCAGAAGTTGACGGTTGAGAAATTCGATCTGCTACTCGGGCAATATTTCGCCTGACCCTCCGATCTCCGCCGGAAAGTCTTTGAGTTTAAGTAACCCGTCTTTCATCGGCAAAATCGTTTCAGCGTAATTGAGGTGCACCTTTGGCTTGAACGGAAAATTTCGGAGAGCTCCGATGCGAACATCCATTAAACCGAGCGTTGGATGCTCGACGATGATGTGGCCGCCGCACTTCGTGCAATAACCGCGTTCGCTGATGTCGCTGCTTTTAAAGCGGCCGAGGAATTCCTCTCCTTTGGTGACGCGCACGTCTTCTTTCTTCCACAATGTGAACGCGCTCACCGGTGCGGCGGAATAATGCCGGCAGTTTTCACAATGGCAGTAACCCATCTCCAGAGGATCGCCCCGCATTTCGATCTCCACGGCGCCGCAGTAACATTGACCAGTATGTTTCTCGGCCATGGCTGTTTGATATGGCACAAACCAAGACAGGTCTACAGGATTTTTGATTCTCATTAATCGAGGCAAGGGTCACCAGTCGTAATCATTCATTGCAGAATTGATCGAGAGTGAAATGAGCGGCAATGGATTTGCCGTTTCGAATCCAGACAAACTTACGTGTGGGCGACGTCGTAATGTGGGATGGCACGCACCTGCAGGACTTTGCTCGTTTCCTTAAGCACAATTCTTGTCGCGGGATGCCACAAGTCGTCGGATTCGCTCTCGCTTGACGAGATTGTTGAACGCAACACCAATGCGATGGGCGGCCGTGCGGCCATTGAAGCGGTTCAATCGATCCAGATCGATCTTCGCATCAAAGATCCCTCATTCGAAGTGGACGGCACTTACTACGCGGCGCGCCCGGGCAAAATGCGGATCGATGTTTCCGCGAAAGGGAAGCATGTTTTTACGGAAGCGTTTGATGGCCAGAGCGGCTGGCAATGGGAAGATAAAGGCCAGCAGAAGCCGGCGACTGAAAAAGGTACTGCGGCTCTAAGGCATGGCGTCGAGTTGCCGGGAAAGCTGTTCGGTCTACACGAACTCAGAGCGCGCGGTCACAGGATGAAATCACTTGGATGCGAACAAATCGACGGAGTTAACTATTACGCGCTCCAGCTCATTTTGAACGATAGATACTCTCTCTCGCTCTACGTCGATCCAAACAGTTGGCTGGTAACTCGGCGTCGCGACGTCAGGCCCTTGCACGTCGACGTGGATCCCACGCCGACGACAATCGAGCAGGTTAGCTCCGATTTTCGCAACGTGAACGGCGTGAAATTCCCGTTCGCAACAACTGAAACGGATCTCGATACCGGCAAGCTGCTCGAAAGCACGATAACGAAAAGTATGAAGATAAACCCAACGCTGCCGCCGACATTCTTCGATCAGCTTTGACTTTAATTTGTACCGGTAATTCGAAAGTCGCGCGTTACCTACGCAAATTTCCTTTAAATCCTCAGGCGAACCCTGCAAGGTGAAGCACGGAGGTTTTATGACGATCTGGCAAATTATTCTGCTTATCGCCGGCTTTGGAGCCTTGGGCGGAATTGTTAACTCCGCAATCAGCGGCGAGTTCAATTATCCGCGGTTTGATCCTGCGGCCAAGGTTTGGCGGCCGGGCTGGATCGGCAACGTGCTTGTGGGTGCGGTCGCTGCACTCGTGGTCTGGGGCGTCTACGGTCCACTGGCGTCGTACGATTTGGTAACTGGAAGAACGATTGAGCTACACCTCACGGTCGCCCAGCTTCTGACGTCACTTGTTGTTGGCTTGAGCGGTGGTAAAATTCTTACATTGATGGCTGAGAAGCAGGCAGCGACGATTTCCAAGGATCAACTGGCTGCGACCCTTAGCGCGCTCACGAAAGGTTGATATGATTATCGAAGACGACAAAGCCGCGAAGATTCAGAAGCTTCTAAAGCAGCTTTCCAAAGCGGATAGTTTTCAATCAGTCGCGATCACCCGGGAAATCAGGGACGTCGCGACTGAAAACGCTGAGCAAGAGAATCCGACTACAACGGGCAACCCAGTCGCGGTTAAACCGCCACAGCGATAAGTAGAGCTCCGAATGGTTTAGCGAAGGTTGCCGGCAACTAGCAATCTGGCTTGTCATACGCGCGCATCTCGCGCATAATGAAGTCCCGATGGTCCGTGCGAATTGTCGGGCGCGATTTACCGCGGCTGATTTCGATTTCATCGTGCGCACGCTGGCGCGTTCGCAAACCGATCAAGTCTCTCTTGTCGATCTGTTGAGCGATGTCGAAACCCGCGACTCCGTTCTCGATCATCCGCGATTGGTTGATGCAATCTTAAACAACTGCGGGCACCTGCGGATTTCGTCACAGTTTTATTTTTATGTCCTCGCCCGGCACGTCTTGCAGCAGAGCGGGATCGGCGATCGGAAACTTTGCGATTATGTCGCGTCGCTGCTTGAAACGTTTTCGCGTGCGAGTCAGTTGCAGATTTCCGAAAGCCTTGGCGAACGTGTTGAGCAGTACATCCATGACATACTCATCGCGCTGACTCGCGCGACAGCCGAACAGGCGTTCTTGCTTCGCGCGCACATTGGCAATTACTCGCTATTCATCAGCGGAATTTTTCATGAGAACACGCAGCGGCGCAGTTTGCGCGGGGGACCGGACATCGAGTTCTACGAGCAAGTTGGTCGGACGAACTATCAACTCGTAGCTTCGCACGCCGTCGCTCGCCGGTGCGAATTGGATGACGTTTTCGAAGGATTGGCGGATCGATTTCGCGATGTTCGCCTCGCGCTGAACCAACTTTCCGATCGATTGCTTAATCTCGATGATGACGCGCGCCCGTCGCTCTCCCTGTGAACGAGACGCTCTTCAGCCAGATCCAGAAATTATTTGAGCGAACCTACGCGCAGGTCGGGATCAATCTGGAAGATTGCATCATCGATCGGACGCGCTGCGCGCAATTATCTCTCCTTGCTGGAAAATCGGCCCGGGAATTGAGCGAGCTTGCTCGCACGTTTCTACGGCGCGCGGGCGATCAACTTTACGTCGGCATTTACTATTCGCGCTGGCTCATAGAACAGCTCGAACAACACGATCCTCGTGCGGGAGTCGGCGACCGTAACATTCGGTCGCTGATCATGTTCGTCGAAGAACTTAATCATGCATTGCATGCGGCGCTCCAATTCAAAGGCGGAATCCGCGAGATCGCTTCCGAAGATTTTGCGCGTAATCTGGAGCTCCAGGCACAGGTCGATACCTATCTCGTTCTACTCTTGTTTATCGCGTTCTTTCGAAAAACCCAGCGAGTCTCGCGCATGGATCGGCGTTGGCTGCGCTTTCATCTTTTCGCGCGCCAATGCCCGGACGCATTTTGCGATGCAAACTTGCGGGGCCGCTATCTGGAGACAAGCCAGCTTGCCGCGAGCTACACGCGTTACCTGGACACGCTTAACAGCCAGCGGCGTCTCGATGAGATCCGGCGCTTTCATTCGCTCGATTACGGCGGGAAAAAAGCGCGGATCCTGGCCCTGCCGGACAGCGCCGCCAACTAGCCAAAAGCACTGCGTCTGTCGCGCAGACTAGATTCTCGAAATAAGTCGTGATGGTCACATACGACAAAATTCCTGCATCCAGACTCGACGATTCGTCGGATAACTGGATACACTTATCGGTTGCCGGTGCCCGTGGGATAAATTAGGCGAAACTGACCTGAGCATGGCGGAAACATCTTCAGCGCAGCAGATGCTGGATCAGGAAATGATCGCGCGGATTGGCCGCCGCGATCAAAGCGCCTTCAGCGCTTTTTACGACCGGATGAGCGGTCCGCTTTATTCTTTGGCCATGAAAATGCTTGGAGACCCTGCAGAGGCGCAGGACGCTTTGCAGGATGTGTTCCTCCAAATTTGGTCGCGTGCCGGCACGTACGACCCAGAGCAAAGCAGCGTCTTCAGTTGGACTGTGCTGTTGACGCGAAGCCGAGTCATCGATCGATTGCGAGCGCGCGGTCGGCGTTCGCGCGTCGTGGTTGCTTCCACTGAAGATACACCTGGTGCCGGGGCCGATGCATCCACCGTCGAGAGCGGTGCGGATACCGCTGAGAAAAATGACGAGGCAGCGCGCGTGCGATATGTATTGACCAATTTGCCTTCTGAACAACGCGAGGCGATCGAATTGGCTTTTTTTGAGCACCTCAGCCATCACGAAATTGCGGCGCGGCTTGGGCAACCGCTGGGCACGGTAAAAGCCCGAATTCGTCGGGGGCTGCTTCGATTGAGGGAACGACTTAATAACTTATGATTTCGGAAGAACAACAGGATCAGGCAGCACTCTATGCGCTTGGGTTGCTCGGCGCGGATGAGGATGCTGCGTTCGAATCCGAGTTGAGAGCGAATGCTGAATTGCGCGATTTGGTCCGCGAGCTGCGCGAGGCGGCGGGCGATCTCGCCCTGACCGTTCCATCGCGGCGGCCGCCCGCATCGTTAAAGCAACGCATCATGCGTGAGGTAGCAACGGAAACCAAACGAGTCATTCAAATGCCAACGCAGCGCGCTTCGTTTGGCTGGATACCATGGGCCATAGCGGCGGCATTGGCGGTGTTTTGCGGCCTGCTCGCTCTCGATCGCGTACGGCTGGAGCGCCAACTCGCCGATATACGCACAGCCGATCCGCTGATGCAGACGACGTTTTTCGCTCTCGCGCCATCTGCGCCTGCTCCTGCCGATGCGAAGGCCACTGTGGCATGGCAACCCGGTCGTCAAAGTGGCGTCATTCGCATCAGCAACCTTCCCGCTCCAGAGCCGGGCAAGGATTATCAGTTGTGGGCAGTTGATGCGGAACACAAAGATCCCATTAGCGCAGGCATCATTCGAGTAGATAAGAACGGTGTCGCGCAAATTCGCTTCAAACCGGTTGAGAAGGCGGAACACGTAAAAGCTTTTGCGATTAGCCTGGAGCGCGAAGGTGGCGTCCCGAAGAAAGAGGGGCCCATTTTACTCGTTGGGACTGCCTAAGTGAGTGGCTAATTCGCCTGCTGGTCGGAGCCGGCGTGGTTCTTAGCGGCATTTGGGAAAGACAATTTTGTCGGCAGTCCAGAAGCGACGGCAGTTATCGCCGCTCTTATCCAGCGCTACCCGGACCGCTTTCTGTTTGGCACGGATGCAGTAGCACCGGCCGATCAATCCAAATACTTAGAGGTCTTCAATCAATACCAGCCTTTGTGGAATTCTCTCGATACAAAGACTTCCCGGAAAGTGAGACTGGAAAACTACGAACGAATCTTCGATGAAGCACGTCGTAAAGTGCGCAACTGGGAGAGTGCCCATGTCCCGCGCTGAAATCGAACAAGGCCGAGGAGACGCGAATCAGTTTGAACAGAATGGCGGCCACCGCCGGGGAGCGGAAGCACTCAAAAAAACCCACGAATGGTGCTGCGCAAGTTCGCTTTAAACCGGTCGAGAAGGCGCAACATCTAAAAGCTTTTGCGATCAGCTTGGAGCGTGAAGGCGGGGTTCCGAAAAAAGAGGGACCCATTTTTGCTCGTCGGTACTACCTGAAATAGTTCGTAATCGTCCTCCGCGCACGACCGGCGTCGGTGTCGTTAGAGGGTGTCAGGACAAAGCATCCAGGCGGATGCCTGCGGCGTATTACCGGGCATTTGAAAACAAGCATCTTTATTTTCACACTGGCCGTGCTCGGTGTTAGATCAGTCGTTGCGCACGAAACCGGCGCATCGTTTGCGACGGCAGAGGCTGTGGCGATTACTGATCAAGCGCATCACATATTTGAGCGTGCAATCGACGAACGTATTATCGATCGCCTCGGCCTGTTCGATCGCCCGGATGACGGCGGCTCTGGTCGTTACAACGTATCGCTCGACTTGGAAAACGAAGATAGCGACTGGAGTTTCGAAATTAGTGTCACTGTCGAATTTTGATTCGAACAGGTGATACCGCGGCCGACGCTGGAGCGAGCGTCTCGCGGCAACATTTAAGAACATTTTACTGCGCGATCTAAAATTTTTCCGCCGTGACTGCATCCAGTCGCTGCGTTTCCGCGTAATCCTCGCCGAACGCAAAAAATGGAAACTCGCAAACAAACCACCAAGAGCAACGCCAGCGTAGGCGCTGGGCAAATTTTGATATTTCTTACCCCGCTTGTGGTGATTGCCTGTTTGTTAATTTTTCTCTCTCGGGCAAGTACCAAGAGCGAAGGAAACAAAGTCCCTGCAGCGGTCCTAACTTTCGATGACCCGTTAGCCCTGATTCTAACGCCTCAGACCGGCGATGGCCGTGCCGACAAGGAAATTTCCCGGCTCCAGCAGCAAATTCGTAACGGGAGGAGTCTTCAGCTTGGCCTCGAACAACTCGGCTGGGCGTTTGTTACGAAGGCGCGCGAAAGTTTCGATCTGGGTTTTTACAAACTGGCCGAGCAATGCGCGCGCTCGATCGAAAAGCGCAATCCGCAAAGCCAGGAAGCGACACTGTTGCGTGCGTACGTGCTGCAGAATCTGCATCGCTTCAAAGAATCCGAAACGCTGGCGCGCCGTCTCGTCCAGCAGCGGGGACTCAGCTTTGACTACGGTCTTCTGGGGGATGCTTTGATGGAGCAAGGGAAACTGAGCGACGCGGTCGAGGCATATCAGCGCATGATGAATTTGAAACCCGACCTTCGCGCATACGCCCGCGCGGCACATATGCGCTGGCTCAAAGGCGATCTCGCGGGAGCGATCGAGGCGATGCAACTGGCTGCGAGCGCTGCCAGTCCAAGCGATGCCGAATCCGCCGCCTGGGTGAACACGCGATTGGCGTTTTACGAGTTTCAAGCTGGTCACGTTGATGAAACAGAACAGCGATGCGCGTTCGCTCTATCGTTACAAAAAAATTATGCGCCAACGCTCCTATTGAAGGGGAAAATGCTGCTTGCTCAAAACCGGTTCCGCGACGCCGTAGACGCTTTGCAAAACGCCGCGACGCTGAATCCGCTTCCGGAATATCAGTGGACGCTAGCCGAGGCGTTGCGCGCAGCTGGTCGAGAAAACGAAGCATCTGGAATCGAAGCGCAACTTCGGCAGCACGGCGCGCGTAGCGATCCCCGGACAATGGCGTTGTTTTTCGCGACACGACACAAGAATCCGGAGATGGCGCTTCGACTTGCGCGAGCGGAACTTGATTCGCGCGGTGACGTCTTCACTCACGACGCCGTGGCGTGGTCGCTGGCCGCAGCAGGTAACCTGGCCGAGGCGCATGGCGAAATGCAACGTGCATTGGCAGAAGGCACCGAAGATGGCCGGCTCTTTTTCCATGCTGCCGTGATCGCTTCACAAACCGGCCACGCAGCTGATGCCGAGCGTTGGTTGCGCAAAGCGAGCGAACTCTCGCAGCTGCTTTTGCCATCTGAACGCAACGAACTTCAGAACGCGGCGGCGCGTGCCGCCGAAAAGAAGGCGTTCATTGCCCCGAACCCACAAAAAACTTTTTCGCTCGGACCAAATACCGCGCGGAAAACCCAACCCCAACCCCAACCTCAAACTAAAACCTAAGGAATAAATGAAAAAAATAACGTATCTCCTGTCGCGCGGTGTCATAGCACTGCTCGCGGCACACTTAGTCGGAGCGGCACAAGCTTCCAGTCACATGGATGCGCCGCTCATCACGCGCGATCCGTCAGCCAACACCACCGACGTTTACGCGTTCGTGCAAAATGAAGACGGAACAAAAAGCCTGGTTACTGCGCTGGGCGTGTACCCGCACGAAGAACCCGGCGTTGGACCAAACAAGTACAACTTCGACGACAACGTGCTGTATCAAATCCACGTTGCCACCGGTAACGACGTGGCTCAGGGCAAAGCTACCCTGAGCTACGAATTCAAGTTCAACACGACGTTCAGGAACCAGAACACGATCCTGCAGTCATACCTCGGCGTGATCAATGACGTCGGAGACGCTAATCAGAACCTGGTGCAGACCTACACTGTC
>JBKPLX010000171.1:0-15803 GCA_046731855.1 Verrucomicrobiota bacterium | reverse complement strand
GTTATAGGTTCATCGCCAATGGCGTTAGCGCGTAACAGACTGACTCCCATTCGCAGGCAGATGCTTCCCATGCCCGTTGCTTGGGAAAGCTAAGCAGCACCAGGCTTTGAAGCGAGTAGCGCTGGGTTGTTACACGGATGTTAAATTGTCCAAGCGGAGCTTGTAGGTATGGCTCTTCCGCAGAGACTTAGAGGTCGGATATTGGCGACTGAACCACGTCCTAGGTCTTTATCCGGAACCTACGCGCCGAAGTTCCCGCAAAAGTTTACATTTCGTTCCGCCTATTGAAAAATGCAGACAGCTGCCAATGCTCGGCTTCGTGGGCACTGATCATAACGCCCAATAGAAGCAAACGGCAAAGGATCGCGGACTCGTTCTTCCTAGGGATTCTAAATACAGCGCAGCCTGTTTAGGCTAAAGCTCGGGACACCTACGGACTTATCGATCGATTGCAGATCGAACAACATGGCTGCGGTGTCTTAAGAACGGCCGTCGAGCTTCGAGTTCGCGCGAAAAGTCGAACGGGGCACAATGGTTGTGCCCCGTTCATTAATTGCTAGGTAATAAATCCTATTGAAAGATGCTATGACTCAATGACTGACGTCGATTAAATCGGACTTTGTGGGTTCCAGTTGTGTAACACCTAATCATTACAGTGACCAGGGCCAATGGTTCCCTCGTTATATTCAGTGAGGGTCTCAGTCAAATCGCCGGTCTGTGCCGACGGCAAGTAGCCATCGCCAATCGGCGGTACCATCAATGTGCCGATCATGTTGTCGGCATCAGTTATGGCTTGCTGAACAGCCGACGGATCCGCTCCGTTGGCTATGTTTAGCTTCGTGGCGATCAATTGATGGACTAGTATCACGAGGCCGTTGCCGCGCGCGGGATCGTCCAGAATAGCCATGAGTTCGGCAGCCTGATAAGTCGCTGTTCCGAGAGTGAGACTGGTTACCGGCCATGCATTTGGGTGATTACGCCAGTAGCCTTGCGAATAGGTGCATGAGCTTCCGCCCACACACGGCATGGTCGCGCACGTAATGGTGTCACTAACCCTAAGCTGGCCTGTGGCATCAAGCGCGAACGCACGAAATACATATGCCGCATTACAGAGTAGTGGAGCTCCGGAACAAGGACTGGATACAGCGCAGTTGTCATACAGGCTATCATCGCCGATGACGACTGTAACACTTTGTCCTGGGTGAAGGTTGTAAGGGATGCAACCCGACGATGGCACTCTGCCACTAAAGTTTGCCTTACAGAAGCTCGGAGCCTGCGCACTGGGAACCTCCGAAGTTACAGGCCATTGGTTCCCCATGGCTACGTAGTCGGACAGTGTCATCCATTGGATCGAGAAGCCGGCCGGCGCTCCGGTTTGTCCTGCAGTAACGCTTATCGCGATATTCGACGCTGCGGATGTTTCATAGGAAATTTTGACAGGCTCAGCCATGGGAGCTGGCGCGGGTCCAGGTGGCTGGCCCGGGCGCGGCACCGGCGTTGACCGGACAGCAGGCACCGGGAGAGGCCGATGAGGCAGTTGTGCCGAAAAAGCAGGTGGGTCCATCAGTAACCCGCCAAACGTCAATATCGTTAGTAGTATAATGTTCTTAGTTTTCATTTTCTTGATTGCTCAAGCCCCTGAGAAGATTTGTGTCGCCGCGGCGAGCGAACGTTCGTCGCCGGGGCAATTGGCGCTTGATTGTTCGAAGGGGCATGCCCTTTGCTAGCCCCTCTCAGTATCTTGTCATCTTCATATCCGGAAATGGCAGGAATGAGTTCCCGGAAATGTAAAGTTTTCCGACCATCCGCGATTTGGGCAGATAGTCAGCACACGCACTATCCGGAATTCTGACTGTAGCCGGGGATGCCTAAAGTTTTATCGCGCACTGCCAGCCGGGATCACCAATCCTGGCTACAGGTTCGAGTGCGGAGCTCGACAACGAATAAATCAGACGCGATCGCCGGAATGTTTATGCCGATCTTTGAATGTGAGCTCGGCGATCCCCGATTTATCCAGCTCGCCCAGGCCTTCCGAGACCATGCGATCGTATTGTTCCTTGGTCGCGCGCGCGAGTGGCAAGTCGAGGCCAAGACTGCGCCCAAGCTCAAGCGCAATCCCGCTATCTTTGGCCGCATGCGCGGCAGAGAAAAAGCAGCTGTGCTCGCGATTTTGCATATCTTCGCCATCGGTTTCGAGGACGCGGGAAGCCGCGCCCGTCTGCGAAAACACCTTTCTTAACATTTTCAAATCCAGACCGAGGGCCGCGCCGAGTGCGAGTCCCTCCGCCAATCCGGCCGTGTTGATGTTCATCACCATGTTGACAAGCGCTTTGACCTTTGCGGCCTCACCGGCGTTGCCGATAAAGCGAACTTCCGAACCAATCTCCTTTAAAATCGGTTCTGCCTTCTGGAAGGCAACCTCTGTTCCGCCACACATCAAATAAAGCGTTCCTTCGCGCGCCTGGGGAATACTCGATGCCATGCACGCTTCGAGCGTTTGTGCGCCAGCTTGCTGGGCCAGTTTTTCAATCTCGACATGCATCTGCGGCGAGATCGTTGCGCAATTAATGAACAATTTGTCGCGGGCATTAATTAGCAAGTTGTCACCCCTTCGTCCGAAGATATTTCGCATCGCGTTGTCATCGGTCACGACAGTGAAAATCACGTCAGATTCTGCCGTTACTTGCGACAAATCTTGAGCGGCGGCGCAGCCAAGCTCAGTGGCAAGCGATGTAGCGGCCGCGCGATTCGTGTCGTAAACAGCCGTGATATGAAATTGTCGATCCTTCAATCTGCGTGCCATGTTCGCGCCCATTCGGCCTACTCCAACAAAACCAATGTTCATAAGGACCTGTTCTCTCTACCGACTCATTAAAACCGAAGCCTCGCCTCTCAAATTTTTCCGGCAAAGAACGGATTGTGCTGCTTCTCTTCGCCCACCGTGGTCATCGGGCCATGTCCCGGGCAAATGATCGTTTCATTCGGCAATGTGAGGATTTTCTCGAGATTATTTCGTAATGCGTCCTGGTAGGAAACGTTTCCGCCGCCCATTGATCCAGCAAAAAGCGAATCGCCCACAATCGCGATGGGGCGCGCAAGGCCAGTCACGACATATGTTATTCCACCCTGCGAATGACCCCAGGTACGTCGCGTATCAATTTCCAAATTCCCGAGATGAAAGTGCTTTCCTTCGTCGATCGGCTCCGCGCCCGAGACAGGTTCGCGAGCAGGGCCAAAAACGTTCGCGCCGGTCTCCTCGCGCAGACGGGGTAAATCCGCGACATGATCCGGATGCGCATGGGTAAGGAAAATCAGTTGCACGGTCAATTTGTGACGATTAGCAAAACGCACCATTTCACTGCAATCGGCACCCGTATCGAAGACCGCCGCGGCGCGGCTTGCCGGGTCCCAGACGAAATACGCGTTCACGGTCATATCGTGAAAACGCGTGTTGAATTGCGCGAAACCATCGCGCTCGTCGATTCTTTCCGGACGCCATTCGCCCTTCGCCAGCTCGCAAAGCGGGTCCGCGGCAAGATTTAGGACCGGTGCGACGCGCAACAGCGCCGCCTCATCAAAATCGCCTTCGCGTAGTTTGCGGATTGTTTGTAAGTCGACGCTTGCCTTTTTTGCCAGTTCGGAATCGGAAATTCCCAAACCGCGTTGCGCTTTTCCGATGATATCACCAACGTTGTCTTCAAGAGGGATCATACTCTGTTGTTAAAATCCTATTCGTTAAACGTTAATCGGTTGTGCCTGCCGAATAACGCGCAAGTCACCAATTTGATTTAGTGCCAACTTTTCAAGCGACGCGGCAACGCAGGCTACGGAAAATGCCGCCCCCGTTTCTTTTTCGATGGATGTCATCACAACATTATTAATGCCGCAGGGAACGATGTGATTAAAAGGAGAAAGATCGCCGCATACATTCAAGGCGAAGCCATGCATGGTGATCCAATGACGAACGCCCACGCCAATGGAAGCAATCTTGCGGTCGCCGACCCAAACCCCGGTGAGCGATTCCCGCCGCCTAGCAGCAATCCCGTGTTCGGCGAGGAGTTTAATGAGCGATTGTTCGAGCCAGCGCAAATATTTGTGTAAATCCTTTCCGCATCGGCGCAGATCGATGATGGGATAACCGATTAACTGCCCAGGCCCGTGATAGGTGGCCTGGCCGCCGCGATTGATGACGAAAAGAGGATGCGGCAAATGAGCGGCGCCGGGTTCGACATGATGAATCCGTCCGACCGTACGGCGGGCAGACAAACTCGATCGATCCGGCGTCCGGCCGATCGTGTAAACGGGTTCATGCTCGAGTAAGAGCAATTGATCTTCTTGTGAATGGTGCTCGTGCTTCTTCGATACAATTTCTCCCTGCAAAGCGAATGCGCGTTGGAATTCCATTTTCCCGAGCCAGCGCACGCGAAGATCAACATCCGCTGCGTTCATATCCGTGTCGCTCCCGGGACGCCCAAACTCGCGACTTCCTGCGATCGCAGGTGCGTCAGCCCGATCGCCAGCGCATCGGCGGCATCTGCACCCGGCGTTTCCGTTAAACCGAGAAGTGCGCGTACCATGAACGCCACTTGATTTTTTCCGGCGCCGCCGCGGCCAACAGTGGATTGTTTGATTCGCCTCGGTGAATATTCAAAAACTGGCAATCCGCTCTCTGCGGCAGCCAGGATGGCGGCGCCTCGCGCGGCTCCCAGGAGAATCGCAGTCTTATGACTTTGCACGTAAATGACCGATTCGAGCGCGCAACAATCCGGTTCGTGTTCCCGAATGAGTTCTGCCAACCGATCACGGATTGCAACCAGACAGGATGAAGAACGCAGTGAACTGGCGTTGTGGATTGTCCCAAAATAAACCGAACGTGGTTTGCCATTGTTTGCATCGACAATTGCGACACCGGTGTTGCGCAGAGAAGCGTCAACGGCGAGCACGCGCATCATCGATAATCTTAAAATCGCCCAGCCTTGGTTCAACATGGAATCGACAAATTCGCAAACACCCGTTTTACTCGCGGCGAAATGTGGAACGGTTTGCTTAAAGGAACGTCGAAAAAAGAGTTAATCGGCCGCGTAAAGATCATGGTCGTAATGATCACTATACTTTCGAGCGTTCCGTCATCGTTCGCTACAACGAAAGGCTTGAGCCAAATCGTGACCCCGGATTTGCAGCCGAAGGGGGATCTCTCATTGAGTCTGCAAATCCAGGACGAGCGGATTGCGAACCCGTATCAATTGCAAGCCGAGCTGGGCTTAACGAGATGGGCGGAGGTCGCGGTGTTTCGCGGATTTCAACCGGACGAATGGATTTTCGGGACGGAAATCGGATTGCTAACGAAAGAGCCTTTTCTTCTTTCTGTTGGGTTCGTCAATTGGTCGCCTCACCTGGACGTCGATCCTCAACCATACATCGAAGCTGGCTACTACACTGAGCATCACAAAGTAATCGCCGGAGCGATTCATGCCGGCTACAAAAACGAAGCAATCCTCGGCTACGCCTACGACTTCAATGAGAGGTGGCGTGTGCAAGTCGATTTCCAAAGCGGGTCTGAAAACTCATCAACGATCGGGTTCACCTGCAACGTCACACCAGACTTCCAGTTCAATCCCGCGCTCTATGTCAATAATGGTCCGAAGCACGATCTGTTTGGTTATATAGTCTTCACATATACTTTTCATGTCTGGAGTAAGGGCTGGCCACCGGGCCGCATCGGCCGTTGAAATCAATCCTCTACCAGGGAGAGCCAGTGACAAGAGCCGCCGCCGGCGAAAATAATGCCTAAAAAACCTAATTCGCTGCGAAGTCGAATCAGCGCCGGTCTGCTGATGTTCCGGCGCAGGAAAGACAAATTGGAAGTTCTGCTGGCGCATCCCGGCGGACCCTTCCACGTCCACAAAGACGACGGCGCATGGACAATTCCAAAGGGCGAGGCGGCTCCGGGAGAAGATTTGCTGACCCGGGCTCGGATTGAATTTGAAGAAGAGGTCGGATTCCGACCCAAAACTGTTCGCAACTACATTGAGCTCGGCTCCATCATACAAAAAGGCGGCAAAACTGTGCACGGCTGGGCGTTCGAAGGCGATTTGCCGGAATCATTCGAGCCGAAATCAAACTTCTTCGAAATGGAATGGCCGCCACGTTCCGGAAAGCGCAAGATGTTTCCAGAGGTTGATCAGGCGCGCTTTTTTTCTGACGAAGTTGCGAGACGCAAAATCAAGCCGACACAGGTCCCTTTTCTTGACCGTTTACAGGCTGCTATCAAAGACTAATCAGTAGAAAGGTCGAGTAGGTGTGTTGGGGAGGCCCTGGCTTCCCACGCCCCGGTCGAATCTAGTGTAAGCGACGATTTAATTACATGACGCCTTGCGCTAGCAACGAACAGTCAATCGGCTCGCTCCCATGGTGGAAACGTCTTTCCGGTATTTGGAGCACCGAGAATATCAAGATTGTCAGGCGTGTGATCGTCTCCGTGGTGGGCGCAACCGTTCTGCTGATCGGGATTGCCCTTTTAGTTTTGCCAGGACCCGCATTCATAGTGATTCCCTTGGGCCTGGCTATCCTCGCCACTGAATACGCATGGGCGCGGTGTTGGTTGAAAAGAGTTCGTCAAATGGCGAGCAACGTTGTTTCGGGTGGCAACGACATGCCACCCCGAGATACTCGTGCTTAGTTTTACGCGAGCGGGTAGCGGTTAATCAAACTTTCGTGCAAAACGACGACGACTCGATCTCCGGAACATCAGAGGTTTCTAGTTCGGCGCAACGCGATACTTCGGATCCGAACGACGAAATCTTTCTCGAAGGGCCACGCTCGCGTTTCGAAGAGTTTTTTACCCTTTTGCGGGTGATGCGTGATTTTCTGCGTGGTTTTCGGACTCTCCATTTCGTCGGTCCGTGCGTGACTGTATTTGGCTCAGCCCGGATTAGGCCTGGCGATCCGCATTATGAGCTAACCAGAAAAATGGGCGCTGCCATTGCGCGGCTTGGCTTCACCGTGATCACTGGTGGCGGCCCCGGCATCATGGAAGCGGCGAACCGCGGCGCCAAAGAAGCCGGTGGACGTTCGGTTGGATGCACGATCGAGCTGGCCTCCGAGCAACCGACAAACGTTTATCTCGATCGTTGTGTGCGGATGCATTATTTCTTCGCTCGCAAGACGCTCCTGGTTAAGTACTCCTACGCGTTTGTCGTAATGCCGGGCGGGGCGGGGACGCTGGACGAATTATTCGAAGCGCTCACCCTGATCCAAACCGGGAAGATCAAAAATTTCCCGATTGTAATCATGGGAACCGATTATTGGAAGGAACTGCTCTACTTCATCGACAAGATGGCACAGCGTGGAATGATCGCCGCCAGGGATCTAAGCCTGATCTATGCCACCGATTCAGTAGACCAAGCCGTTGCGCATATTCGAACCAAAGCGATCGAATCGTTCGGTCTCAAATCCCGCAGGCGCAGACCGCGACGCCATTTCCCGTGGCTCGGCGAGCGCGGCCTTTCAAAAGCAGACTCGCGACCTTAGTAGCCTTTTGCAAGGCTCCGCGGCCTATGGCTAGCGTGTACAATTGTCCGGTCAGCCTGCCATCGTTGCGAGCTCTCGAGTTTTAGATGTTTTCGGTTTTTTGGAACATTTTGGAAACTTCGCTCTGCCATTTCCGGAGAATAATGGTAAAGGCCGACTTTTTCGTTAAAAACGCAAATTGACGATTGCAGCGGCCCCGCACCGATTTTTGCTCGTGGCGAGGCGGACGCAATCGGCAATTCGCGTCTGCGGGCCAGGAATTAAAGACGCTCTGAATAGTCTTTGTGATCTGTTGGCGCAGTTGGTGATTTTGATCTTATGGATAAGGTTAAAAGGCGTGGTCGGCCCCGAATACGCACCGCTGATTACTGGCGCGAGTATTACGCACGGAAACAGCGGGAATGGCGCGCTGCCCATCCGCGAACCAGCACGCGGCGAAGACCAGAACAACGCCGGGCAATGACCGGCGCGCGAGTAAGTCGCTGATTGTCATAGACAACGATTTGGTCTGGGGTTTCTGCGAAAGAAACGCCACAGCTCAGAAGTGAGGTACGTCGGTGAGATGCGGGGCGCCAATCTCGTGTCTGATGATTCGCGATTAGCAGCGCTTACGGCGCAATGCGGTCCGTAAGCGTGTCGGTATGATAATCGGTGTGATCACGCATGCGCAACCAGGGGCTATCCTTCTTGCTGGTCTGGGCGACGCTGTTTTTTTCACCGGTGGCGAAGTCATCCCATGAATTGTAGCGAGCGATCGCTAGAAACGTCCAGGGACCGCCTTCGAGGTGTTGCATCAACACGTTGCCAGCAGTTGTATCGCTTGGTCCGGTCGGTGCTTCGCTGAGCATCCTTTCCAGCTGCTCCCGATGGCCTGGTATAGGCCGATAGTAAGAGACGGAATAAACCGAGCCCGAACTCTTCGATGCTGAATCACCATCAATACCCATGGCCTTGGTGAACTCCTCCCAGGACGGACCGTTCACAAAAGTATCTGTGTGCCACGCGCTCAGATCACGTTTATCTGGAGGCACAGTAGAGCCAGCAGCTTCCACGGTCGCTTTTGGACCCAGATGCGTGATGACAACATAATCCCAGGCATCGCCGTCCTGGTGGCGAAGGACAATGAAGTGTTCTGGCATTGGGTTATTGGGATTAGGCGTCTTCAGCCAATCGCCCAACTGGACCGCTTTACCCGGAGCGGCCTTGGTAAAATGGACGTGATAAACGTCGGTGCGTTTGCCGGCTCCGGCGATTTTCTGATCGGGTTTCGGTGTGCCTTGCGCCTGAATAAATGTTACAGGCAAAAGGGCAAGCAATGTGATGGTGAGGATGGTGGTCAGTGATTTCATAATGATTTTAGGTTTCTGATGATAGGTTAACTCAAAGCTTAAGCGAATTGTTTAGTGATTTGTTGGCCACCGCTTGCGGCGCTGAAATGTTAAGCTTGATCTTATCGTTCACGCTTTGAATCAACGCAGCATGCTCTTTCAACTGTGCCGTTAATTGTTCGATTCGCCGGTCTTGTTCCTCGATTTTGCGATGCGCTTAGAAGTCGCTTCACTCGGCCTCCTCCGTTCTTGGCTGCCGTAGCTTCCGCCGTGTAGCTGGCGCAATCGCAGCCGGGCATGTCGCCGACCTTGCATAAGGACAGGTAGTATTTGAGGCAGAACTGCCAGCCCGCCTTGCACTCCGCCCCGGTCAAAGTCGAATGGGTCAATCGGCCCTACCGTGCGACCACCGCGAGGACCAAAAACACGCAGCCAACAATACCGAAAAGCAAACTCACCATCCAAAAATGCCGTCTGTTTGTGAGCGCGGAAATCGCCGCGATGGCAATCGCGATTTGGAACATGGTCACGCCGCGCGCGAACACTTCGTGCTTGTGAAAGTTTGATTTCGCTGCGGCTTCCTTACGCTCGGCTTCCGATTTGATTTGTTCCTGCTCTTTCTCGTAACGATCCCGCTTTGATTGGTCTGATTCGTTAGGCACGCCGGAGAGCGAGATTTTTGCATCAAGCACTGAGGCCCTGATGCTCTTAGCCTGGTAATAGTTCCATTGATCGGACGACTCGATTTGGTTCATCATCGCCTCGTTCGCGTGTTGTCCGGAGAGGAGTCCGGCAATTGCGGCAAGCACGGCGAGAATCGCAGTGCTCAAGGCCACCCACAAAATCCATGTTTCTCCGCTGTGTTCGGCCTTGTGATGGACTTGTTCCTGCAAATGCTCGAGGGGGACCTCCGCTTCTTCCATCGCCGAATCTTAGAACTGCGAATGATCGATTCAAGCCAGCATCGACAAGTGGCCGAACAACAGCTTAATTCAGCGGCGAAATTCCGATGAACCAAACTGCAACCACATCGCAGGTCTGTCAGATCTGCAAAAAAACGAAATCACCACACGGTGGAATGGTGGCAGAACTGGTTCGACCGTCGCTTCTCGAGTTCATCAAAAAAGAGATGCCCGCCTTGGACAGCAAAGGGTTTATCTGCTTGGACGACCTGGGCGAATTCCGAAAGGATTACGTCAAAGAAGTTTTGGAAGAAGAGATTGGCGAACTTTCCGCGCTCGACAAAGAAGTCATCGAGAGCCTGCATCAACACGAGATTCTCTCCAGCGATTTAAGCAAGCAATTCGAGAAAAAGCTCACTTTTGGCGAGCGACTCTCTGACCACATCGCCGAGTTCGGTGGCAGCTGGAAATTCCTCATCACGTTTGGCGCAGTTCTCCTTATCTGGATCGTCATCAATGGCGTCCTGCTCGTGACGCACGCATTCGATCCTTATCCGTTCATTCTCCTCAATCTGATTCTCTCCTGTCTGGCGGCAGTACAAGCGCCGATCATCATGATGAGTCAAAACCGGGCCGAGGCGCGAGATCGTTTACGAGCGGAGAACGATTACAAAGTGAATCTGAAAGCCGAACTTGAGATCCGGCATTTGCACGAAAAAATCGACCATCTGCTGCGCCGCCAATACAACCGCTTGTTCGAGATTCAGCAAATCCAAATCGAATTGCTGGAAGAACTCGGACGCAAACCCAAAAGCTGATTCTTTAGCTAGCCCCGGGAAGTTATCTTGAAAATGCCCAGCGCCTCGACACAGCGAAACGGCTACAACACTGGAGCGTATAAACAACTCTGAGTGCTGACTTGTTGCGGCAGGGTTTGATAGCAACTTTGACAATCTCGTAAGTGCGGAGCTGTACGACCCGGCAAGGCGGAAACTGGACTGCCACTGGCAACCTTAACACCGCACGCTCTCAACATACGGCGACGTTGCTGCCCAACGGTATGGCGCTTGTCGCTGGTGGATTTGATGGCGGCGCGTTGACGAGCGCGGAATTGTATGATCCGGCGAGCGGGAGTTGGACCGCCACTGGCAGTCTTAACACTGCGCGCTATCTGCATACCACAACATTGCTGTTGAATGGCAAGGTGCTTGTTGCCGGTGGACTTGATAGTAACATCGGTGCTTCCCAGAGCGCGGAACTGTACGATCAGGGGAGTGGGAGCTGGATTGCCACCGGCAATCTCAACACCGGACGCTATTGGCACACGGCGGCGTTGCTGCCAAACGGCAAGGTGCTTGTTGCAGGGGGATTTGACGCCACCGTCAATGTTCTTGCCAGCGCGGAATTATACGAGGGTTCTCCAACACCAACACCAACACCAACATCTACGCCTACGGCGACCGTCACACCAACGGCAACACCAACCCCAACTCCGACGCCGACCGCCACACCAAGACCTACACCCACACCGAGACCTCGCCCGACGCCACCGCCTCGCCCAACACCGCCTCGGACCTAAACCGCTAATTTCCCGACGATGAGTGATCCGCCACCAGTGATGGGTTGTAGCCCCGCTCGATGTATTCACGACGCCGGTAACGCGCTGAATGGTTCTTCTAAACTATTCGTTCCGCTCTGCGGAATTTGAGTTCGGCCCGCGCGCATTTCGATTTCTTGAAGAATCTGCAATCGCTCCAGTCTGGCCTTGCGACTCTTCGAGATCTGGCAATTTGCTTTCCCCATTTTTGTGGCTAGCAATAATTGCGCGGGTGGTCGTTTCAAGCAGGCTGGGATTTAAACGGAGGTAACGAATGTCAAAACTTGGGCCAATTCATCTTTCATTCCTGCTTGTTTTCTTTTCGAGCTTGAGCGTTTTTGGGCAATGGTCTCCGGTTGACTCGGGGACGACCAGCAATCTGAACGGCGCTGTTTTCCTTGATTCTGGAACAGGGTTCGTTGTGGGAGATACGGGCACGATTCTGAAAAGCACTGACGCCGGAGCGACTTGGACGCCGCTTACATCGGGGACAAGCAACACATTGCATGGCGTTTATTTTCTTGATCCCAATGAAGGAGTCGCGGTCGGCGACAGCGGAACAATTCTTCGCACAACTGACGGAGGCGCGGCCTGGCAAAGCATTGCCAGCGGCGTGAAAGATGGCCTTAGATCAGTTTCATTTAACGGTACAAACGGGATTTGCGGAGGGGACTCGCAAGATATTCTTTACTCAACTGACTCAGGAGCGTCATGGCAGATCAGCCAGAGTGGATTCTTCAGCGGCGGATTCCCAGGCGCTCACATGCTGAGTGCCACTAATGGGTTTGTTGCGGGACAAAATTCGATTTTTCAAGCGTTGGTTGGCACTACCACAGATGGCGGTGCGAGTTGGGCTTTTCAGCCCTTTTACTTCGACGGCAACGAGGGCGGCGCCAATGATGTGTTTTTCCTCGATCAAAATACGGGTGTTGTTTCAGGAAGCGTTTTTGACGGGAGGGGTGCAATTGCAAGAACCACCGACTCCGGGACGAATTGGTCGACTTTATTCTTTGATCAGGCGATAGAAGGCCTCGCTTTCCCAATCGCGGCCAGCGGGTTTGCCGCTGGTTCGGGCGGCAGAATTCTGCACACCACTGATACCGGAACGACCTGGACTGATCAAACAAGCGGAACCACTGCAAGTCTCCATGATGTCTCGTTTGCCAGCGACGCATTGAGAGGCATCACGGTCGGTGATGGCGGAGTTATTCTGCGGACAACAAACGGCGGTCAGCCACCGCCGCCTACAGCTACACCGACGCCGACTGCTACGCCAAGAGCTACTCCGAGGCCTCGTCCGACTCCACACCCACGCCCTACACCGCCGTAGCCAAAAGCTGTGAAGCTCGGTGCGAACCGGTTCCATGCGAGACACCCACGCCACCACCAACACCTTCGGCTACGCCGACGGTGAGCCCGACGCCGAGAGCTGCTCCAACGCCCAGGTCTCGTCTAACGCCGCCTCCTCGGCCGACATCACCGGGCTAAGGGCGTGCCTTGATAAATATGAAATCGCTGAAAGTTAATCAACTATGAATAAAAGGCCGCTTACTACTATGATGACGCACCTTGTTCGAGGCGCGTCTTTCCTCGTTCTGCTGTTTATCGGCATTAACATGATACGGTTCGCGCAGGGCCAGCCGCAGAATAACAAGAGGCCGCAGCCGAACGCAGGGACATCACGCAGCGATCTTCGCAGCGCCAACGGCACAAAGACCCTCGTTAGAGTTCACGATACTGCGCAACGAACGCAGATTGCGTCGCCCCAGCAAAATAACAGCCTTACCAGTCCTAGCGCTCCGCCGGGCACCATCTGTGGCGTGGAGTCTCGTGCGGCGCACGGCCAAGTCGCCCCTAACACTAATGGTGGGACGTTGAATCCCGTGGCTTTCGCCAATCCTACCACCGTTAATGCATCCGGGCGCGTCGCATTTAACTCGCAAGTCGATGGCTCAGACCGTAATCAGGGCGTCTTCGTCGCCGACTCAGACGGTACAATCACCGCAATCGCTATTGGCTGTGGCGGGCTAGGCGGTGGCGGCGATACAACTTCAGATTGCGGTGATGCTTCACCGATAGGTGGACATTTCGGCGGCTTCTTTTCCGAAAACACCGTTTTCACACCGGATATTAATGATGCGGGCGATGTACTCTTCTTTTGCGATGTCAATGGCGGCGATTCACGGCGCGCATTGTTCCTTTATCGCGGGGCTTCCGGGGAAATTGTCAAGGTCGCCGCCGTTGGTGATCCTTCTCCGATCGGAGGTACATTCGGGGCGGTTGGTCCAGGCTCCATGAATAACAACGGAAAGGTCGTGTTCCTTGCGTCCCAGGTTGGCGAAACGGTCAACAGCAACCTATTCATGTGGGACAACGGCGTGGTCACAAAGGTGGCTGCCCTCGGCGATCCCGCGCCGGGAGGCGGAACGTTTTCCGGCCTTGGCACTGAGAGCTTCGGGTTCCAGGATGGAACTTTTATTCCCGGTGGTCCCGTCCCGGATATTAATGACTCGGACCAGTTTGCCTTCCGCGCCATCGTGAGCGGCGGCATCACCGAGCGCGGCATCGTCGTTCGCACCGGCCAGGCCGACGAATGGTACGTCAAGGTGCCTGATCCTACGCCAATCGGTGGGACCTATCTTGATATGCAGGCTGCTGCAATTAACAATGCCGGACAAATTGCTTTCTTTGCTGATTACCATCCCACTCCAGATACGATCAACTCTGGTTGGTTCGCGGGAGCTCCCGGTAATTGGCGAAAAGTCGTCGTGTTTTTCGATCCCATCGATGGCGGGGAATGCCTTGGCCTGGCGTTCTCGCGTAATCCAATGCAGACAATCGACGCGGCAGGGAATGTCGTGTTCTGGGCTAATCTCGATAGCAACGGCACAAGCGACCGCCTTGTCCTTGGATTGACTGACGGCAATTTGTTGATCGCCGCGCGCCGGGGTGACCCCACGCCGATCGGCGGCACTTTTGGGTCAATGGATGCCTGGCCTGCGATAAACGGCAACGTCGGCACGCTCAACGTCGCGACGCCAGGCGCCCAAAATGGCGCCCTCAGCGCGCACATGGCTTTCAACCATTGCCCGAGCGGAACACCTGCCCCGAGCCCAACAGCTACACCGACACCGACTGCTACGCCTAGTTCTACGCCTACACCGACGGAAACGCCGAGTATTACGCCAACGGCGACGCCAATTCCTTCGACAACACCATCAGTCACACCACCGCCGCCTACAGCCACGCCAACGGCGACGGCGACAGTCTCGCCAACTCCGATTGGAAGACCTACTCCAACGCCCAGGACTCGTCCGACACCAAGGCCTCGCCCTACTCCGCCCGGCTAGGCAACCAACCAACGATTGTTAGAAATGGCCATGAAATTTGCGCGGCTGAAACTGCCTTTCCTTATTTGGAGCCTTAGCGGAGCCTGCGGGCTGACGGCGACTATCCATGCTGGACTTAGTGGAAGTCCGATAACACGCAAGATATCGAACCAGGCGGGGGTGGGTTCGTCGTCTGGGCAGTGGACATGGCAAAATCGACTTCCGCAAGGTAACACGCTACAGGATTTCTCATTCATAGATACCAACAATGGGTTTGCAGTTGGAGCCAGGGGGACAATCCTCCGAACCACAGACGGAGGAAACAATTGGAATATCCTTGCGAGCGGCACGGACGACGATCTTTATGGCGTTGCGTTTACAGATCCAAATACTGGAACAGTTGTAGGTAATTTTGGAGCCATTCTAAGGACAACAGATGCAGGAAATCATTGGACGATTCAGAGAGACGGAATGGCCGACGTCTTATTTGGCGTTTCTTTTACAGATGCGAATACCGGCACTGCGGTAGGTTCAGATGGCTTGATTCTAAGAACCACAGATGGTGGCGGAAACTGGACTAATCAAGCGAGCGGAACAACCAGCCTTCTTAATGACGTGTCTTTCACCGACACGGATAATGGCAGTGCTGTTGGCGAAAATGGTACAATTCTCAGGACCACAAATGGAGGAACCAACTGGGTTAGCCAAACAAGCGACACGATAAATAACCTTAACGGAGTTTCTTTCACGGATGTCAATACGGGCACTATTGTTGGATCAAACAGCACCATTCTCAGGACAACGGATGGTGGGAACGATTGGTTCGATCAGACCAGTCCGAGCCCATCTGACCTTCACGATGTTTCGTTCACGGATGCAAATACCGGGACGGCTATTGGTCCTGTCGGTTTAATAATCAGAACGACAGATGGAGGGAATAATTGGATCAGTCAGACAAGCGGAAGCTTACAAATATTGTACGGGGTCTCTTTTGTAGACGCTAACAACGGTATCATAGTCGGCTTTGCGGGAGAAATTCTGACAACTACAGATGGGGGGTCTAACTGGACCATCCAAACTCATGGAACAACCCAGGCACTTTACGGAGTGACATTCA
>JBKPLX010000170.1:0-12645 GCA_046731855.1 Verrucomicrobiota bacterium | reverse complement strand
GAAATCAGCACCAAGCGGCCCGATAGCCATGAACCTGTGACCGCGACCACATAGCGGATAGCCCATTGTTGATCATTAAAATAGAAGTCCTTCACATGGCCGATTTCGCCGTCACAGGCGCCGAGCTTTTTTCCGTAAAGCTGCCTAAGGCTTCGCAACATAACTTTATCCTTTCTGAAGAAAGGGTTTGATCTATCCAGACCGTGCGACCAGATACTTGAATTCGCAAGCGCCGGGCCGTCGCCGCGAGGCGCGTCAACAATCCAGATCGTTCGACCGCTAAGAAACAGTGCAACAAACGGCGAGGGGCTAAAATTAAACGGGGACCTTAACCTTGCGCGGTGTTATGAATCAGCACGGTGTCCAATACCCGCCTCCCCACACCGCTGAGTGCTCGCAGTTTGTTGTCACAGTTTCTGGATGCTACGCAGGTAATGATTCGTTAGGCAAACTTAATCTGTGTGATTCAACGCCTGGATGCGTTAACTGTCGGAAAGCTTGACAGTCTTTGATGACGCGTTGCCTCGCGAATATTTTTGATGCAACCACTTCTGAAAGAACGCGCGATATTCAGCAAGCGCACTGTGGTAAAAAGTCGCGCGAAGATTGCCACCCGCGCATTTTATGAAACATCGAATTTCGATTTTCTCGCTAGTCGTTGCTGCTTTGTGGAGTGCAGTTCTTCCGATAAATGCGCAGGTTAACGTTACCCAGGAACACAACCACAGGAACCGGGATGGTCTTTATATTGATCCTGTTTTTACACGTGCGGCTGCAGCCGGTCTAAAGCGTGATTTATCTTTCAATGGCACAATTAGCGGAAACGTTTACGCGCAACCGCTTTATGTCGAGGGCGGTCCGGGCAACAGGGCAAAAGTTATTGCTGTCACTGAATCGAATAACATTTATGCGCTGGACGCCGTTACCGGCGCAGTGATCTGGCAGCGCAACGTAGGCAGTCCTGTTACTTCCGGGTTGCCGTGCGGCAATATTAATCCGTTGGGCATCACCGGCACGCCTGTTGTGAATCCCGGTCAGAGGTCGCTTTTTTTCGATGCTTTTGTTGATGGGATGACGAAGAAACATTTCATTTACTCTCTAAACGTGGACACGGGCGCGGTTCGACCGGGCTGGCCGGTAGATGTAAATGCTAAAGCTACATATAACGGCACGGCTTTTAATTCGCTAATCCAGAACCAACGCGCTGCGCTTGGGCTGGTCCATGGCGTAGTGTATGTGCCTTATTCCGGGCACTCAGGCGATTGCGGCGTTTATCACGGCTGGGTCGTGGGCGTGCCTGTCAATAATCCTGCTAGGGTGACCGCCTGGGCAACAAATGCTATTGGTGGCGGCATCTGGGGACATGGCGGGGTTGCCAGCAATGGTGTCGATATATTCGTAGTCACCGGGAACACCTTTAACACTAATCAGGTCTGGGGCGGCGGTGAAGCGGTTATTCGTTTGCAGCCAGGGCCGGTCTTTAACTCCGTCCCAGCCAACTACTGGGCACCTACTAATTGGTTCAACCTCGACCAAACAGACACCGATCTTGGCGGGTGCGGTGCGGTGCTGGTCAATGTTCCGGGCGCGACACCTTCAGGCCTGGTGCTTGCGCTGGGCAAAGATGGCAAGGCTTATTTGCTCAGGCGCAATAACCTGGGCGGTATCAGGGCGCCGGTAGTTAGTGCGAATGTTGGCAATTCTGTCTGGGGCCAATCGGCTGCCGTTTATCGCACAGCCCAGGGAACCTATTTTGTTTTTCGCAACGGAAGCGCTTCTGTTTCAGCTTATAAAATTGTCTCCACAAATCCACTGACTATAGTACCTGCCTGGACAGTCAACCAGAACGGGGAGGGCTCGCCGTGGGTTACAACAACCGATGGACAAAGTAATGCGATTGTGTGGGTAGCCGGAGCCGGGGGCGACCAGAGGTTGCACGCTTACAATGGCGACACAGGCGCTGTCATTTACGCTGGCGGCGGAGCTAACGAGCTAATGACTGGAACACGCAAATGGAACACCGGCATCGTCGCTCGCGGCCGGATCTATTTCGCCGCGGATAACAAAGTTTATGCTTTTAAGGTGCCATGACAAATAAACCTATGATCGACATAATCAGCAGACCACAGCCGATCACACGATGCCTTAATCCGCTGCGTGTTACCCACGCAAATCAGTGGCTAACAGTAATCGTAGTTGTACTACAATTCGCAAATGTTCCAGCCGGAATACTTTGGAAATTGATTAACTGACCCGGATTTCCAACCTTGGTAATGTTGATTTTTCTGAATCCAGCAGCCACCCAAGTCGAAGTAGCTCTCCTGATGCGAGTCCCTATAAAGTTAGGAACCACGCATTGCGTTACGGTAAAAGCGTACACCTTGTTGTTACCAGCAACGTAGATGCGGCGGCGGGCAACAATGCCGGTAGTCCTCCACTTGTGCGTTCCCGCCATCAATTCATTAGCGCCGCCACCGCCATAAACAACCGCACCCGTATCTCCGTCGTAACCATGTAATCGCTGGTCACCATCGGAATTAGAGTTCTCGCTACTGGTGCCGACTACCCAGACGATCATGTTATTAGTCCCGTCCGTGGAGGTGACCCAAGGTGTCCCGCAACCGCCAGCGCCCCGATTCACAGTCCATCCGTCGATGATGCCAGGTGGATTGGTCGCAGTAATGCGGAAAGTCTTAAGCGCGTCGGCGCCGGCACGAAAAGCCACATAGGTGCCCTGGTTAGTTCGGTAAGCGGCTGGTCCCCCATATATGTAGCTCCAGGCTTCCCGTGCTTCTGCTATAGGCGCAGTGATACCACCAAGGTTATTGCGATTAAGTAAATGCGCGTATTCATCCTTGCCCATTTGCACGACGAGACGAGAGGGCGTTGCCCCCGGCACATCGACCAGTACCGGGCCCGCGCCCGCAATTTCCGTGGTCGCCTGGTCAAGGCTCGACCAATTGAGCGGCACCCAGTAATCGCTGGAATTGCCGCTAAAGATCGGGCCCGGTTGAAACCGAATCACTGCTTCGCCGCCATTCCAGACCCCGCCGGTGCTGTAGCTGTTGCCGGTGGCAACGAACGGATTCGTGCCATCACTGGCTACACCGCCCGCGCCCCATATACCGCCGCCGATGGCGCCGTCTAGAGCGCTGGTGGCCCATGCTGTTACACTGGCCGGATTATTTATCGGCACGCCCACCAGCCAGCCATAAAAAAGGTCGCAATCCGAGTGGCTCCCATATCCAACATAAAGAATATTGCCTACGATGGCGAGCGCCGCACTTTGCATGTGGTTGGCTGGAATGAAAGTCGTGCCATTGTAATGAGCCGTCAGCTCCACATCCACCGGCCAGCCCGGGTTAATGTCGCCCGTGTCTACATTAAGCGAAATGATGTAATGTTTCTTGGTCGCGCCGCCATCGGGCGTGGTCAGCGCGTTCAAAAACAGCGCCCGTGAAGCAAGATCGACAACAGGCGCGCCGGTGATCCCCGCAGAACCAACCTCAGTGCAATGGATTTGGTCTGCCGGCACCGAAGGGCCCACATTTCGCTGCCAAATGATAGTGCCGTGCACATTATCGAGCGCATAAACGTTATTCGATTCCGTCGCCACAATGACCATTGGACCGTTTGGACCGCCCTCGATGTAAAGTGGCTGCGCGAGAACGTTGCCTACGATCGTACCGTCGAAGTTTAAGTCGCGATTCAGGTTCGCGGCCGCCGACTGGGTGAAGGCCGAATCGATGTAAAGGCCATCACGCGAACTATTGTTGTGATACTGGGTAACGTTGACATGCGCGTTTATTGGAACAATTGCGCCCAACAAACCTGCAGCGACCAGCGATGATATAGAAAATAAAGGTTTCAAGCGCCGGCAGTCGATATTTCCTTTTTGTTTCCCCGCCGTATTGATTCTGCGATTACAGGTCTGGAAGAGGCGAAGAACCCTAGCGGGGGAAGAGTCCTCCACCTGATTCAGATCTTTTTGACGCCGCCGAGTTCTAAAAAAATCTGGATCGTTGGTCAAGACAATTCACCGCAAGCGCAGATTGATGATTCCAGTTCCGCAAACACGGTCAGCTTCTCATCCGCACGCTCAACGAAACTCTTTCCGTCGCCGCGATGTACGTCAGCCACGAAGATCGTTCGCGCTTCGCGATCCACAGTTGCGACGCAGCCCCAACTCCATCCGGCTTTGCTGAGTTTGTCGGCGATGATTTCCCAGTACTTCATGTTATGTCGAGCGTGGCTCCTTTTCGTAGAACAGCGTGGTTGAGCTTTACGGTTTTTTCGGCGTGGGCGAGGCGACGAGCTTTTGGAAGCGCGGATCGTTCCGGAGCGGATCGAATGTGGGATCGAGCCGGAGCAGCGCAGGAGTGAGCGGGCCCGTAGGGAAAACGCCAGCGGACGGTAACGAGAGTAGTTTCTGTAAAGCGGCGATGGCACGGTCGGGCTCTCCCATCTGCGCCGCCACCCGGGCCAGGATCTCGATCGGAATGGGGCCAGTCACCGCGTCTTTTTCGATCGGCAGCGCGGTCATGGCCCGTTCCGACAGAGCCAACGCGGCGGGTTTGTCGCCCGAGCCCATATTGGTAAGCGCGAGATATCCAATGAGAAAATAATTGTCCGGCTGTTCTTTAAGAAAAGATTTCAGTTCGCTACGCGCCTGGCTCCAATTTGCCTGGGCGGCAACATGGTCGCCGGCCACCTCTTGCGCCCAGCCTAGCCAAAAGCGCAGTTCGCTATTGATGGGACCCAACGCGGGATCAGGCTTGGTAAGGATTTCCTTCAGCCGAGGGGTGAATTGTGCAGGGCGGCGTTCCAAGATCTCTTGGTAAACTTGTGTTTCCAACGCATAGGAGTCGTCGGCGTTCGGATGCAGCGGAGCTAGTAGTGCAGCAGCCCGCGGCAGGTTCCCTTCGGCTTGTGCGATAGCCGCCTTGACCGTGAGGGTATCGACGTCGTCGGGTGTGATATCGAGAACCTGATCAAGCTTCCGCAGCGCTTCGTGGAAACGACGAAGGATGATGTAGGATCCCGCGTGCTCGCTGAGCAGGTTGACGTTGAGCGGGTCGAGGCGCTCGGCTTCGTTGAAGTACGTCTCGCTCCGGTCCCACTCGCCTCGTCTCCGTGCGACATAAGCTAGCGATTCTGGAATCCGACTGCTATTCGGCAAGAACTGGCGCGCGTGCTCAAAGTAACGCACGGCAGTGTCGTAATCCTTCAGGCAGGCGTAGTGGTAATAGCCCGTGGCTACTACGGCCTCGCCCAGATTGGGCTGAAGAGTGAGCGCGGTCTCGGCTGCCTGTCGTGCCTCTTCACGGAGGGCGACCGTTGGTTGAAGACTCTGTACGATGTAGCCGCTCGCATCCACGTATGACAGCAGCGCCCAACTTAGGGCAAACTTCGGGTCCAACCGCACCGCTTGTTTCAGATATTTCTGCGCGCCAAGGGCGTTGGCGGGTGACGTTGTCGTTTTCAGTGTATAAGCCAGCCCACGCAAGTAGGCATCGTAAGCCTCAGGATTGTCCGTCGGTTTAGCAGCGATGACCTGCTCTTCATGACCCGTAAGTTTCGCTCGCAACTGATCGGCGATGGCTTTGGCCACCTCGCTCTCAACCCAAAAGATGTCGATCAGTTTGCGATCAAAGGTATCGGCCCAAAGATGCGAAGCATCAGCAGCCTTGATCAGCTGCACGTTCACGCGCACAGCGTCGCCGCTCTTCTGCACGCTTCCTTCCAGGATGTGCGCAACCCCAAGTTGCTTGGCGATCTCGGCCAGGTTTTCAGGGGCTGTTTTGTAATGCTGCGTGGATGTGCGAGAGATCACCTTCAAATCAGCGATCTTCGATAAGCGGGTCAGAATCTCGTCCTGAATACCCTCGGCAAAATAGGCGTTTGCTTTGTCTTCGCTCAGATTCTCGAAGGGGAGTACTGCGATACTTTTTTGAGAAATCGACTCGCCAGGCTGCCTGTAAAACGGGCGTTGCCCTACAATCAGCATTGCAATCACCAGCAGCAGCACCCCGATAATGATGAAGTCGAGGATCCGGCCGGTGGCGCGTTGAACCGATCTCGCCTGTACCGGGTCGAGATCCTCTGTCCGCACTATTCCCTCTGGGGTCAATTCGTAGAGCCAGGAGAGTAGCATCGCGATTGGAAATCCGATCGCGAGCGCAATGACAACAAAACGAACTGCTGAACTCGGAATTTCAAAAAACGGGAAGACCTGCGTGGTGAGCTGTGTGAGAAACCAGGCAACGACTCCGTAAGCGACCGCTGCGCGGTAAACATTGCGCCGCTTCAGCTCGGTTACAAACCTCGTTGGATTCAGCTTGCGCGCCCTAGCGCCCGCCACAACAGGACTCAGGCCGTTCACGCCGTGTACTGCGGGAAATCCGGCGCGACGTTACGCGGAAAGATGCAGAAATTCGATAAAATCGCATAATTCGATTGCCGGAGTTCTCCACAAAGGCAGGCTCGTGCCCGGCCCCTCAAAACCCTCGAGCCGTTACGGTCTGTCTTCATGATTGTCACGTCAAAGCCTTTGCGTTTTCCTCCAGTTAAACATAAATGTTCATGCGAACATGAGCCAGTCAGGCGCGGCCAACTACCACTAGCTAAGCGAACGATCCGCAGCAGAATTTCCTCAGAGTGTTGGGAGCAGATTAAGACCGCATACGCAGCTGGGATTGGCCTCCGCGAAATCGCTCGCAAAATGAATATTCCAGAGAGCACCGCTCTCGCTCACGCGAAGCGTCACGGCTGGACCCAACAGATCCAGGTCGCAACGCAGCAGCAATCAGATGCAATCACCCCGGTGCAATCAGTGCCTCAATCATTCGCTGCAATATTGAGCGAGCATAAAGAGGGAACCAAGCTGGGTCTAAGTCGGTTCACCGCGGCAGCTGCAGAACAAGCGGCCGAGCATCGAGACAAGCTGGGGATTGCCGGAAAAGTGAAAGACGTGGCAAGTGTCCATAAAACGCTCTGGCCGGAAGAAAATCAGCGTGAACCAATTCTCAATCTAGCCATCTTAACTGGGCAAATTCAGCTCCGAGATTCGTCCGGATGATGAAAGTGACAAAGGCACAGGAAGAGTTAAAGAAACTATTCTCCTTTTTGTGATTTCGGCTCTCTTTTGACGTTTCCAGACAGCAGGAGCCCCACCCCAAGTAGGCCTCTCTCGCGTGCATCTGCGCGACTGGGTCCCTGTCATTTGACGAATATTTGACGAATAGACTGCGTTTTGATACGAGTCGTTGCGCCTTCAACAAATTACCAATTTTCAGAGGTAAATCGCCATTCTAGAGGGACTGGGTCGGCCGGGACTCGAACCCGGAACCAACGCCTTAAAAGGGCGCTGCTCTACCGATTGAGCTACCGACCCGTGGAGATTCAGTTTGTAATAGCTCTAGGATTTTTCAATTCGGAAACCAACCCCGAAAGCTTTCGGGGCTGCTCTACCGATTGAGCTACCGACCCGCCGTGGAGCGTTCTTTCTAATGCCTGGGAAATTTTTCAATGTACAATGAGCCGCGGTCGAGGATGATCTCTCATAAACACAAATGCATTTTCGTAGAAGTGCCCAAGACGGGCTCTACCAGCGTTAGGGCGATTCTGGGAAAAGCGTGGAAACCGCATCTGAATTTGTGGCAGATCAAAAATCAAATGGAGACGTATTGGACGCGCTTCGGCGGAAGAAAAAACCGGATTCTGGCCTCTCTCTATTTGCTGCTTCCAGAAGAGCGCCGGAGAGAAATTGGACGCAAGCAATTCGAGACCTACTTCAAATTTGGATTCGTTCGCAATCCGTGGGATCGCGTCGTCTCTCTTTACGAGCGCAACGAGGCGCAACAACTCAGGGACAAAATGACGTTCGACGAATTTGTCGATTGGATTCAATACAGCAGCGCCACCTGCGTTCACTCGTCCCCTCACCGTTACCAATTGGATTGGTTCGTCGATCCCAATGGAAATGTGCTTGCCGATTTCATTGGAAAATTCGAACGGCTCGATGAGGAGTGGGCTCTTGTGGCGAAGAAGCTGGGCCTGAGCGAGAACTTGCCCCATCAAAGAGCCAATCCACGGGCGCGGCATTACACTGACTATTACACGCCGCGAACCAGGGACATCATCGCGAATAAGTTCAAAGTCGATATAGAGCGGTTTGGCTATGAATTTGCCGGATAAGATAAAAGCGATCGTGCTTACGTACGATCGCTATCGAGCGATCACGGAGCACATGATCCTTCGATATGACCGGTTATGGCCCGACCATCCGTTCGTTTTTCATGTTCCTTATCAGGAGCTTCGCGGACTGGATACCGAACAGGTCAAATATCTCACGGCGCCCTCGGATATTAAGGGGACTGTTTTGCATTTGCTGGCGGAAATCGGCGACGAAGAATGGATTTATTGGTGCGTGGATGACAAGTACCCCATCCAACTCGTCACCGATAAAATCGCGAGCCTGATTTCTCACGCCATGCGCTCGCCCGAAAGAGACGGTCTCTTATTCTGCCGATGCCGGGCGACGCTGAACAATCCCAAACTAACCCTCTACCCGCGCAAAATTAAGAATCCATTCGGAGATGTTTATTTCGAGCGAAAAGGGTGGTCCCAAATCTGGATACATCAGATCTTGCGCGCCAAAGTCGTTCGACATCTGTTCACCCACCTGCCCGACCACATTCCCAGCGCGAAAGCGATGGATGAACTCAAGAACGACGTCCCCAAGCTGGCAGAGCACCGGTTATTTGTGACCAAAGAAAATTTCGCTGTTTTTGGAGAAAGCACCCGGCGGGGTGTGATCACGCAAAACTGTTACGAGAGCATGGTCGCGGCGGGGATTGAGATGCCCGAATGGTTCCGCCATCCGGATGGCGAATACGTGATGCTTGGAAAATTGTAGGTCTTATCGCTGCTCAAACGTGTAGCTAAAACGTTCGATCTCCGCGGCAAACCGTGCGCGTACTAATTCGCGCAGCTCCTCATCGTAGTACTTGGAATAATGTTCGCGGTTGGAGCGATTGTATCGTGGCAGGGTTCCCGGCGAAATGTCTAACGCCGCGCACACGGTGCGAAAATCGTCAGCCAAATTCTCGAAACGCATGATGTAATTAACGTTGGCGAACGGATCGCCCCTGCCCGTATTCAGCCGGAGGTAGTCGGCGACCGGCAGAGTCCTTGAAATGATCTTTCTGAATTTCTTCCGATCCCATGTCTGCGTCCTTTGCGTAGGGGTAAAATAAAACGAGATCATCCGGTCCCACGGATTTCGTATGCAGGTGAACTTGTACAGGTTCCCAAATGCCTTTTCGCCAAGAGCAGCCCGGTATTCTGCCAGCGTTGAATGCTTCTTAATCTTGTAATTCGGATTGCGCAGTCCGAAGCGCTCGACGCCGTCCTGTTCACTCCGTAAAGCCACTAATTCGTCCTCGGAATAATCGCGCAGCACGCTCTGAATCGAATTACCAGCCGTCTTTGGAATGTGAACGAACAGAAAACCTTTCTGAAGGGAGATCATCAGTGAGCAACTGTGGGATTATCTTAGGATGCGTTGCCCAAGTCGGCGAATACTGGCGGTTATTTATCGTTCGTGCGACCTGTTGCTGGCGGGAAGCTACATGATCCTGTCCCACAAACATAAATTCATTTTTATCAAGACGGCAAAAACCGCAGGCACGAGCATCGAAGTCTTTCTTTCGAAACACTGCGGGCCTTCAGATGTATTGACTCCGATCCAACCGCCCGTCGAAGGCCATCAACCACGCAATTTCCTGGGATCCATAAACCCGATTCCTGAAATCTTGGAAAGGCCTGGCAGGATCTTCTCCGCGTTGCGACATTCAATTACCAGTCGCGACAAGTATTATCGCCACATGCCGGCATTTGAGGTGCAAAAGCGCGTTCCTGCCGATGTTTGGAGCACCTACTTCAAGTTTTGCGTGGAACGAAATCCCTGGGACAAAGTGTTGTCTCATTACCACATGCACGCCGCCCGCGAAGGCGGTTCGCTTTCTTTTGATGAGTATCTCGCTCGCGGCCGGTTCCCGATTAACTATTTCCGGTATACCGATCGTTCTGGGCAAAAAATCATTGTGGATCGTATTGTCCGCTATGAAAACCTGACCGACGAGCTCAGCAAGGTTTTCTCGCAGCTAAACATCCCTTTCGGCGGAATGCTTGGCGTTACCGCAAAATCGGAATACCGCACTGATCGCCGGCCATATCAGCAAGTATTCAACGATAACCAACGGCGAATCGTGGAAAAAGCCTTTGCCAAGGAAATCGAGCTGCACGGCTATCGGTTTTGAGCGATAACCGCGAACAGACACAAGTGAACAGGAATTTCATTTTTCTCATTACTGTACATTAGTGTCCATTCGTGGTTGGCTCACCCTTTGGGGGCCACAGAAGCGACGATTTGTTCGAAACAGGGATCGCCGCGCAGCGGATCCCACCACGGCAGCAGTTTTAATTGACCATAGCTGAGGGAACTGGTGTAGCGGATGGCGATCTGAATCTGCTCACAGGCCAAAGCGTTGTCGCCAACCCAGGCCGCGATCATCGCAAAGTAAGCGATCACGATGCGTCCATTGACTGCATCTTTTTCTATTGGAAGAAGCTCGATTGCTCGACGGCCTTCTCGCAACGCTTCTTCCTTCCGCCCAAGAGCGGCATCGATCAAGCCAAGCACACACAGTGCCGGCCCGTAATCTGGTTGACCTTCAACGATTTTCTCCTGCTCAACGCGTGCAGCAGTAAAATCCGACCGCGCCTTACTATCATCTTTGACCATACGAGCGTTAAGACCTTCCACGAAAGTTCTGCTGAGCTGGATAGGGCCGTCACTCAAGGCATTTTCGCCGAGTACCGCTAAAGCATCGGAAGCCGCTGCAGGATCACGCTCTGCCAGGGCCCAAGTCAGCCAGAAATCAGGCACGGTTTGCAGCGCAGCAGAATCTTTCATCCGGAGCTCATTGATCAATTTCGTAGCCCCCGATGCCGCGCCGGTGTTGATCGACTCTGCCGGCAAGCTCGGCACGACCAGCGGCTCCTCTCGTCGATTCAAAAAGGAGATCAAACTAATGAACAGCGCCAGCGAAGCAATCCTGGCGCTTAAGCCGGTGACGTTCCACTACAAGAGCGACAACACGAATACGCCGCAATTTGGCTTGATCGCCGAAGAGGTTGCCGATGTAAATCCAGACCTCGTGGTCCACGATAAGAACGGCGACATTTACACCGTGCGCTATGACGCGGTCAACGCGATGTTGCTCAATGAATTCCTCAAAGAACACAAAAGAGTCGAGGCGCAACAAGCGATCATCACCGAGCTGAAATCGACTGTTGCCCGGCAACAGAAAGAGACAGAGACTGTCATCGCGCGAGTCGAGGAGCAGGCCGCGCAAATCCAGAAAGTGACTGCTCAAATCGAAATGAACAAATTCGGCCGCCGCACGGCGGAGCGAATCCGGCAGGGCAAACGGGTGCCGAATTTGGTAATCAATCCGTAAACTAACAGAAAGGTCTTATGCCACTCTTAAAACCAGACCCAACGTTTTATCCTTCACCGCGGCTGGCGATGCAGGGGCCACCGGAAAAATATGCATTCGTAGCGGCGCTTAACCCGCCGGGTAGCGACCTCAACGACGCGCTGCTGGTTGTGGACGTCGATCCGGATTCGCGCACTTATGGCCAGAAAGTAGGCGAGGTTAAGATGCCAGAATTCGGTGATGAGCTGCATCATTTCGGTTGGAACGCGTGCAGCTCGGCGCTTTGCCCTTATGCGCCCCACCCACACGTCGAGCGCCGCTACCTGGTTGTGCCCGGGCTGCGTTCGTCACGAATTCACATTATTGACACCAAGCCCAATCCGAAAAAACCGAAGATCGTTAAGGTGATCGAGCCAGAAGAAGTTTTTGCGCGCGCTGGTTATTCCCGTCCGCACACAATTCACTGTGGGCCGGAAGGCATTTACGTTAGCGCCCTCGGAGCGCCCAATGGGGACGGCCCTGGGGGCATTTTCATGCTCGATTGTGAAACGTTCGAGATTCTGGGTCAATGGGAGATGAATCGGGGCCCGCAATTTTTGCATTACGATTTCTGGTGGCATTTGGGGTTCGACACGTTGCTGACCAGTGAATGGGGAACGCCAAACATGATTGAAAACGGGCTCCAGCCGGACCTACTTCTCGCCAGCAAATATGGACATCAAATGCACGTGTGGGACTTGCGACGTCGTCGTCATTTGCAAGCGCTCGATTTGGGCAAAGAGCAGCAAATGGTCCTGGAGATGCGTCCCGCGCACAACCCGACAAAGGCGTATGGCTTCGTCGGCGTTGTCGTGTCGCTAAAGGACCTGTCTGCGTCAGTCTGGCTGTGGCACCGCGACAACGGAGCGTGGGGTTTAAAGAAAGTGATCGAAATCCCGGCAGAGCCAGCCGACCCAGACAAATTGCCGGCGATGCTCAAGGATTTCAAAGCGGTGCCGCCGTTGGTCACGGACATCAATCTGTCGCTCGACGACAAATTCCTGTACGTTTCCTGCTGGGGAACAGGTGAGTTCATCCAATATGATGTGTCCGATCCATTCAATCCGAAGAAGACTGGTTCAGTGCGAATTGGTGGCATCGT
>JBKPLX010000169.1:0-3486 GCA_046731855.1 Verrucomicrobiota bacterium | reverse complement strand
GTTCGTGTCCTTGCTCTTCACTTTGTGAGAAATTGGACTGCCTGCGATGTTTAGTTTTTCACCTCCACCCGGCGGGACCAAAATTGGTTGCTGCATCGTCTTCTGTTGCGTTTTATCAAGTGTGAGCGTTTCCATACACGTAATTTCCTTTCGATTGGTTGTTGAGCTTTTTAGTTGTTTGATCGCAGCGTCAGCGTGAACGCTCGCCTTGCAAAGTATCTTAAGTTGTATTTTTGCGCCGCCCATCCAATCAATCTGCTCCGCAGTTCCGATAGATAATTGAGTCTTGAGGAGGGGACGGTGGCGATGAAGCGGCAACGCAAAGCGGCGCCCCGAGCGCAATCTATTGTCGATTCGACATTGGAAAGGCCCCTCCTGAATCTGCACGCGGCGATCGATGTCGATTCATTTTGGAAAGCAGTTCAAAACGTAATCCAAGCGGCCATCCCGAGCTGTTTCATTGGCCTCACCTTGCAGCACAGTCCTATTTTGCCGCGAATCACCAAATCGACCGAGAAACTTGCGGCTAGCTTTTTCCCGATCACGGCGGTCAAGAAATATTTCAGCGCTCATCCGCCCCGGAACATTCTTGTCCTTAACGATTTTTTTTCCGACGAGCGCCATTTTAGGAGGTCTTCGTTTTATCGCGACTGTATGGAGCCAATAAACGGCCGATGTGCCATTGGCTTATTTTTCTGGGAAATCAGGCGCCTCCTCGCCGCAATCATTGTCATCCGCAACGAGCAGCAGGGCAGGCTGTCACCCGGTGAAATGAGAATGATTCGCTATCTTCACGCTCAATTTCAAACGGCACTTCGCCGGCTGCATTCGCGCTCGCGCGAACGAGCTGTACGAGTAGCCCTTGAACAATTCATGCGCCGAGTCCCATTACCAACAGTTCTGTTGCGATGGAATTTGAGGCTGGCCTATCGAAATCAAGCCGCAGTCGAGTCTTGTGCTGTGTGGCAATGGGGGCCGTCGGAGGCGCGCTTTATCAAATTGAAAGCTCCACTTCCTCCTGAAGTTCTCAATCAATGTCGCGTTCTCAAAAAGCGATGGGAACAGTTGACTCCTCTTGGTCTCGCGCCGGGCAATTTTTGGGACGAGACAGTTCGGCATCCGACGCGGCGTGATCTTCGCGCGACGATCAGTTTGAAACAGATTGGTTCGGCCGCCTTCGCGCGACCGCATTTTCTCGTCGAGTTCGAGAGTTTTCAGGCGAGGACAGCGACAGGATATCAAATCAGCAGCGCTTCGTTGTCGCACATGGTCCGCCTTACGAGTCGAGAACAGAATTTGGCGCGTTTGGTATGCGATGGACGCAGCAATCAGGAGATTGCCGATGAAGCTGGTTTGAGTCTTGAAACGGTGAAAAGACATCTTCATTCCATTTTCTGCAAACTGGAAGTGTCCAGTCGCAGCCGATTGATGGCGCTGATGCGTTGATCACGTCAGTCCATCGCTAGTAAACGATGTAGCACGCGTCATCCAACCATCGTAGCCGTCGCTTCGCAATGAGACGACATAATGGTATTCGCCGGGGTGGATCCGGGAACGAATAGTCAGCGCAATAGAAGCGCGGAGCGGGGAACTCCTTGTTCCTACCCCACCGCATGCGCTTCGGATATCATTCATCTCGAACCGATGACGGCGCCGACCTCAATGAGCAGAAATTTTCGACGAGTGTTTTCGAGGTCGAGATTTTCTCAACACCCGACGACGCCGCGGTTAGTCAAAGATTGCCAGACATAGTGATTTACTTGTCTGTCGTCCAAAAAATTGAGGCTGGAAACCGTTACCGCTTGCGATGAGACTTTGGAGGGGATCGCATGAATAGATACACGGAGGCGCCACCGACCTCGGCGAATCCTCCTCCTCAAACTGGTAGTGGACAGAAGTCGTCCGGCGCGGGCCAGCCCAAGATGCCGCCCCGCAGGACGTGGTTGTGGTTCCTGTTGATCTTGGCGGTGAACTATCTTCTGGTGCGGAGCTTTTTCCCAAGTCCGAGTGCACCCGCAAAAGTCCCGTACACGCTTTTCAAGCAAGAGGTCGCGAACAACAACGTCGAGGCGATCTATAGCCGCGGCGAGACAATTATGGGCCGTTTCGTCAAGCCCGTGAAGTATACGCCGCGCCCAAAAGGCGACCGGCCGACGCCGAGCCCCAGCCCTACCCCGTTCGAAGTGCGAAAATTCACTACAACACTTCCGTCTTTTGTTGATGATGGATTGGAAGCGTACCTCACGCAGCATGGCGTCGAGATCAGCGCGGAGCCAATTCAAGAGGCCGGGAATCCAATCTGGAACCTTCTGTTCGGCTTTGGACCCGCCATTCTAATTATCGGGTTCTACGTTTGGATTTATCGCCGCGCGATGCAAGGCGGCGGAGCCATAGGTGGCGGGCTGATGGGTATCGGCAAAAGTCGCGCCCGGCGTTACGATCAAACGCAGCAAAAGGTGACCTTCAATGATGTTGCCGGCATCGATGAGGCCGAAAACGAGCTCGTAGAGATCGTCGATTATCTGAAAGATCCACAGAAATATTCCCGTTTAGGAGGCGCTGCTCCGAAAGGTGTGTTGCTCATCGGGGCACCTGGCACCGGCAAAACACTTCTCGCTCGCGCTGTGGCGGGCGAAGCGGGCGTGCCGTTTTTCTCGATGAGCGGGTCGGAATTTGTAGAGCTGATTGTCGGCGTCGGCGCCGCGCGCGTGCGCGATCTCTTTAAGCAGGCTCGCGAGAATGCACCAGCCATCATTTTTATCGATGAGCTGGATTCGATCGGGCGTGCACGCGGCCAAGTAGCGATCGGTGGATCTAGCGAACAAGAACAAACGCTTAATCAAATTCTCACCGAGTTGGACGGTTTCACTGGCCGAGAAGGCATCATCGTGCTTGCTGCTACGAATCAGCCGGACGTGCTCGACAAAGCGCTGCTGCGTCCCGGCCGTTTCGATCGACGCGTAGTTGTAAATCTGCCTGATCGGAACGGACGCGTCGCGATTCTAAAAGTTCACACGCGCAAAGTGCCGCTCTCCGAGGATGTGAATCTCGAAAAGATCGCCGCTGCAACGCCAGGCGTCTCCGGAGCCGATATCCGCAATCTGGTGAACGAGGCCGCGCTTCTCGCTGCCCGCCGCAATCAGGATGCGGTGCATGAGAAAGATTTTCTGGACGCGCTGGAAAAGATCGTGCTTGGCCCAGAGCGCAAGTTGTTGTTGAGCCCATCCGAGCGGGAACGCGTTGCCTATCATGAGGGCGGCCACGCAATTCTCGGCCTTGTCGTGCCCGGCGCAGACCCAGTGAATCGCGTAACCATTGTGCCGCGCGGTCAGGCGCTGGGGGTGACGTATCAGCGCCCCGAAACTGACCGCTATAATTACCCAGAGGCATATCTGCGCGGGAAAATTATCGGCGCACTTGGCGGACGCGCCGCGGAGGAAATCGTTTACGGCACGAAAACGACCGGCGCCGAAAGCGACATCGAGC
>JBKPLX010000168.1:0-59400 GCA_046731855.1 Verrucomicrobiota bacterium | reverse complement strand
TTGGCGAACAGGGCGTCATTTTTGTTGGATCAAGGGAAGGCCTCAAAAATTATCCGGAAATTTTCCGGAAATGGTTCGGCAAAGTCATCCCGATAGCCGACAACAAGTTTAGCGCGCTGAATTCCGCCGTCTTCAGCGGCGGCTCGTTTATTTACGTTCCGCCCGGCGTGAAAGTGAAGCATCCGCTCCAGGCTTACTTCCGCATTAATGCAGAAAACTTCGGACAATTCGAGCGCACGCTCATTATTGCCGATGAAGGCTCTGAAGTGACTTACATGGAGGGCTGCACCGCGCCGAAATTTAACACGCCCACGTTGCATAGCGCCGTCGTGGAATTGGTCGCCCTAAAGGGAGCAAAGATTCAATATATTACTGTGCAGAATTGGGCGTCCAACGTGTTCAACCTTGTCACCAAACGCGGTCTTGCCCAGGAAAACGCCGAAGTGAAGTGGATCGATTGTAATATCGGATCGCGGCTCACCATGAAATACCCCAGCGTGATCATGAAGGGTCGCAAGGCGCGCGGCGAAGTTCTTTCTATCGCGCTCGCAAATGACGGCCAGCACCAGGACACCGGAGCGAAAATGATCCACGCTGCCGATGAGACAACCAGCAACATCATTTCCAAATCCATCTCCATTGGAAAAGGCCGCGCCACCTACCGCGGTTTGGTCCACGTGCCGAAGCACTTGAAGAATTGCAAGAACAATACCGAGTGCGACGCGTTGCTTATCAATGCGACCTCGCGCACGGACACGTATCCGGCGATCACTGTGCGCGGAACGGGCAACGCCGTTCAACACGAAGCCAGCGTCAGTCAGGTGAGCACCGAGCAGATTTTCTACATGCAACAGCGCGGCCTCACCGAGGCGCAGGCGATGAGCCTGAGCGTCAACGGATTCGTCAACGATCTCGTCCGCCAGTTCCCGATGGAATACAGCGTCGAGCTCAAGCGACTGATCGAGCTGGAGATGGAAGGCTCGGTCGGATAATCCGTTACCCGGCGCGCGTGATTACGACCATAGGATGCAGAGTCCTATGTGTCTTATATCTAAATGACCAGAAGCGAAACATCGACAATCGAGAAGCAAGCCACGCCGATTCTTTCCGGGCCGGATGAGACGCGCGAATTTCCTGATTGGTTCCGTGATCAACAGCGAGCAGCCTGGAAGCAATTTGAGTCCTTGCCTAATCCAACCCGAAAAGATCAAGCGTGGCGATTCGCCAATGTCGGTCTTCTCGATCTAAGCCCGTTCAAATACGGTGGCACATTAGCCGAGGAGGAGCGCGCAACTATTCTCGAGCAATCGCGCGGACTCGAAGAGGTAGCCGGGCGCATGATCTTCGCCGGTGACGAGCTGATTGAGCGCGACGTGATTTCCGAGCAATTGAAAAAGCGCGGTGTCATTTTCCAATCGCTTGAGCGGGCAATGGTTGAGCACGCGGACTTGTTCCGCAAACATTTCATGTCGCAACCAGCAAAGCTCGGGTCCGCCAAGTTCGCGGCGCTGCACCAGGCGTTAGTTTCGTCAGGGACATTTCTTTACGTGCCGCGAGGCGTTGAGATTGAGTTGCCAATCGAGATTTTCCATTGGCTCAATGACGAAAATGCTTCCGCGTTTCCGCATTTACTCCTGGTCACGGACGAGCTCGCGAAGGTCACCGTGATCGAACACTTCCGCTCCGTGAATGAACACGTGCCCGGATTCGCCTGTGGTGTAAACGACCTGGTCGCCGGCCCTGGCGCGAAGGTGACGTACGTGTGTGCGCAAAACTGGGCAGACAATGTCATCGCGCTGCAAATGAACTCGACAACAGTCGATCATGATGCTTCGGCCATGAGCCTGAATTTGCATCTTGGTTCGCGCTATTCGCGCTTCGAAAGTTTAAGCCGCCTCGTCGGCGAGGGTGGGCGCAGCGACCTGCTTGCAGTCGCTGTAGCAAAGCACGAGCAGGAATTCGATGCTCGCACACTACAGGACCATGTTTCGCCGCATACCGCGAGCGATCTCCTGTACAAAAACGCCCTCGACGATCGCGCTCGCACCATTTTCGGTGGACTGATCCGAGTAGAGCCGCACGCCCATTTTACCGATGCATATCAAAAAGTTCGCAACCTTTTGTTAAGCGACGACGCAGAAGCCAACTCAATGCCAGGCCTCGAAATTCTGGCCGACAACGTGCGTTGCACCCACGGGGCGACTTCCGGCCAAATCGATGAAGACGAACTTTTTTATCTTCGCACCCGCGGTATTCCAGTGCCAGTGGCCCAGCGTCTTATTGTGACAGGCTTTCTGGATGAAGTCGTTCAACGGCTCGATCATGCGGCAATATCTGAGCATCTACATCGGTTGATCGAGGAGAAATTCGCGAAAGATCGCGATTAAATCTCGGATTTCCGTTCCGGCGACATCCTGCGCGGGGGGTGAGATACTTATTATTTCGCCGTTTCCTGATTGGTATTCAGCTCGAAATTGATTTTTACGTCGTAGTGATCCCCCTTAATAAGTCCTGTTGGCGGGGAATCAACTTCAGTCACGCGCTTCGCAATTGTCGCAACGGATTCATTCACCACAACATTCTCGGATGGCTTGATGATATCGAATTTCGAGACGCGCCCGTCTTTTTCGATTCGAACTTTAACCAGCGTCGAAATTTTCGCGCCCGAGGCGACGGTAGTAGTTGGCTGGATCCACGCGCTGTAAAAACGGTCATGCAGCATGTTGCCATACCATCCGAACTCCGAAGCGCTGCTTCCGCCGCCCGCACTGCCACTTTTGCCAGCTGAAGCTGCTTTCCCACTGCCGTTGTCGGATGACGATTTAGTCTTCGCACTCGCAGCTTTCGCGCTCTTCTTTTTCTCTGCGATCGAATCACGCTGTTCTTCTTTGGATTTTCGCAGACTCGGCTTCGCATGGGCAGGTGAGTTAGATGCTTTTGCCAACACAATTTTCTTGGGAGCTGGCTTTGGCGTTGGCTTGGTCTTTTCTGCAGAAGTAGTCGTTTTTGGAACAGGCGTCGCAACTGGTATCGGTTTCGGTGTCGGCAATTCGATTTCGCTCCGTGCCTGAGTTAAAGACGGCGGTTCCTTTTCTGTCTCGTGCGGTTTCAACGGTTCAGATTCAACAGGCGGAGTCGAAATTTTTTGGCGAGCCGGTGCGCCAGTCTCTGATGTTTCGGCAGCGAGTTCTTCTACGCCGGTCAACCAAACCAAGCTCTCCGTCTCTGGCGCGCTTCGCGCTGCCAAGCTCCAGTGAATTAATCCTGCGATCAGTGCGAGATGCGCGAGCGCGATTAGCGTGACGTTTCGCCAAAACCTCGGGCTTGTCACGCCGTAGCCACGCGAAGGCGGATTCGTCGACATCTATTTCGACTCTGCCCTGGTGGCAATACCGACTTTTGTAATTTGCGCCCGCTTCAGGGCGTCCATCAGCGCAATCAATTTTTGCACAGGCAACTCGCGATCTGGTCGAATCACGACGGCGACGTCTGGATTCGTCTGCTTCAATTCCGAGAGCCGGGCCGTGAGCGCTTTCAAATCGATTACCTGATTGTTAAATCGAATCGTCTCGCTGCGGTCGATCGACACAATTTGCATCTGTCCTGACTTGATCGGCGGATTTGTCGCACCGCTCGTTGGAATCACGAGGTTCATGCTGCTTTCTAGCAACGGCGTCGTGATCATGAAAATGATGAGCAGCACGAATGCCAGATCGAGTAGCGGTGTAATATTGATCTCGCTGAGCGTCGAAAGGCTCTGGCGTTGCGAGTAGCGTCTCATCTGCGAAATGCCGATTCACGCACGCTGTGATCGACGTATTTGTGCTCGAATTCGGAAGCGAGCTCGGCCGCAAAATTGTCCATCTCCACGATGATCCCGCGAATGCTGGTAACGAGAAAGTTGTATCCGAACATTGCTGGAATCGCGACACAGAGCGCGGTCACCGTGGTAATGAGCGCACCCGAAACACCGGGCGCCATCGAGACGAGGTTTGGCGAGCCTGCTTCCGCCACGCCGGTGAACGCATCCATCACGCCCCAAACTGTACCGAGCAAGCCGAGAAAGGGCGAACCACTTACCGCAGTTGCGAGCAAGATCATCTGCGATTCGAGTGAAAGCGCTGTTTCGCCGACCGCGCGTTCCATCGCGGCGTTTACCGCGCCCATTTGTGCTGGTGAAATTTTGTCAGCGATTCCGAGTCGCGCGCGAAATGTGTCATCCACCTCCGGAGAACCCAGCAAATGAAACGTCATTTCCTCACAGCCGGCGCGATACACGTTAAACACGGGCGATCCCGGAAAGCGCGCGTTCTTCTCAAATAGACGCAACGGCTGTCGATCCTGTCGAAAAGCGGCGAGAAAACGCGCGTTCTGTTTTCGGGCAAACCGGATCACGCGCAATTTCGTGATCATGATTGACCAGCTGAAAATGGAGACGATGGCGAGCAGAGTGAGAACGAGTTTTCCCGCGATCGTCGCGTGATCGAACGCAAAAAGAAGACCGCCGCCGGCTGCTACGAGTTCAAGCATTCCCGCGTCACCGGCTTAAGTAATAACGCCGTTTTGGAGAAACGCCACTTGTCATTTCGACCGAAGCGCAGCGGAGTGGAGAAATTTCACTCTTTCAAATTCCAGAGATGTCTCGACTTCGCTCGACATGACAAACGCAAAGACGAATGACGAATGTCTAATGACGAAGGAATTGAAGCCTTGAACTTCTTGGTCATTTGAACATTCGACATTAATTCGTCATTCGTGCTTCGTCATTCTTTGCGGAAACGTCGGTCGCATTTTTGCCACTGCGACAAAACCGAGACCAATGACGATGAGGAAGAAGGAGAAAAATTGGCCCCGGGTGAAGGGACCGACCAATGTCGCATCAGGTTCACGGAAATATTCGATCCCGATCCGAAAAATCGCGTACCAGATAAAAAATAGTCCGGTCAAAACGCCGTTTGGCTCACGCCTGCGAGTACGCACGAACCACAAAATCGCGAACAAAACGACTCCTTCGAAAAAGGCCTCGTAGAGCTGCGACGGATGGCGCGGAGAAAGAATTGGGCGCAACGCGGTGGCCACTTGTGGTTGACTGCGAACTGCGCCAACGATTGCGTCGGGTGTAGTGAGCGATGGCTCGATTCGCGCGCACGCCGCCACCGCGCGCTCGGCCTCCTGGGGGTGATCGAAAAGTTCCTTGGGGAATTGCATCGCCCAAGGAACTTTCGTCATCCGTCCGTAAAGTTCGCCGTTAATGAAATTGGCGCAGCGCCCAAAGAACAAACCGATCGGCGCTGTGACCACTAGATTGTCGCCCAGATTTGTCCATGAGATTTTGTGCCGGTGTGCGTAGTACAAGGTGAACAGCAACAGGCCGAGCATTCCGCCGTGGCTGGACATTCCGCCCTCCCAAACGCGCAGAATCGATAACGGCTCACGCAGCATTTCAGGTTTGTAGAAGAAAACGTAGCCGAGACGCCCGCCGATAATCACGCCAAATAGCGCGCAGCCGGTGATGAAATCGCCCACTCGTTGCGGGGGTAGATCAGCAAACCCGCGTTTAGCAAGCCAAAGGAAGAGGAGATAGCTGCAAACAAATGCAAGCACGTAAGCCAAGCCATACCAGCGGGGGCCAACGTTGCCGGAGATCCTAAAAATAATTGGATCGAGATTGTGGAGATAATAGGCAAACACTGGCCCGAGTTTCACAGATGTAAGCTAGAGCCGCAACGAAAACGCACGTCATTTCGAACGACACAAAGTACCTCGTGCGCGTGAAGTGGTCACACAAGCGACCGTTCAGGAATCTATCGGTCCGTGTCAGATCCTTCGCTCTCTGCGCGGCTCAGGATGACAACGCTGTTTTCGCGTACGACGAATTCAGCACTTTTCGCAAAAATGGCGCCGTGCGACTCACGCGATTCTCCGCAACTTGTTCCGGCGTTCCGCAAGCGACTACTTTGCCTCCATCCGCGCCGGCCTCTGGGCCAAGATCAACAATGTAATCGGCCTCTGCAATCACGCTGAGATTGTGTTCGATGACAATCACCGTATTTCCTTCGTCGACGAGGCGATGCAGAACGTTGAGGAGCAGTTCAATGTCTGCCATATGCAGTCCAATGGTGGGTTCCTCAAGCAAATACAAAGTTGAGGCTGATTTGCGCATTTTGCGAATCTGGGCATCCGCCGCGCGGCTGACTCCACGCTTGAGTTGCGTCACCAGCTTTAACCGCTGGGCTTCGCCACCGCTCAGTGTCGGACTCGGTTGTCCCAACTTGAGATAGCCCAGCCCCGTATCGACCAGCAAAGAGAGCGGACGCACAATTTTCGGATGCGCCGAAAAGAATTCGGCTGCTTCCTCGATCGTCATTTCCATCACATCACCGATCGATTTGTCGTTGTAGAGTACCTCGAGCGTTTGCGGGTTGTAACGCTTGCCGCCGCAATCTTCGCACGGCACGTAGCTACGCGGCAGAAAATTCATCTCCAGTTTGATTACGCCCTGACCCTTGCAAGTCTCGCAACGACCGCCTTCGGCGTTGAACGAGAACCGGCTGGCAGAATATCCGCGCACGCGCGCAACGGGTAACTGCGCGTAAAGGTTCCTAATCTCGTCGAACACTTTGACATAGGTGCCCGGCGTCGAGCGCGATGTTTTACCGATCGGCGACTGATCGACTTCGTAGACGGCTTCAATTTCTTGCGCACCACTAACCAGTTTGAACAGATCGCCATTTCCTGCGCGTTTTTTTTCCTTCAGCTGCTCGCGCACCGCAGGCCAAATGATCTCGTGCATCAATGTCGATTTGCCGCTCCCGGAAATGCCGGTGATCACCGAGAGCCTGCCGAGCGGGAAACGAACATCGATATCTTTCAAATTATTCGCTCTCGCATCGCGAACGTCGATCCAATCTTCAACGTCGCGTAGGGACCGACGCGATCCGCGGGTAGGATGCAGAAGCGGTATTTTCAGGCAGCGCGCTGTTTCGGAATCTGGATTTTTTTCCACGTCGAGCAGCTTGCCGGTCGCCACGACTTGTCCTCCATGAATTCCAGCGCGCGGGCCAAGATCGACAATGTGGTCGGCACGCCGCATCGTTTCCTCGTCATGCTCGACAATAATCAGTGAGTTTCCCTTGTTCCGCAGCGCGGTGAGCGTGTCGAGCAATCGCAGATTATCGCGAGGATGAAGACCGATCGTCGGCTCATCCAGCACGTAAAGGACGCCGCGCAGATTTGAGCCCAGCTGTGCAGCCAACCGGATTCGCTGAGATTCTCCGCCGCTTAACGTCTTCGCCGATCGCCCCAGCGCGAGGTAACCGAGGCCAACTTTTTCCATGAAACGCAATCGCTGCTGAATTTCAGGAACGAGACCGGCAGCGATCGTTTGATGCGTTCCTCGGAACTTCAATCTCTTGACTTTGCGTGCTGCTTCGCTGGCCGAAAGATTTGTGAACCGGTCGATGGTGTAACCCTGGACACGAACGTGACGCGCCACGCCGTTCAACCGCGAGCCGTGACAGCTCGGGCATTCGCGCGCTTCGCCTTCCTCGATCCATTCGGACTCGCGTTCGGCGGCGAGTTCAGTTTCCAGAACCGATTCACCGTTCGGGCTGGCAGCAGTTTGCAGGTCCTGGTCCCAAATTTCACCGAATCCACCGCATTCCTCGCACGCGCCGTGAGGTGAATTAAACGAAAATAAACGCGGATCGAGCTCCTCGAATGCGCGGCCACAGTTTGGGCAGCTCATTTCGGTACTCACGACTGTTAGCTTGTTTTTCGAGTCAAGCAGGCGCCCTGTGCCGTGGCCGATCTCCAGTGCCCGACGAACGACGTCGCGCGTCTCCGCAATTCGCTTCCGATCGATGAGACCAATGACTACATCGATCGTATGCTCTTTGAACCGCTCCAATTTTCGAAAATGCGAGATAGGAACCAGTTTTCCGTCCACATACACTGTGTCGAAGCCGTGGCGTTCCGCCCAGCGCGCGACTTCGGTGTGAAAACCTTTTCGGGCCTTGACCAGTGGCGCTAGCACTCTCACCGGTCCGCGTTTCGCAGTTGATTCAATTTGTTTGGTAATGGCCGCGAGACTTTGTTTTTCTACGGGCAAATCGCAGTCCGGGCAAAATTGCGTTCCGGTTTTTGCGAAAAGCAGACGGAGAAAGTGGTACACCTCCGTCACTGTGGCGACAGTCGATTTGCCTCCGCCTCGTGTGACTCGTTGCTCAATCGCCACACTGGGAGGCAACCCACTTACCAAATCGACATCCGGCTTTTCAAGCTGCTCGACGAACTGCCGCGCATACGGCGACATGCTGTCGAGAAAACGCCGTTGTCCCTCGGCGAAGAGAATATCAAATGCGAGCGTGGATTTGCCGGAACCGCTCAGGCCGGTAATGACCACCATTTGCTCTCTCGGGATTTTGACGTCGATGTTCTTCAGGTTGTGCTCGCGTGCCCCGTGGACTTGGATCGCGCCGTTCGGTCCGTTTGCGCGGAAACGCGGAGTCTCCTCAGCAGCTCTGGCTATTTCGATATTGTCATCCTGAACGTAAGCGAAGGACCGCTCCGACTCGCACGGTGCCTTGGGAGGTCCCTCGCCATCTTCGCGGCTCGGGATGACATGCCGTCCTTTTTGAGATTTTGTGAGCACATTTCGCAAGAATTGGCCTGTATATGAATTGCTGATCTTTGCGATTTGCTCCGGAAGTCCGACCGCGACTACCTCGCCGCCTGCGTCTCCTGCCTCTGGGCCAAGATCGACAACCCAATCGGCACACTTGATCACTTCAAGATTATGCTCGATCACCACGATGGAATGACCGCGATCGACCAGCCGCTGAAATAATCGTAGCAGCATCGCCACGTCATCGAAGTGAAGTCCCGTGGTCGGCTCGTCGAAGATAAACAAATTACCGATTCCCCTTCCATTTAGAAGTTGCTTGTTGGGGGTTGAGCGTTTCACGTTTTCTGTCTCCGCCAAATGCCTAACAAGCTTCAGTCGCTGCGATTCACCACCCGACAGGGTGTTCAATGGCTGCCCTAGCCGCAGATAACCAAGCCCCACTTCCTCAAGCACACGGAGCGGTTCAGACAAGGTTTTGTTCTCGCCAATTTGCGCGAAAAATCCGATCGCTTCGCTTACGGTGAGCTTGAGCAGATCGTGGATTGACTTTCCGTGTAGTTGAACTTTCAGAACGTGCGGTTGAAACCGTTTGCCTTCGCATTCTGCGCAGCGCACGAACAGGTCACTCAAAAATTGCATCTCAATTTTCTCGTATCCTGTGCCGGAGCAACGTTCGCAGCGACCGCTGCCGGAATTAAACGAGAACGTACCCGCCGTGAGTCCCTGCGACATTGCTTCCGGTTGAGCGGCAAACAATTCGCGAACACGGTCGTAAAGTCCCAAATAAAGCAACGGCGTCGACCGGGGCGTGCGCGCAAGCGGCGCCTGATCGACCATGATTACGTCACAGATGCGATGCGCGCCCCCGATCGATTTGCATGTGCCCGCCTCCTGATCGGACGACAGCCCTTTCGCAACGAGCAGATTCCGGTAGAGCACGTCGTGAATCAGCGTGGATTTTCCAGAACCAGAAACACCGGTGACGCATGTGAAAACGCCCAGCGGCAAGTCGACGTCGATGTTCTTTAGGTTGTGCTGCCGCGCACCGATGATCTTGATGAACGAGCTCGATTTTCTGCGTGATGACGGAACCGGAATTGATTTTTCGCGGGTGAGATAATCGCGCGTAAGAGATGAAGCCGGCGCGCCATCGCGCTGGGTTTTAACCATCGTCCGCTGCGAGGCCATGCCGTCTCCATTTACAAATTGGTCTAGCGTTCCATTCCAAACCAACTCGCCGCCGTGTTCGCCGCGACCCGGGCCGATATCAATCAAATTATCAGCGGCATAAATGATTTGTTCCTCGTGCTCGACCACGAGCAGCGTATTGCCTCTGTCACGCAAGTTATGCATCACGCGCACCAGCCGGCCAACGTCGCGTGGATGCAAACCGATGCTCGGTTCATCCATGACGAAGAGTGTGTTGACGAGCGACGCACCGAGACATGTTGTTAGGTTCACCCGTTGCACTTCACCGCCGCTCAAAGTGCGCGTAGATCGGTCGAGCGTGAGATAGCCAACGCCTACTTCGCACAGGTAATTGAGACGCGCACAGATTTCGTCGACCAACATTCGCGCAGTCGAATCGTTCGCTGGAATCTCGATCGTGCGGAGAAAATCGTGCGCGTCGGAAACCGAAAGGGCTTGAAATTCCGGAAGCGTTAACTGTAACAACGCCTTACTAGCGCCGTCCCGGCGGTCATGGACCGCCGCTACAGTTTTGTAATTGAGCGCTTCGGGCTGATATCGTCCCCCGTTGCAACTCGGACAGGTGATGTAAGCGCGATAGCGACTGAGCAAAACGCGCACATGCATCTTGTACGTCTTGCTCTCGAGCCAGCGGAAGAATCCACGGACGCCATACCACCGATGGTGTTCGTAATCCTCGTCTGTATAGTCGCCTGACCTTTTCTCCCCTTCGATGACGAAGTCCTGGTCTGCCTTCGGTAATTCTTCGAAGGGAACATTGATATCGATCTCTTTGCGGGCGCAGGCTCGAAGCAAGTCTTTCTGCGATTCGCCGAATTCGGCGCCGCGAAAAACGCGCACCACGCCTTGTTTGATGCTCAGGGTGCGATTTGGAATTGCCTTGTTTAGATCGATTGCGATGGTACGACCAAACCCTCGACATTCCGGACACGCGCCGAGTGGATTATTGAAACTGAACAGCCCGGGTGTTGGCGGTCGAATGTCGAGATCGCAGTGCGCGCAATGCCAACCCGTGGAGAATGGCATTGCGGACACTGTAGTGGCGGCCGTGCCGGCCGCATTCTTTGAGCTCGCAGGCGATACGCCTGCCTCCACAGAAAGCGAAATAAGGTTAATCTTGCCTTTCCCGAATCGCAGGGCCGTTTCGATAGCTTCGACCAGGCGCGCACGGTTTTCCTCCGAGATCGTGATGCGATCCTGAATAACCTGCACACGCGCGCCAAGTCGCTTCAATTTTGGATCGGCGTCGACGCGTACAATTTGGTTGTCGATCCATACGCGGAGATACCCTTGTTGCTGAAGAAACTCGAAAAACTTGCGCGGCTCGGTTTTCAGTGGAACGGCGACCCAGAAAGTGACCAGAACATTTTTCCCGACATAGTCGCGTAACACTTGATGACTGATTGACTGCGCGGTTTCAGGGCGAATGTCGCGGTTGCAATTCGGGCAAAACGCACGGGCGACACGTGGCCAGAGCAGTTTCAGATAATCGTTGATTTCAGTCATGGTGCCGATAGTCGAACGCGAGCTTTTGACTGGATTCGCTTGCTCGATGGCAATCGCAGGAGGGATACCGCGGATGTCGTCCACGCGCGGCTTGTCCATGCGGTCGAGAAATTGCCGCATGTATGGGCTGAACGTTTCGACGTAACGTCGCTGGCCTTCGGCGTAAATAGTCTCGAATGCCAGACTGGATTTGCCGCTGCCGCTGGGGCCCGTGACGACCGTCAATTTCCCCAGCGGAAGATCAACATCGATCCCTTTGAGATTGTTCTGGCGCGCCCCACGAATCTCAATGTGATCCTTGGCGATTGCCGCTCGGAGATGTTCTGTGCTCGCAACCTTCGAACCCACTGGAAATATTCGCTGCCAGTCAAGCGGTTCGCAAATTTCTCCAGCACAGATGCGCCTCATCCGAACGAAGTGAGGAGCTCGTACGAAGTTGCGACAGACTGGATAGCGAATGTGATCAATCACCCAGTCACAGGGTTCCTGACTCCGCTCGAGACCCCCCGGCGCCTACGAGTATTCAGCGAAACGCACGGCCAGCGCCTCGCGTTCCTTCTGCAATTGCGCCGGAACCACGCCACCGAGGGAGTCGAAAAAAGTCTTGTGCGCAGTGAGTTCTTTTTGCCATTCCTCGTGATCGATTCCGAGAAGATCGGCCACGGATGTGTGATCGATATTAAGACCATCAAGATCGAGATCATGCGGACTAGGCAACCAGCCGACAGGTGATTTGACCGCCCCGCCATTTTGTTCGCAACGATCGATCATCCATTTGAGAACGCGCATGTTCTCGCCGAAGCCCGGCCAGAGGAATTTTCCATTCGCGCCTTTGCGAAACCAATTCACGTTGAAGATGAGCGGCGGATTGGTAAGACGTTTCCCGATGCCGATCCAATGCCGGAAATAATCGCCGATGTTGTATCCGCAGAAGGGCAGCATCGCCATCGGATCCCGGCGAATTTGTCCGACAGCGCCAGTCGCGGCTGCTGTTGTCTCGGACGCCATTGTGGCCCCGAGATAAACACCGTGAGTCCAATCGAATGCCTCATAAACCAGCGGCACAGTGTCACTGCGGCGGCCGCCGAAAATGATGGCGCTGATCGGAACGCCTTCGCCTTTTTCCACATTGGGATCGAGAGCGGGATTATTCCGCATCGGCGTCGCGAACCGGCTGTTGGGATGCGCGGCTTTCTCTTTTGAGTCCGGCGTCCAATCGTTCCCGCGCCAGTCAATGGCATGCTTCGGAGGCGGACCGTCTTTTCCTTCCCACCAAACATCGCCGTCATCAGTGAGCGCGACGTTGGTATAAAGCGTATCGTGCTCGATCGATTTCATCGCGTTCGGATTCGATTTGTAACTCGTGCCGGGAACCACGCCGAAATATCCGTTCTCGGGGTTCACAGCGAACAAACGCCCATCGCGAATTTCCATCCACGCGATGTCGTCGCCGACAGTCGTCACTTTCCAACCTTTAAAATGCGCAGGCGGAATCAACATCGCAAAATTAGTCTTTCCGCACGCGCTGGGGAACGCCGCAGCCACGTAATGTTTCTTTCCTTCGGGCGATTCGACGCCGAGGATCAGCATGTGCTCCGCCATCCAGCCCTGCTTACGGGCCAGATACGACCCGATTCGCAGCGCGAGACATTTTTTGCTTAGCAAAACGTTGCCTCCGTAACCGGAGCCGACCGAAATGATCGTATTGTCCTGGGGGAAATGACAGATGAACCGCCGATCAGGATTGACATCTAACAACGAATGCACGCCGCGGTTCCATTCCGCCTTCGGATCGTTGCCAAGTCTGTTCAGCGCGATTTTGCCCATGCGCGTCATGATTCGCATGCTGAGCACGACATATTTTGAATCGGTGATTTCGAACCCAACTTTTGTCAGAGGCGAATCGGGCGGCCCCATGATATAAGGCACAACGAACATGGTGCGCCCGCGCATCGCGCCATCCAGTAGTCCATACAGCTTCGAATACGTCTCCGCGGGTTCCGACCAATTGTTTGTTGGCCCGGCTTCTTCTTTGGTTGGCGTGCAAATGAACGTGACCTTCTCGACCCGCGCGACGTCGTTTGGGTTCGATCGGTGCAAATAGGAACGCGGAACTTTTTTCTCGTTCAGCTTGATCAGCACGTCCTGCTTTAACGATTCGGCGATCAGAAATTCATTCTCGCGCTCGGAACCGTCACACCAGAAAATGTTTTCCGGCTTCGTCAATTTACCGATTTCGTGTACCCAATCGAGCACGGCCTGGTTCGTCGGCTTTGTATCGCCGATTCCATTCGGCGGGAATATGGCAGGTGCGATATTTTTCATGAAACGAAGGTGTCCATCTTAAGCACGAATAAGCGGCTTCGCCACGTTGAATCGTTGAACGGTTAAGTTGTTTCACGCTTGCGTAAGAACAGTGCGCGGCATTAATTGAAAGTATGTTCGGGGTCACCACCTCCGATGATTATCGGCCGGTTGCGTGGATGGGCCGCTATCCCGTCGATATGACCACAATGCTGGTTGGGCTGCACGTCGCGGCCGCAATTCTCGCGGCTATTCTCGTCGCGATCGGGACGGGCTCGATTTTGGCGTATTTGCAATTCGATAGTGCGGCAGTCTGGTCTGGCCAGGTGTGGCGCCTTTTCACGTATGCATTCGTGCATGCGCCGTCAGGGCTGCTCTGGTTTGCGATCGAGATGTACATGCTGTTCGTATTCGGCCGCGAAGTCGAACGCTTCATTGGGCGGCGTGCCTATATTGGACTCTATCTAATTTTGCTGGTTACGCCCGCGGCATTGCTAACGGTTTGGGGTCTTTGGCAGCGTTCAGCTCTCGCCGGTTCGCCCGCATTGCATTTTGGAATTTTTGTCGCTTTCGCCACCATCTATCCGCGGGCTGAGTTGTTTCTGCGGATCATGACCAAATGGATTGTACTGATTCTTGCCGCCGTTTATACCTTTCAACTGCTCGCGTATCACGCCTGGAGCGACCTGATGGTCGTTTGGACAAGCATCGGCGCGGCGTTCCTTTTCATTGAAATGCATGGCGCCGGCCCGGAACTTCCCTGGTGGGACGCATTAAAAGCGCGCTTCGCTCCCAGGCCGAAATTCCATGTTGTCCCCAAGATGCATTCGAGCCGTTCAGCGGAAACGGATGATGTTTACACCTCGATCGATCCGATACTCGACAAGATTTCCAAATTCGGAATCGGAAGTTTAACGGCAAGCGAGCGTCGGCAACTGGATCGCGAACGCGAGCGGTTGCTAAAAAGGCCAGAATAGCCGGAAATCTTTTCGGCCACAAAACACGCGAAAGTTCAGGACTACGAGGATGCTCTATTTGAACTTTTGGGTCTTTCGTGCGTTTACTGGGCTTTTTTCTTTCCGATAGGGCGAACCTCAATGGTCTCGCACAAGACGTGGAGCAGAAGCTGGTGCGCCTCTTGAATCCGGGCAGTTAAATCGCCGCGAACCAAAAGATCGACATCGGCCATCCCAATGGTTGATCCGCCGTCGCGACCGAGGAAGGTAATAGTCTTAAGCTTGCGCGCTTTTGCTTCCTGCAATGCGCGCTCGATGTTCCTGGATTTGCCGGAAGTCGTTAGGCAAATCAGCAAATCCCCTGGAACGCCGAAGGCCGCCACCTGACGGGCGAAAATCTCGTCGAAGCCATAATCATTGCCAGCAGCGGTGAGAAGTCCGCCATCGCCAGCAAGACAAATGGCTGGGTACGCGGGACGGTCTGTCATGAAACGCACCACAAACTCTGTTGCGAAATGCGACGCATCGGCTGCGCTGCCGCCGTTCCCACAAACGAGTAATTTGTTTCCTGCGCGTAAACACTGCTCGACCAGGTCCGCAGCCTTTGCCACTTGCGAGTCCAGGTCGACAAGCGATTGCAGTGTCTCTTTCGCTGCGGCGACTGCATTCTTTAAAATTTTAGATGACTGCTCCATTACATCATTTAGTAGAAGACACCTTTATTCTATAGGACATATGAAGAAAGGATAAGCGGTCTTTGGCCCTACGGAATCCTAACCGTTACCATCATGTAAAAACTAGACGTTTTTCCCTTGAAAATGATTTTTTTTTTGGAACTTCGCGTACGAGTTTCCGTAGAATTGCTTGTGCAGGGTGCAACGCTCGACCTCACATTTAAAATCCTCGCTCTCCGCGCTCTAGCGAGAATCGAGGTCTGGCAGAAGAATCGCCCGGCCTTAATCAACCAAAGGAGCGCGCTCAGCAACTCACCAGAAGCTGAGACAATAAAAAATGGATTTCACCAGTCTTGCTAACCCTATGTCGGCAATCCCCCACGAGCACGAAGAGTGCCCACATTGTTGCAGCGTAGTGCGTGTGCACCATAACGGACTTTGCCTGGGGTGTTTGGTGCAAGCTGGGCTGAGCGAAGACGAAGGCTCCGAGTGCGAGAACCTCGACACTCTCCTCTCTGAGATCGAATAAGTGCGCATCGATCCACTGCGATCGTCACTTCTCCCCCATTTCGAAGCTTGATCCTTGGATTGTGACAGTGCCGTTAAATTCCCTCGCCCCGCAAAATAATTGGAACCTTGACCCCCCAGTTCCGTAGAAGTAAGCGTGCGGGAAATTAGACAAATCCAACGGCTCCTCCCAGCGTGGCGTCCCGCCTGCGGCCAAACATCGTTCGACCGGCCTGATTTCGATTTTGATTTCCTGCTTTGTCCCCCCGTTTTCACATTTTTAAGGGTGAGTTTTTCGAGGCCCCGCTCCTCGGTCACGTTTCCTTGATGGACCGAAGACCTAGACGCGGGTGCCTTCTCACTAACACAGTCCCCGCACGATTAGCGGGTTAGCAGTAGTTGGAGGAACCCATTAGATGAGGATAGAAGGTCAGCTCCCGCATGTTGGGCGGGCGACCAAGGGCGGCAGCTTGCCCTATAACAGCTCGAACGGGAACGGGGCGAAAGCGCCTCGGTTTACAATCGACTTTCCAGACGCGCCGGTGCACAAAATACCCGGCTGGAAATCGGCGTTCGACATCACATGCATTCTGCTTGCGCTGCCGATTTGGTTGCCGCTGATAATCGTGCTCATGCTTGTGACGCGACTCGCTTCGCCAGGACCGATTTTCTATCGACAGAAACGCGTTGGATTGCGGGGAAGACACTTTTCTATCTGGAAGTTCCGGACAATGAAGGTGAGTGCTGAGACACAAACTCACGAACACTACTTTCAAGAATTGATGAGGGTCGATCGTCCGATGACGAAACTGGATGCTTATGGCGATCCACGCCTCGCTCCTTTCGGCCGATTTTTGCGGGCAAGCGGCTTGGATGAGTTGCCTCAAATCTTCAACGTGCTTTGCGGTGAGATGAGCCTGGTTGGGCCGCGGCCATGCACGCCAATTGAATTTGCCCATTACGAGCCATGGCAACGAGAACGCGTGAACGCTCTGCCGGGCTTGACCGGGTACTGGCAGGTCAACGGCAAAAATAAAACCACGTTCAACGAAATGATTGTGATGGATCTGTTCTATCTAAAAAACCTATCGATCCTCTTAGACCTGAAAATCTTGTTCAGGACCTGCACTGTTATCGCTGCGCAACTGATCGAATCCAGACGTCCGGCACAAGCTAACCGGCAAGAGAGCAGTGTTTACGCACCGGCACCGATTTTACAAACGTTTGTAGACTCGGCTCGAAAAAGTCCGCGGCCGCCAAGCACGATCTTGCAGGGCTTCGCAGAATCAGCTCCCAAACCATGAAGAAACAAATCACAGTCGGCATAATCGGGTGCGGTTACTGGGGACCGCTTCTGGTTCGCAACTTCAAAGGTCTTCAGGATTGCCAGCTGAAAGCCGTCTGCGACGTCAATACTGAGCGCCTAAAGCATATCCGCGCACTGTATCCAGACATCGAAGGCTTGACACAAACGCAGCAGCTTCTCAATGGCACAAACGTGGACGCCGTCGTCATTGCCACCCCGGTGAAGCATCATTATTCATTAGCCAAGCAAGCTCTCCTTGCAGGTAAGCATACGTTCATTGAAAAACCGATGGCGTCGTCTTCAGCCGAGTGCGAGGAGCTAATCGAAATCGCCGACCGCAAGGGTCTGGTTTTGATGCTCGATCACACTTTTCTCTATTCTTCGCCAGTACAAAAAATTGCCCAAATTGTTCAAGCCGGAGATCTGGGCGAGATCCGCTATATTAATTGCCGGCGTCTCAATCTGGGACTATTCCAAAAGGACATTAATGTCGCGTGGGATCTAGCGCCGCACGACATCTCAATCATTCTCCATATTCTGGATGAATTTCCCACCGCGGTTAACTGCCAGGGAAACGCTCATATCACGCCAGGAGTAGAGGACGTGACAAACATGTCGCTGTCCTTCTCGCGTAAGCGCTTTGCAACCATCCAGAGCAGCTGGCTCGAGCCGCGGAAAATTCGCGAAATGACGATCGTGGGTACGCGACGCATGATCGTCTATGACGATTTGCGGACACGCGAGAAAATCCGCATTTACGATGCCCGAGTAGAACGTCCGCCGCACTACGACACGTTCGCTGAATTTCAATACTCGTATCATTACGGAGACAGTTACATCCCTTACCTCCATCAGGAGGAACCACTAAAGCTGGCCTGCCAGCATTTCGCTGACTGCATCAAAACGAATTCTCAACCGCTAACGGATGGCCGTAAGGGTTTGGAAATGGTCAGGATCCTCGAGGCGGCAAGCACCTCCCTTAAGCTGAACGGTGCGCCCGTGACGCTATCTCGATCGAATACTGCCGCACCGGCTCTCGCGCCGGTAAAGGCGGAAGAGATGCTCGAGGTTGAAGCATTCGCTGGATGAGTGGAGCGCGCCAGCGTTGCTCTAACTCAGCGCGCAGTGCGAAGCATTAGTCCCCAGATTCCTCCCACTACCCAAATCATAAAATGAAAGTCCCTTTCCTCGACTTAAAGGCGCATCACGCCCCTTTTATTGAAAAATTCGATCGCGCGATTCGCGAAGTGATCGAGAACAGCGCCTTTGCCGGAGGCCCATTCGTGGAAAAGTTCGAAGAAGAGTTCGCTGGATTCTGCGGCTCCTCCCACGCAATCGCCGTGGGCAATGGGACTGACGCCCTTTGGCTTGCTCTCCTGGCGCTTGGAATTGGTGAAGGCGATGAAGTCATTACGGTTCCAAACACATTTATCGCCACCGCCGAAGCAATTACTTACTGCAAAGCTCGGCCGGTATTCGTGGATGTGGATCAAGACACATTTACGATGGATCCCGCGGAACTGGAGAAGAATCTGACCGAGAGAACCAAAGCGATCATTCCGGTTCATCTTTTCGGGCAAACGGCGGACATGGACCCAATTTTGGAATTTGCGCGCGCGAACGGACTCTTTGTCGTTGAAGATGCCGCTCAGGCGCATGGCGCTGAGTACAAAGGCCGAAAAGCAGGCACGATGGGCGACGCGGGTTGCTTCAGTTTTTATCCCGGAAAAAATCTTGGTGCCTTCGGAGAGGCTGGCGCAGTCGTGACGAACGATCCCGAGTTGCGGAAGCAAATCCAGATGCTGCGAGATCACGGCCAGTCGCGTAAATATTACCACACCCTGATGGGATGGAACTGCCGTATGGACGGCATTCAGGCGGCTGTATTGTCGATAAAACTGCGTCATCTTGCCGACGCAAATTCCCTGCGGCGCAAACATGCTACGGAATACAATCAGGCTTTCGCCGGAATCGATGAGGTCCTTACGCCGTTCGAGGCGATGTACGCACGGCACGTTTATCACGTCTATGCCATTCGCGTACAGGAACGCGATGTAGTCGCTCGAAATCTGCAGGAAAAAGGCGTCGGGTGTGCTGTGCATTATCCGGTCCCGATTCATCTGCAGGAGGCATGCCGAAATCTCGGCTACAAGAAGGGCGCATTCCCAATTGCGGAAAGCTTGGCTGACGAATTTCTTTCCTTGCCGATGTTTCCAGAGCTAACGGAAGAGCAAATCGATTATGTCGCGCGCTCCGTTAGCGAAGTGGTTGGCGCAGAGGCACTCGTCTAGGTAAAAGCGGTTTGAAAACTCTCGAAGCAAGCAATTTGCAGTCCGTGCAAGCGGCGCCCTTTTCTGGCGAGGATTCCTTGCTAGAGGCGAAGACGAGCGAGGAACCGCTGCAAATGTACATTATTAATCCTGTCCAAAATCCAGGTTGGGATCTTGTAGTTGCCCTGCATCGCGACGCCGGCTGTTTCCACACCAGTGCATGGGCAAAGGTGCTGCATAAGACTTATAACCATCAGCCTTTTTACCTTCAATTTTCCCGCGGACGCAGATTGGCCGCGCTGATACCGCTGATGGAAGTGCACAGTGCGTTCACCGGACGACGCGGTATCTGTCTCCCATTCAGCGATGTGTGCGAGCCGCTCATCTTTGACCCTGAAGTGAGCGGCATAGTAAAAGACCGCCTTGTTCGCTTCGCGCGGGAACGCCGCTGGAAACACCTGGAAATCCGTGGGGGTAAAGCCTTTCAATCCGTCTCCAGTTCGGCGACGAAATTCTACGGGCATACACTCGATTTCCGCCACCGCGTCGAGGAAATGGTCAGTCGCTTCGACAGTCAAGTCCGTCGCGCTATTCGCAAGGCGGAACGCAGCAATGTGAGCGCGCTCGTTGCCCGCAATCGCCAGGCTATTCGCGATTTTTACCGGCTCCACGTCCGAACGCGCCGCCGTCACGGTCTCCCACCGCAACCTGAGTCGTTTTTCCTCAACATTTACGAGCACATTATCAAGCCCGGTCTGGGCTTCATTGTTCTGGCACGACGCGGGTCACGCCCGATTGCTGCGGCGGTTTTCTTCCGCTTCGGAAAGAACGCCGTCTATAAGTACGGCGCTTCGGACAAGAGGTTTCAAGAATTCCGCGCGAATAATCTTGTCATGTGGCAAGGCATCCAGCTTTTGGCGCGCACCGGCATCGAAAAATTACATTTCGGGCGTACCGACTGTGAAAACGACGGTTTGCGACGATTCAAACTTTCCTGGGACACACACGAAGAAACAATCGATTACTTCCGAGTCGACCCATCGGGTCGGCACTGTCCCGCTCCAGTCCGCCATGAGGGCGGCTTGCACAAGCGGATCTTTGGCAGATTACCGCTGGTGTTCAATCGACTCGCGGGGTCGATCCTCTATCCACATCTCGACTAAAGGCTAAAATTATGGCTGAAAACCGACGCGAACCACAACATCACTCCGGAACAAACCTAGGCGACGTCCTTTTTGCTCTGTTTAGATGCAAGAAAACGATCATCGTCTGCGCGGTAGTGGGCGCTCTCGCCGCTGCAGCGGTTTATTTTCTCTACCCCCATTCCTACGAATCACAGGCTAAGTTGCTAGTGCGATATGTTCTCGAAAGGAGCGGAATCGACCCGGTCGAGGCTGAAAAAGCGGCAATCGCATCAAACAACGAAGGGGACAAAGTGATCGGTGCTGAGATGGAGATCCTGACCAGCTGGGATTTGGCCACGGAAGTCGCCCGCGCAATTGGTCCCCAACGATTGCTGCCGCAATCCCAGGACTTGATCTCCCGGGTCGTTCGGGCAATCGGTCTGAAACGATTGTTGCCTCCTTCTGAACTATCGGCAACAGAAACAGGTGCGGCGCAAAGCATCGCTTTGGGCTTGAAGGTAATTTCAAACAAAGGAAGCAACATAATTTTCATTTCCTACAAGAACCGCAATCCGGAGATTGCGACGCTCGTCTTGCAGGAACTGTTGAGTCGTTATTTCGTTAAGCATCTTGAAGTGCACCGTTCTGCTGGGGCCTTCGATTTTGTTACCCAACAAACTGACCAGGTTCGAGCGCGTTTAAATCAAACGGAGGATGCCTTAAAGTCGCTAAGGGAGAAAACAGGAATCGCGTCTCTCAAAGAGGGCTCCGCAGCCCTTACCACCGAGGCTGCTAAAGTCCAGGAGCAACTTAATGCGGCCGAGGCGGACCTGGCTGAACAACAAGCTCTTGTTAGTCAAAAGGCCGACACCGGCTTAAAGACTTGGCGAAAGAAAAAACCTACCGATGAGAAGACGAATAAAGCGAAAGTTGCTGGCACCCAGGCAAAAATCGAAACACTTAAGACCCGGCTTAGCGATATTCAAAGGAGAACGAAACAGCTTTCAGAGCTGGCTCCGCAAATTGAAGATTTGGAACGAAAGAAGGAGATGGACGAAGCGAATTACAAGTACTTCGCAGCATCGCTCGAAAAGGCGCGCGTCGACGAGGCTTTGGACCCGTCCAAAATGCCCAACATTAGCGCGGTCCAGCGGCCGTCCCCTCCCGCACTTGAAACCACGAAACGCAATAAGATCCTCATGGGACTCGCTGGCGGCGGGATAGTTTTAGGCATAGCGCTTGCGTTGCTGCGGGGCCTAGTTCTGAATCAGACCGTCGGCCGGCCTCTCCAACTGGAGAGCCAGTTGCATATTCCATTGATGCTCTCGATCCCTTATGCGAACGGACAGTTTTCCTTGCCTCGCAATAATTTAGGGGCAAATCCGGGAGCGATCACAACCGGACGAAGGAACCCTAAGTTGGCACCGTGGGAGCCCGGTCATTTCATTCGGCCGTACTGTGACGCAATCCGTGATCGGCTCGGTCTTTATTTCGAACTCAATCATTTGACGCATAAACCCAAACTGGTCGGCGTTACCGGATTTTCGGACGAGGCTGGCGCCTCGACTCTTGCCGCTGGACTTGCTGCCTCACTTTCGGAAACGAATGACGGCAAGGTGCTTCTTGTCGATGTGAACCTGGGTCCGCACGAGGTGCACCCGTTTTTCAAGGGTAAACCTGCTTATCCATTGAACAAAGCTCTTAAGCCATCGGATTCCATCGCCTCGGCTGCGGACAATCTGTATCTCGCTACAGTGGGATCGACAAATAGCGGCGGTCCGGCACAGCTCGGTTTGAAAAAATTCTTCGACATGATGCCGAATATGAAGGCGAGCGACTTCGACTACATCATTTTTGACATGCCTCCGCTAAATCAGACGAGTCCTAGTTGGGGGATGGCTGCGTTCATGGACAAGCTTTTGGTGGTAGTCGAGGCAGAAAAGAACAACCGCGAGGTCATTAGACGGAGCTACGGCAAGTTAATCGCTGAGCGAAACAACGTTGCAGTCGTGGTAAACAAGGCTCGTTCCTACGTTCCAAAGTGGCTTGATTCTGAGTCTTGATTGGTCCGCATTAATAATGGCTGAACATCCGCTCTCGTTTCTGCAACGGCTCCTGGGATTATTGATATCCTGCGAATGCTGTCTGTTTTTTTACTCTTACTCGTAATCCTTCTTGTGCTTCCAGACCGGGTCTAAAGCGAAAGCACACAGGAATCGGACAGTTAGTGGTACCCACACTACCGCCACCGTGATCGCTGGACTCGTAAGATTTCATGTTACGCAATAGAATTTATTACTGGCTGAAGCCTTTCGTTCCCCAATCCGTTCGAACGGCGCTTAGGCGAAAGCTGGCCAAACGCTTACGTAAGCGCACCGGAGATGTCTGGCCGATTATGCCGGGATCGGAACGCCCACCGGAAAACTGGCCCGGCTGGCCAGAGGGCAAACAATTCGCATTTGTTTTAACCCATGACGTCGAGAGCAAGGTAGGACTTGAAAGGTGCCGAGCTTTAATGCAATTGGAACTGGATCTTGGATTCCGCTCTTCTTTTAATTTTATTCCAGAGGGAAGCTATAAAATCCCAGCCGAATTAAGGCAAGAGCTCGCTGCCGAGGGATTCGAGATTGGAATACACGACCTCAAACACGACGGTCATCTCTTCTCCTCGCATCGCAAGTTCAAACGGCATGCCGCGAGAATCAACGGCTACGCACGTGAATGGGGTGCTTCTGGGTTCAGATCGGGATTCATGTTGCGTAATCTCGATTGGCTCCACGATCTCAATGTGCAGTACGATGCTTCCACCTTTGATACGGACCCATTCGAACCTCAGCCCCAGGGACGCCACACAATCTTTCCCTTCTGGGTCCCGTGCCTGAACGGCGAGTCGATGAGCTGCCAACCATTGGGCACTAACTCCTCGTCAAGAGGCTATGTTGAACTGCCATATACGCTTCCTCAAGACTTCACTCTTTTTGTGTTGTTGCAAGAGAAGACGCCGGAAATCTGGATGCGAAAGCTCGACTGGATTGCCGAACATGGCGGGATGGCCCTAATTGATGTTCATCCTGACTATTTGTGCTTTGATGGCGCGGCCGCAACATCACGAGAATATCCGGTCGCCCACTACAAGTCGTTTCTGGAGTACGTAAAACGGCGCTATCACGGCGCCTTTTGGAACACGACACCGAGAAAAATGGCCCAGTTTTGTGCGCGTGTCACCAAGGCCGCGACGGCTACTGGAGCCTAGAGTATAAGGCAACTTTCTATGCAGGTAACAGTTTTTGGAATGGGCTACGTAGGCTGCGTAACGGCCGCATGCTTGGCTGAGATGGGTCATTCAGTGACCGGTGTGGACTTACAAGAAGTCAAAGTCTCTCTCATTAATTCGGGAAAAAGTCCCATTATCGAACCGGGCTTGGAAGAATTGATTCGTCGCGGGGTCATGGCGAAGCGCCTGCAAGCTACTCAGCGGGCGCAGAGCCTCGGCGATGTTTCCCTGGTTTGTGTTGGCACGCCGAGTAATGACAATGGCAGTCTAGGTCTTGCCCAGCTTAAAAGAGTTTTGAGCGAGATCGGTCAGTTGCTACGAAAAGCAAACAGCTACCACGTCGTAGTCGTCCGAAGCACCGTTTTGCCGGGAACCGTGAACGATGTGGTGCGTCCCTTGCTGGAAAACGAATCTGGTAAGAAGGATGGAAAGGATTTCGGTATCTGCATGAATCCCGAGTTCATGCGCGAAACGACAGCTATTCATGATTTTCACCATCCTGCGTTTACGATCATCGGAACCAGTGACGAGCGTGCTGCTGACCAGGTTGCCGATCTTTATTCTAGCCTAAAGGCTCCCGTAGAGCGTACGCCGCTTTCGGTAGCTGAGTTGATCAAGTACGCCTCCAACGCATTTCACGCCCTGAAAGTGTGTTTCGCGAATGAGATCGGGAATCTCTGTAAGGCGATGGGAACTGATAGCCACAAAGTAATGGAGATTTTTTGCAAAGACGCAAAGCTGAACATTTCTCCCTATTACCTTAAACCCGGATTTGCTTTTGGTGGCTCGTGTTTGCCAAAGGACGTTCGCGCTATTCTTTACAAGGCGAAGCAATTGGATCTGGAACTGCCGGTGCTAGGTGCTGTGCTCGAAACCAATCGTAAGCAGATCGAGCTAGCCTTCAATTTGATCCGCCACACGGGCAAAAACCGTGTCGGTGTCTTGGGCCTCAGTTTCAAGGGCGGATCCGACGATCTCCGTGAAAGTCCGATTGTTGGATTGATCGAAACCTTGATCGGCAAAGGATATAAATTGAGTATCTACGACGAAGAAGTTGCTTTAGCGAGACTCGTAGGTGCGAACAAGCAGTACATCGAACAAGCAATACCGCACATTTCATCGTTGATGGTTTCTTCTGCAAAGGAAGCCATCGAAGCCAGTGACGTAGTGGTAGTTGGCAAGAATAATTCGAATATTCAGGAAGCTGTAACCAATAATGGCGATTCAAAATTAATTATTGATTTGATTCGGTTACCACGAGAAAGCGTGAAGGCTTCTCCCAATTATCAAGGCATCTGCTGGTAGCACTGCTACAACACAGTCCGATCATAATGCGATCGCCAATCAAAATCCTGATGTGGGTTGAGAACCAATTTCCACAGGACACTCGTGTCAGGAACGAAGCCGCTTTGCTCACTGAAGCAGGTTACAAGGTCGCGGTCATCGCGCTTCGGAAACAGGGTCAGCCAGGGCGCGAGACCTTGGACGGCGTCGACGTTTACCGCCTGCCAACGCTGGAACTGTTTAAAAAGACTCCATCCACAACGGTTAACCGACTCAATCTGGCTCTTGTTAAACTGAAATCCTTCCTTGGTTATGTTGTTGAGTACTGCTACTTCACATCAGCCTGTCTAATAGTTAGCGCTTACATTCTTGTGACGCGCGGCTTCGACGTGATGCACGCTCACAATCCTCCCGATACTCTCTTTTTAGCGGCTTTGCCTTTCAAGCTGCTCGGAAAGAAATTTGTTTTCGATCAGCACGATCTCTGCCCGGAGCTTTATCGGTCCCGTTATAACGCCGCAGAAGGATTTTACACCCGGCTTCTAGGGTTGTTCGAATGGTGCAGCTTGAAACTTGCAGACGTTACCATCGCGACGAACGAATCGTACAAACAGATACAAATCAAACGCGCGAACAAGAATCCCCGTGATATCTTCATCGTAAGAAATGGTCCGAACCGGATGCGAATGACGCCGGCCTCACCCAGCGTCCGTTTGAAAGCAATGAACAAGTCCATCTTATGCTACATCGGCAGCCTAAATCCACAAGACGGTGTTGATTATCTGCTTAGGTCATTGCGGCATTTAGTGCATGGCTTGAAGCGTTCGGACTTTTATTGCGTCATAATGGGGACCGGGGACTCACTGCAAGATTTGCGCGATCTGGCCGCAAACCTACAGCTTAACGGGTGGGTTGAACTAACCGGCTTCGTCTCCGATGAAGAATTGCAAGCTAACCTTGCGGCTGCCCACATTTGCGTGGATCCCGATCCTTCCAGCCCGTTAAACGACGTGTCTACTTGGATCAAGGTGATGGAATATATGGCCTCTGCAAAGCCAATCGTGTCCTTCGACTTGAAGGAAACGCGCTTTTCTGCCAGGGAAGCTGCGATGTATGTTGAACCAAACAACGAAACTCGATTCGCGGAGGCGATCGCCGAACTTATGGACCAGCCCGCGCTTCAAGAGAGAATGGGCACCTATGGCCGCCGCCGCGTCGCGGAGGAACTGCAATGGGCGAAGGTCGGCCAAAACCTTGTGACCGCGTATGAAACACTTTTCAACTGGGAACCAAAAGCGTGCTGTGAAACGCATCGCGGGAAGAAATTCACAGAGATCAGCTCGTGACTGGCTCTGCCTTTCCTAGATAAACCGGCCTCTGCATTCTTGACTACCCAGGTTCCTTTAACTCAGCCACCAAGCGAGATGTTTGTGACAAAGCCAGAAATCCGGCATGCAGGGGTTGTTGATGTAACGTTTGGTAAAACCGTGACCGTGGTGCAACCGGTCAATCTTTATGGATGCACAATTGGAGACGGCAGTTTCATCGGCCCATTCGTAGAGATACAAAAGGGAGTAACCATCGGGAAGCGATGCAGGATTCAATCGCACTCATTTATCTGTGAGCTCGTAACGATCGGAGACGAATGCTTCATTTCTCATGGAGCCATGTTCATTAATGATCTGTTCGTTGCCGGCGGCCCTGCCGTAAATCCGGACTCTTGGCGAGCAACAAGGCTTGGGAATCGTGTAAGCGTTGGAACAAATGCCACCATTCTTCCGGTCACGATCTGCGATCAAGTCGTCATTGGCGCCGGCGCGGTTGTTACTAACGACATTACCGAGCCGGGGATTTACGTTGGCAACCCGGCGCGGCTGCTGCGACGTCTCGAAAACTCCGGCGTCCGGACCTGAAAATCGGACGGTAGTTTTCCACATTCTAAGTACTGCTGTCCCTTGGAAAATCAAAGCGTTCCTTTTTTCAATTTGATCGTGGTACCCACTTACCGATTCAACGGAACCTAATTATGGGCCTACACTTGCCTGCCAGTATAGCGTGCTGCCTTACGCTTGCCTTCGTCGCCTTTCTTTTCAGGCGGGACATCCGGCAAAGGCCCGATGTGAGCGGAGCTCTGTGGCTCCCACTTATTTGGCTGATGATCGGTTGCTCAAGAGCCCTTTCTCAATGGCTCAACATCTTCGGCTTACCGGTAAGCGGCGCCGTTTCGGTGGAAGACGGAAGTCCGCTCGACGCTTGGTTTTTCCTTTTCATGATTGTGGCGGGCTCGTGTGTTCTTGTTAAGAGGCAAGTCCGTGTTTCAGAGGTTATTCAGGATAATCGCTGGCTTATCATTTTCTTGCTCTACTGTTTCATTTCCATTGCGTGGTCCGATTTTCCCTTCGTGGCTTTCAAGCGATGGATCAAGATTCTTGGTCATCCGATCATGGTGCTGATCATTCTTACGGAACCTAATCCTGTCGAAGCGGTCAAAACATTGCTGAAAAGGTGTGCTTATGTAGTCGTCCCGGTTTCCTTTCTGTTCATTAAATACTATCCTCAATGGGGCCGGGGTTTCGACGAGTGGGGCACGGTTACAAGCACAGGTATCACCGCTAACAAAAATATGCTGGGTGCCGATTGCCTGATCCTGGGTTACTTTTTCTGTTGGTACTTGCTGCAAACCTGGCGAGGTGACCGCAACACTTGGAGACGAAAAGAGCTTCGGCTAATTGTCGGTTTTTTGATCGGTATCTCGTGGCTTTTCTCACAGGCGCACAGCGCCACATCTCTCACATCTCTGTGTGTTGGCGTACTGGTTGTCGTGTTTCTCGGCAGCCGTTTTGTAAAGAAGAATTTTATTGGGACCTACCTCTTAACAGCGCTAGTTCTCTTAGTGGCAGCAGAGCTGGCGCTTGGGATTTCAGGCCGCTATTCGGAGGCTCTGGGCAGGGGCTCCGGCCTTTCGGGGAGAACACTGCTTTGGACAAACCTCCTGGAATTGCATACCAACCCGATTCTTGGAACGGGGTTTGAAAGCTTTTGGTTGGGAGACAGGCCAAAGCAGCTGGAAGGAATTTTCTTTTATATCCCAAATGAGGCCCATAATGGTTATTTGGAAACTTATTTGACCCTGGGGTCAATTGGGTTGTTCCTACTGATCGGACTGTTTGTTGCCACGTTCTGGAAAATACGCAGCGAGCTTTTTTGGAATTTTGAATGGGCGCGGTTTCGACTAGGCTTTCTTACCGCAGTCGTCGTTTACAACTGGACTGAAGCTGCTTTTAAAACGGTTAGCGCGATCTGGTTCATTTTCTACATCATTGCCATGGATTATCCACGATCTCGCCTGGCGTCTGCGCAATCATCGGTCGGTCTCGCGAGATCAGAAGAAGACCTGGAACTGACTTATGTTGAAACAAGCTCCTAGCCTGGGTGGTCTCTTCTGCACCAATCCTTCAATAACTTTTGCTGATTAAGATCTTGGAAGTTAGGGCTCGGATTCAATCAGGCATAAGTCGCCCCTCCGCGCGTCGGGTGGGACGCCATTGGCCTTTCGTTCCCGATTCGTCGTTTGAGTCGCAGCCAAATTATGCGGTTTTGTATTGGGTCATCGCCGCACTCCTTTTCGCTGCTTCTGGCAAGGCGGCGCAACCTGCCGCGACGCCCAGCGGTAGAACGTGGCAATCCGATGGATCAGCAGGAAACGTACAGCAGATTCACAACACACAAGCCGTCGACGGCGACACAATCACGATTCCTGCCGGGACGTTTAGTTGGACTGCCACAGTTCGTTTGACCAAGGCGATTACCCTAAAGGGTCAAACGATCAGAAATGATGACGGCACGTCCATCGACAATACAATCATCCAAGATAACATTCCACTGACAGCGAACAATGGCTTGATCGAGTTAAAAGCGCCCGGAGGCCAGCGCGTAACGGGAATCACATTCTTGCAAGGGCGCACCCAGATGCAGAGCAACGGTATCATCAGGGTAGCGGGGACAACACCGACCCGCATTGATCACTGTGTTTTTGACCACGTCTATTTCTCTCCAATGATAGGCGTGAGTGATTACAACTACGGCGTAATCGATCACAATACAAAGCGCAACCCCGTTAGCAACGAAGGGCTTGCACATTTCACGATGGGTTTTCAGAGCGCTACGCACGGCGACCCGCCCTGGAGGCTTCCAGCAGGATATGGGGGCCCTGACTTCTTCTTTGTGGAGGACAATCTTAGCTACGGCGGCATCGACTTGACTCTCGGTTCGAAGGTCGTCGTGCGGCACAACAAGTTTGTTTATGCAAATATGGCGAGCCACGGCACCGGACAAACTTTCCATGACGGTCGTGCAGCGCGAGCAGTGGAGATTTACAACAATGAATTTGATCTGGCGCAGAACTATCATGCGCTGACTGCCTCCAACGGCGGCGGTGCGGTTGTCCACGACAACAAGATCGTGGCGTTGGACGGAGGCGTGAACGGAATCGACATGCAGGTGTATCGGATGATTTACAACTTTGGGCCGCCATTTTTCGGCGCGAACGGGTCTAGTCCTTGGGATTACAACGCGACCGAGGCGGATGGCAGCCACGTTGACGGGCGCCCGCCATATTTATTTGCGAGCGGGACCCTGACCTCTGTCTCGAACGGTCATCCGTACACAGCCACGGATTCGACGAAGAACTGGCCCAAGAACCGGTGGCGAGGATACAGCATCCGACGTCTATCCGACGGCGCAACAGCGGTCATCAGTTCAAATACGACTAACACACTCTGGATCGAACAGTGGCAATCGCAGGGCTTCGCGGTTGGCAACACGTACGAGATTCGCAAGGCGATCCAAGTCCTCGACCAGCCGGGCCTCGGCGCCCAAACAGGAACGATGAACAGGAACAATCCGCGGTGGATGCAGCAGGCAAGCGAGCCGTGTTACTCGTGGAACAACAAAGATCAGAACAACAATCTCGTGAACTTCATCGCCGCCATCGGTGGTACGACCCTCGTCGAGGGCCGGGATTACTTCAACAACACGCCCATGCCTGGCTACACGCCTTACGTTTATCCGCACCCGCTGATTACGTCGCTAGCTCCGCCACAGCCGAGAGCCGGCGTGACACTGGACTCACAACAAAAAAAGGCGAGAAGAAAAAAGTGGGGACACGCCAAAGAAAACTTGGCGAATTAGATGGCTCAACCTGACCAAGGCTATCTCCTTTCTAGCTATTCATTCTAATTCCTGGTTTCCGTCTTCTGATATCTGACTGATGAAATACGTCCTAATCACCTCGGCGCGCAACGAGGAGGCTTTCATTGCAAAGACGCTTGACTCAGTGATCACGCAGACAGCTCTGCCCGAGCGATGGATCATAGTGGATGATAACTCAACGGATCGGACGGCGGAGATCGTCGAAAATTACGCAAGGCGTTATCCTTGGATTGAACTGGTTCGCCAAGTACAGGATCGTTATCGCAATTTTGCGTCCAAAGCGCACGCCGTTAACGGCGGTTTAGAGCGCGCTAGTTCGCTTCAGTTTGAAATAGTGGGTAATCTCGACGCGGACATTTCATTCGGGCCTGACTACATGGAGTTCTTGATGCAAAGATTTTCTGAAGACCCGAAGTTGGGTGTTGCGGGAACTCCTTTTACTCAGGATGGAGATTACGATTCCAGCAAGGACAGCTTCGAAGGTGAGAATTACGTAAGCGGGCCGTGTCAACTGTTCCGGCGTGAATGTTTCCAAGAGATTGGCGGCTATGTACCAAATCGGGCCGGAGGATTAGACTGGATTGCGGTCATGACAGCACGGATGAAGGGATGGACAGTGCGGTCGTTCCCCGAAAAACGATTTCATCATTACCGAACGCTTGGGACGGCCGAGAAAGGCCCTTTACGCGCCCTCTTCTCGTATGGAAAAAAAGACTATTGCCTGGGCGGTTCCCCAATGTGGCAATTGTTCCGCGTGACATATCGGATGACAAAGAAACCGGTTCTGCTGGGTGGAATTGCCCTGCTTTTGGGTTATGTGTGGGCCGCGTTGCGAAGAGTTAACCGCATTGTGTCGCCGGAGTTAATGCATTTTCATCGGCACGAACAAATGAAAAAACTGAAAGCGATTTTTTCCACTCTTCTTCGATTCGAGAAGGTGAACAGTTTTCGACTAACGGCACCTAAAAGCCATATCCAACCTTAAGGCGACGTTGGGCAATCAAAATATCCGAATTCTAACGACTAACTCAATATGATTACTACAAACACTGATAAGTTTATGGAAACAAATGCTTACTTAGACCAATACTCAGCAGAGAATGAGATCTCGAAGTACACCTGGGCCACGGCTGGTTCCGGAATTAACTATCTTCTCGATCATGATTATAAGGCGGTTTACCTTGAAGCGCTCAACCTCTTGCCTGAGCAAGCCGGTCAGGGTGGCCTTCGTATCCTGGAATTTGGTTGCGGAGGCGGGATGAATCTCCTTCGCCTCGTTACGATGCTAAAAAACAGGGGGATTCACATTGCACAAGCTATTGGCACTGACTTTTCCCCCGCGATGGTTGAAACGGCGAGACGCGAGGCCAAGAATTACCTTCGCGGGCAGGATTTTCACAGCCTTCAATTCTGCGTTGCCCAAAATGAGAGCTTGATTAGGGATATTTCGACGTCGGCTGGAACAGAGAAGTCGTCTCTTCAGAATTCGTTTCACTTCGTTCTCGGGGTAAACACAATTCGATATTGCCACGACGCGAAAAAGGAGCGGGATTGCGTTAGAGACATTTTCAATTTGCTCGTGCCGGGTGGTATATGTGTTGTGATTGACATGAACAATCGGTTCCCGTTGTTTCGCAGTGACCTCAGGAACAGACTGCGTCGGAAAAGAGAGAAACAGTGTTATGTCCCATCCTTGGAAGAGTACGCGGCGCCATTTGTCAAAGAAGGGTTCGAGTTACTACGAACAGAGCATTTCTGCTGGGTTCCTCATTCCGCCGGTCCGGTGGTGGCCGGAGTTTTTCGCACGTTATCCCCTATCTTGAATACGGTCGCTCGCTCGAGGGCCATGAGGTCGTTAGTCGTCGCCAGGAAGCCGTTATAGTCCCTGATTGTCTCCAGCGCTCAACGCGGACCAAGGTCAGAATCGATGCAGGAAAAAGCATTGCTCCTAACCGCTGACTACCCATCAGCCGATGACCAGAGGGCCGAAAGGCTGCTCAATTTTTTCGGCGTGCGTTATCTAAAGCGGCGTGCGACCGAGCTTGGACTACCAGAGAACAAATCCGCCGAAAAATATAGACTGGTGTGTTCTGTGCAGGCCTTTGCACGCGTGGTGGGAGACCTGCAGAACGTCTCATGCAACTCCAACGCCTTCGCGCGGCAAATCCATTCCGTTTTCCTGTATTCTAACGGCGATCCTGTCGCGATTGCAAACGCGGTAAGCAAGCTTTCCGGAGTGACCATCTCAATTCGCAGAGGAGCAGGGCGTGTTACGGAGTGGCATATCGCAAATGAGCCTGACGGCATATTTGGCGCCATGCGCGATCTTCGCATACAGCCTTCTGCCGCTCACCTCGGCAGCGGCGACTTCTTTCATACGGATGGAGAGTCGCTGACTCCGCTCATTGCCGGGGGAGATAAGGCTGCCTTCCTGAAGTTAAATTGCAATGGCCTGCCGGTGTTCGTCTCGTCCGAACGATTGATCGACATTGACGCTGAACTGACAACTTTCAACTTCGATATCCGCGATCACTTCTTCTCTGCTGTCCCACTCGTTTCCTACGTTAGATGGGCGTTTCCTCAGAGCTCCTGGCATGCACCCGAAGCGAGCGCCTGTTTAGTTATCGACGACCCTCTGTTAAAGCCGACCCATGGGTTTGTGGATTTTCAGGAACTTCTGTCCCTGATGAAGCGACACAAGTTTTCTACGAATATCGCATTCATCCCATGGAACTGGAAGAGGAGTGCTCCAGAGACTGTGCGACTGTTCCGAGAAAACCCCGAGCATTTCTCACTTTCGGTTCACGGTTGCGATCATACCCGGGCAGAGTTTGGTAGCCCCGGTCAGCAACGGCTCTATTGGAAAGCCCGGCAAGCGCTGGAGCGTATGGATCGTCATGAGGCTATTACCGGAATTTCTCACGATCCTGTCATGGTATTTCCTCAAGGTGTTTTTTCGGAAGCTGCCATGAGTGCGCTAAAGCGGACCAATCTTATTGCGTCTGTCAATAGCGACATCGTTAGCGCGGATCCGCATCCTCGTGCGATCACAATCTGCGATGTATGGGACATTGCAGTCATGCGTTACACTTTTCCACTCTTTACCAGGAGATACCCCTGGGAGGGGATTGAAAACTTTGCTTTCGACGCTTTGTTGGGGAAACCCGCGATAGCGGTAATCCATCATGATTATTGCAGCGATCACTACGCGCGCCTGGTTAACTTTGTCCAGCAAGTAAATACGCTACAATGCGCGCCGACTTGGCGTAACCTGGGCGACGTGGTCCGACACAGCTGCCGTCAAAGGGCAGATTCAACAGGCGCGGTGGAAGTGGAGATGTACGGAACGGAGCTACGGATTGAGAATCCCTCTGACCATCCAAAGCGTTTCTTAATTAGAAGGCGAGAATGTGAGCCTTCGATGGTACAACGAATTTGCACGAATGATCAGGAGATTGCCTGGAGACAGGTCGACGAGCACATCAACTTTGAAATCGACCTCAATCCGAGCGAGAGCCGAGTCGTAAAAATAAAATTTCACGATTTCGTGGGGAAGGAACGCAACCGAGACAATTTATCGTACAGGTTTAACACGATGCTGAGGCGTTACCTTTGTGAGATGCGTGACAATTATGTTGCGCCAATGAGATACAGATTCGCTGGGTCGCGTTAAACCATCGATACGTAAATCAGACCAGCCTGGGAATAACTTTAGGCAAAATACGCGCCCAACATCGAGCGTACACCGTTCAATAAGGTAAGGATTTAAAATGCAAGCAGCAAAGAGATCTGATCTATTGGCGCCCAGGGTCTCAGAGGTTCTAACGAACTTTGTCGAGTGGCTGGATCGCTATGGTGAAAAATCGTGGGACTATCAGAGCTTTTTTGCTGGACCGATCGGCGGACGAGCAAAGGCACTCTATTATAGCCATAGACTTATTGGGACGGCAGCCGTCGCTCCCATGATTTTCTGCGAAGCATTCTTCCCGGCGGGGCGACGTCTATTCCACCATCCGATGCGATTCCCGATTGCCGATGCTCATTATGCGATGGGCTTTGCTTTCCTTTACCTGGCGACCGGAGATTCTTCACAACTGGAAAACGCGATTCATTTTCTAAGTGAGCTAGAAAGATCGCGGTGCAGCCAGTTCAGGGAATATTGCTGGGGTTATCCATTCGACTGGGTCTGGCTCCGAGGCACGATTAAGCGGCAAACACCTCTGATCACAACGACACCTTATGTGTACGAGGCGTTCCTTCAGGTGCACCAAGTCCACCCACGAGAGGAGTGGAAACGGATAATCGAATCGATTGCGCGCCACGCCGCAACCGATATCAAGGATTTCCGAACGTCGGATACGGCGAGCAGTTGCTCCTACACTCCTTGGGATGAAGGAAGAGTCGTTAACGCCTCCGCCTATCGTGCCTTTCTGCTAACCAGCGCCTCCAAGATTTTTTGCAACAACGACTACTGGACGATCGCAGAACGAAATCTGAATTTCGTTTTAGAGAATCAAAATGCGGACGGCTCCTGGTTTTATGCGGTCGATGGTGCGCGAGACTTTATTGATCATTTCCACACATGTTTCGTGATGAAAGCATTGGCCAAGATCCATTTGTTAACCGGCCATCCGGGAGTCGGTGAAGCATTGACCAAAGGCGTCAGTTATTACCTGAATAATCTCTTTGACTCGGACGGTCTGCCCAAGCCGTTCTCACGCGCTCCCCGCCTGACCGTTTACAAGCGCGAGCTTTACGATTGCGCGGAGTGCATCAACCTCTGTCTGCTTTTGCGCAATCGTTTCCCTCAACTGGAGGCAACCCTGGAGAAGGTCGTCACTCACGTTTTGGGTGCCTGGGTCAAGCGCGACGGATCGTTCCGCTCCCGGAAACTTCGTTTCGGTTGGGACAACGTTCCCATGCATCGCTGGGGCCAAGCACAGATGTTCCGAAGCCTCGCGTTTTATCTGTACGAATCGCGTCGAGTGACGAACGACAGGACGCCCGCAAAGAATGCCTGGGAAGATCAACTCTTGTCCCTCGCCTCTCAACCTCTATAACCGGAATGTGCGGCATCGCAGGCCAGTTTAACTTCCAGCGACGCGAACCAGTGGAACGCGAGACGATTGTGCGGATGGCGCGTTCCATCGTTCATCGCGGACCTGATGATGAAGGCTTCTTCGTCGCCGGTCCAGTGGGCTTGGGGTTCCGGCGACTATCGATCATCGATCTCACCGGTGGCCATCAGCCGATGTCGGACGCGGAAGAAGCTGTGTGGGTAATCTTTAATGGCGAGATTTACAATTACCAAGAACTGCGAACGCAGCTGCGGGCTAGGGGCCATCAGTTTAGGACCAATTCCGACACCGAAGTGATCGTTCACGGCTACAAACAATGGGGGACTCAGGTTTTCAATCGTCTCAATGGCATGTTTGGTGTGGCTATTTGGGATGTGCATAACCAGCGCCTGGTCGTGGCACGGGACGCCATGGGCATCAAGCTCATCTATTACAAGATCGACAATGGAACCTTAACTTTCGGTTCCGAAATCCGTCCAATTCTTGCTGCGCAAAACTCACGCCCAGATGTCGATCCTATCGCGTTGAATCTGTTTCTCCGTTTCCGCTATACGCCTTCTCCGTTGACGATATTTCAGGGTATTCGCAAGCTGGCGCCTGGGACGATGCTAGTTGTGGAGAAAGGCCAATGTCGCGAGGAACGTTGGTACAAGTTCATCCCGACTCCTTTTCCTACTCGCAAGAAAAAGGAAGAAGCCGTCGGCGAACTGCTCGAGTTGTACAGAGGTGCGGTCAAGCGTCATCTGCTCAGTGACGTGCCGGTCGGAGTACTTCTAAGCGGCGGCCTTGACTCGGGCCTGCTGCTGGCCTTAATGAACGAACAAGGCGGACCCTGGCCGGCATACACGATAGGCTATGGCGAGAGCTTCCAAGACGACGAACTAACCGACGCCGCGGAGACTGCCTCCCTTTTAGGCGCGCGGCATATAAGTGTAAGACTTGACCAGACTGAGTTTGAACGCTCGCTCCCGAAAATCGTGGAATGTCTGGAAGAACCTATTGCGACATCGTCGATCGTTCCGATGTACTTCATCTCTCAGCGCGCGCGGCAGGATGTAAAAGTCGCCTTGATTGGTCAGGGCCCGGATGAACTCTTTGGCGGCTACAAGCGGCACCTGGGTATTCACTACGGAAATTGGTGGCGCGGGCTGCCAGCACCTCTTCGATCGATGGCCGGCTTCGCCGTGAACCGATTGCCGCGCAACGAAATGTTAAAGCGTGGCGTTCGTTCGCTCGGAAGCACGGATAGACTAAAGCGCTATCAAGACGTTTTTTCGCTGGCACCAGCAGATATGATAGATGGTCTCTTTCGCGACGACATTCTTCCTCAGAGGAACGGCCACGAATTACTCGATTATTGGCGTGAATTGCTGCCGCAAATGAAGCATACCGACGAACTGGGGAGTTTTCAGCTGCTTGAGGTCCGCTCCTCCTTGCCCGACGAACTGCTCATGTACGCGGACAAGCTTTCCATGGCGCACAGTCTCGAAGTCCGCGTGCCGTACCTGGATCGCGCTGTTGTTGAGTACGTGCAACGGCTCGGAGCGGATCTAAAAATCCGTAACGGAACGCGTAAGTGGCTTCACAGACAGGTCTGCCAAAATTATCTCCCGTCACGCATTCTCAAACGCAAAAAACGCGGTTTTGCTTCCAACGTGGTCGACGAATGGTTTCATTCGTCGCTCAATGGAACGCTTCAGAATGTGCTCCTGGATGAAAGCTCTCTTATGTTTGCTCTACTTAATCCTAAGCCGGTGCGAAGACTGCTCGACGGTCACCAGGCCGGCCGCCACGATAACCACAAGCTTCTGTTCAGCCTAGTGATGGTTGAGCAATGGTTGCGCGCAGCTCATCTGAACCAAAGACAGAGCTCGCAGGTCAATTCATTAGCTGTGTGATCACTTATTGCTGCAAATGGACCAATTCCAGCAAATGGGTGCGAAATCTCTTATGAGGCAGGGACACCCACGCACTGAACAGCCCCATCTCGGGGTTCAAATCATTCCCGTCTTCGACAGAACGAGGAGAAACGGCATGTCAATTCACAATACTCTTGGCACGAGAATGGAGATTAATGGTAAAACTATTCTAATTGAGGGCAAAATTCCGCGGATCGCGAAGCTGGATCCCTGGTTTCAGCAAGAGTGGTTCGAGGATGTGGAGAACCCTGAAGTGCTGATTGATGCGCTTAGAAAGAGCAAGCATCAGGCTGACATCCTGACCTTCTGGCAACGTCTGCCGGACACAGAACCCAAATACTCCTATCCGATGGAGCTGGATTCGATCGCGGCGCTTCCTATTAAGAGCTATTCTTTTTGGTGGGAGAAACAAATCGAACGAAAAGCCCGAAACAAGATCCGGAAAGCTCAAAAGAATGGCGTCATAGTGAAGCCGGCTACGTTTGATGATAACTTCGTACGGGGAATTACGTCGATTTTCAACGAAACTCCCATCCGGCAAGGGCGATCTTACCTACACTATGGAAAAGACTTTGAAACGGTAAAACGCCAGTTCAGCCGGTTTTTGTTCAGGGAGGAGATTTTCGGTGCGTATCTCGGCGAAGAACTGATAGGTTTCACCATGCTTGCCTATGCCGAAAATTACGCCTACCTGGGCCAGATCATCTCAAAGATAGCCCATCGCGATCTAGCGCCGAATAATGCGCTTTTGGCCAAAGCAGTGGAACGTTGTGCGGAGAAAGGCGTGCCATATCTTGTGTATGCGCTCTGGCTTGACGACAGCCTTGGTGATTTCAAACGAAGCAATGGTTTTCAAAAATTTGATCTTCCCAGGTACTACGTGCCTCTAACTAGTAAAGGAAAACTGGCTTTGAAGCTGGGTCTTCACCGAGGTTGGAAGGCCGCGCTTCCGAATCGGTTCAAAAGGCCTTTGAAGAAGTTGCGAAAATTCTGGCACCAGTTGAATAGCAGGTAGGAGTCCGCAGTTGTGTTTATGCAGGTCTTAAAATCGACTGTTTGCGTCGCAGAGGACCGGGAGGCATTCGAGCCTTGTCTCAAGCTGCTCTTGGCGAGCCTCAACCTTCATTGCCCCGGTATGGCGATCAACCTGTTCTATCCTAATGCCAACCAAGCCTTTCTTCGATGGTTAAGTGCGTACCCGCAAGTACAGCTGCAGGCTAATCGACTGAAGAAGGGTTACGGCTGGAACGTAAAGCCTGAAGCTATTATGCAATTGCTCGATACTGGCTTCGACGAGGTTATCTGGATCGATTCGGATGTGATTGTCACCAGGGACATTCGTCCCCTTTTCCATGCCCTCGACGAGGCGGTTTTTGTGGCCGCAGAGCAAATCCTTGCGCCGGACCTCGAAGATGACGATGGAGCCGGGCTTCGCGCACAGTCATGGCAGCTTTCGGTCGGCCGCGTTCTCCCGACTGGCCTCAATTCTGGCGTGATCCGAGCGACAAGACAGCATTATTCCTTGATGGAACGATGGTGGGAGCTGCTACAATCCGACGCATATCAAAGCTGCCAGCAAAAGGAGTGGCGTGAAAGACCCATTCACATGTGGGGCGATCAAGATGTATTGATCGCATTACTGACTTCTACCGAATTCGCGCAGATTCCGTTAAAAATACTTCGCAGGGGTAAAGATATCGTCCAGTTTGACGGTGTATGGGGCTACACGACAGCGGAGCGCACTCGGAACATGCTCGGAGATGGTCCAGCATTCATTCATTCTATTGGCGGCAAGCCGTGGGTGACGAGTTGGAAACCTGAGCAGCCCAATCGGCTAGGAGAGTATTTGAAGATGGTATATCTCGATGTTTCACCGTACACTTTATCTTCTGTTAAATTCAAGGAGGAATTGGGATGTGACACGAGCTGGATGCGCGCACATTACAAGCTGAGCTCAATCCTCCGATTGTTAGCAATGCAGCACCCGGCGCTCACTGGTCTGCCGATGGCCCTCTTTGCTGACATTGCATGGTTTATGAAACGTGTGCACCAGTCCCTGTTTCGACAAGGTCGGATTCCTTCGAGTCCGGAATTGTCATCGCGGCCGCAGGGGGCCGAAAAAGCGAGAAAGCGAACTTACGCCTGAGAGATTTTGAACCTGAATTTCAACAAATCTTTCAATGGGATATACCCTCTTGAATCTGGGCGTGAGAAAACACCTTTTTCACGAGGACAATCCATGAGACGACTACGCATTTTGGTATTAGGACCGTACTGCGATCCAGAAGGCGTGAGCATGCCTTATGTTACTTACTCTCATGCGGCAGCGCTCGCCCAACTCCATGATGTCGCCCTGGTTGTTGGATCGCCAAGTGAGGAGCGTGTGCGCCGTGCAAAGGGGCCATTTCGCACCATCGAGGTGGTACGGATGACATTGGTCGAGCGTATCTTTGCCTGGAGTTTGCGCAGGATCTTCAAATACAACTTCGACACCCAGGTATTGACCGCTTTCAGCTATCCGTTTTCACTTGCGTTTGAATGGGCTGCCTGGCGACAGTTGCGGCGCCGCATCTTTGCGGGTGAATTCGATGTCGTTCTGCGTGTCTTGCCGATGACACCTGTCCTGCCGAGTCCTTTTGCTTTCTTCCTACGCAAGGGACCTATACCCTTTGTGATCGGTCCGCTCAATGGTGGTTTGCCCTGGCCGCCCGGCTTTAGCCAGCTCGAGAACCAAAAGGAATGGATCTCCAGCCTGCGGAATCTGTATCGTTATCTGCCTTTTTCTCGCTCCACCTATCGTCACGCGGAAGCCATCATCGTTGCTTCGTCCCAAACGTATTCCGAATTTGTTGAGTATAGCGACAAACTGTTTTTTGTCCCGGAGCCAGGGATCGCTCGCTCTTTGTGTTATGGTGATTCGCGTAATCCAGAACCTGGGGCCAAACTTGAGCTGATCTTCGTTGGCGGCTTGGTTCCCCGTAAGGCTTGTGATCTTGCTTTGCGCGCAGCGGCGCCCCTTTTGCGAAGCGATTTGGCCCGGTTTACCGTGATTGGCGATGGTCCAGAGCGGGACCGCCTCGGGCACCTTGCGAGGTCCCTTGGGATCGAGAAGACTGTTCTCTTCTGCGGCTGGCTTAGCCACGCGGAAGTCCTCAAACATCTTCGCTCTGCTGACGTACTGGTGTTTCCATCTCTTCGCGACAATGGTGCGGGCGTAGTTTTCGAAGCTCTCGGCACCGGTGCCGTACCCGTGGTCGCGGACTTCGGCGGCCCCGGAGATATCGTCCATCCGGAGGTAGGGTACAAGGTCGCTCTTACAACTGAGAATGATATCGTGGCGCAAATGGAAACGATTCTGACGGAACTGACCCACAATCGGAGTCGGCTCGAGCAGCTACGGCGACAAGGAATGGCTTACGTACGAAAATGCCTAACTTGGGACGCCAAGGCGGAAGCTGTTACTCGGGTCCTGCATTGGGTCGTGCGGCAAGGTCCGAAGCCCGATCTATTGCCCCCAAAGATGCTGTCGCATTCAAATTATTCAGCCGGACGCAAATATGTTGCAGAAGCTCGCGCAGGCTGCGTAAAATAAAAAGTTTAGGACAGGTGGCTGAGTGGCCTAAGGCAGCAGCCCGCAAGGGTTGCTATACGACGCAAGTCGTATCGGAGGTTCGAATCCTTCCCCTGTCCGCCAAATCAATAGACTGCTCCGGGGCGCAAACGGGAGTCAAATTTTGAAAACTGAAAACTTAGGACCCACTAGGTGTAGGAAATTGCACTATGAGGAAGATCGTCGAAAGCTGGGCTGAAGAGCGTAGATTATTAGAGAAACACATCAAGCAAAAAGCAGCTGATGGCGTGCCGTTGCACATACTAGAGGCTGGGTGCGGGCAAAACTGGCCTTTGGAGCTTAAAGACATGCAGTTCACTCTTACAGGGAACGATGTCGATAGAGATATGTTGCTTCTTAGAAAAGCCAAACACAATGATCTCGATGAAATGGTAGTAGGAGACCTACGTTTTCTTGATCTCGAAAAACATAGATTTGATGTGATATATAATTCGTATGTTCTCGAGCATATTGACGGCGCGGAGGGTGTAATGGAAAACTTTTCCAATTGGCTAAAACCAGGCGGACTTTTGATATTAAGAATCCCTGATCGCGATTCTGTGCGAGGTTTTGTTGCTCGAAACACGCCGTTTTGGTTTCATGTGTTCTATGTTAAACATGTACTAGGCTTTAAAGATGCGGGAACGACTGGCGTTGGCCCGTTTCGAGCTTTTTATGATCCCATTGTTTCTAGGGCTGGCATCCATGAGTTTTGTCGCAAGAACGGCTTTAACATTAAAGAGGAATATGGACATGGATCACACCTTGAGAGTAAGTCAATTCGCGACATTCTAATATTTCTGTTCGTTCGAACTGTTAGTCTTTTATCTCTTGGAAAACTTGCATGGGATCACACCGACATCACTTACGTCCTTGAGAAAGAACAGAAACCGTGTCTAACCGAATTGAGCTCGACGGAACGAGAAAGGTTACCTGAATCGAGCCTCAGTTAGTGGCTTTTCATGGTACTTGCTTGGGCCACTAATAACAGCGGGTTAGTAATATTGTAGCCAAATTAACGTAAGAATACTATGCCTGGTATTGTTGGAATAGTGAACCAGAAACGATCGAAGGAGCATCACGCTCTGGTGGAATCCATGGTTCGATCCCTAATGCATGAGCCGTTTTATGCGGATGGCACATATATTAACGAGGAGTTGGGTCTGTCAGTGGGCTGGGTCAATTACAAAGGATCTTTCGCTGACTGCCTTCCGATCTGGAATGAAAAGAAAGACATTTGCCTTCTCTTTTCGGGCGAGGATTTCGCCGACCAAGCTGACATTGACGCCCTGAAAATGCACGGGCACGAATTTGCCCCGGGTGACGCAAGTTATCTCGTTCATCTGTATGAAGAGATGGGATGCCAGTTCCTGGAGAAGCTAAATGGCTGGTTCAGCGGCGTGTTACTGGACCTTCGTGAGCAAAAATTCGTTCTGTTTAACGACCGGTACGGAGTAAATCGAATTTATTATCACGAAGACGCTGGCGAATTTTACTTTTCTTCCGAAGCCAAGTCCCTTCTTAAAATCCTGCCCGGCACGCGTCGACTAAATTTGCGTAGTTTAGGCGAGCTTCTCAGTTGTGAGGCTGTTCTGGAAAACAGGAGCCTCTTCTCCGGCATCTCCCTACTTCCACCAGGTTCAGCGTGGGTGTTTTCGCGTGGCGAACCGGTAAAGAAGAAGACTTATTTTAAGCAGGAGTCTTGGGAAGGTCGACCGGAGCTCAGTGAATCTGATTTCTATGAGCAGCTGAAAACAACTTGGGAACGAGTCCTTCCCAGGTATTTCTTTGGGAAACAGTCCATCGGATTATCTCTAACTGGAGGTGTGGATAGCCGGATGATTCTGGCCTGGGCCCCGCGCCCCCCAGGCACACTTCCATGTTACACGTGGGGGGGGACGTACCGCGATTGTGCCGACGTCAAGATTGCGCGGAGAGCGGCGAAACTTTGTCAGCAACCTCACAACACGATTCCGGTCGCCGCCGAGTTTTTGTCGCAGTTTCACGACCTGGCCGAGAAAGCCGTTTACATTAGCGACGGTACCATGGACGTAAGTGGCTCGATCGACCTGTACGTCCAGAGATTTGCCCGCCAGATTGCCCCAGTCCGAGTAAGTGGCGTTTGTGGCGGTGAAATCTTGAGGCGTCTCGTGATGTTTAAGCCGGATCCTCCTCAGCAAGGAGTTTTCGATCCGGACTTGGAAAGCTCCTTTCAGGAAGCGGCCGAGACCTATGCAGGTCAGCTTCAAGGCCACAGGCTTTCCTTCACTTCCTTCAGGCAAGCGCCGTGGTTTATGGCGAGCAAATTTTCCGTGGAAAGATCGCAACTTACATATCGAACGCCTTATTTCGATAATGATCTCGTTGCTCTGGCGTACCAAACGCCGGCAAAGCTGTTGAACAATGGGCCAGCGCTTCGTCTCATTGCTGATGGCAATCCAGCGTTGGGAAAGATTGGAACGGATCGTGGTCTCGCGTTTCGATCAGTGCCCGGTCTTAATCGGGCACTGCATTGGTACCAAGAGTTCACCTTTAAAGCAGAATACGCCTACGATTATCGCATGCCCCAGTGGTTGGCAAGATTTGACCACGCATTTGCGCCACTTCACCTCGAAAGATTGTTCCTCGGCAGGCATAAGTTCCATCACTTCCGTGTTTGGTACCGTGACGAACTCTCGCAATGGTTAAGGGAGACGCTTCTCGACTCGGATGCTCGCAGTAGGCCGTATCTTCGTCCCGATTCCTTGGAAAAGATCCTCAAAGCTCATAGCAGCGGACAACAAAACTATGCCTTTGAGATTCACAAGATTTTGACTCTGGAATTTATCCAAAGAAGATTGATTGAATTGAATTAGCGATACGTGGCGTCCAAGTAATAGGCTTTGGAATAATTCACACGATATTAATTGATGGATAACCCAGATAGACTGCTATGAAACGACCTGCTACGAAAGTTTGTGATTCTGGGACACAAGGTAGGCAATATTGCGCTAGCACTACCTCCCAGACACTGCTTACTCCGTCCTCCTTCCAAGAGGGAGACCGCTCTTGGGGATCTATAGGTCTCTCTGAGTCAGAACCTACGCCGCAGGTGAACCGAAGTTTACCCCCTCTGGCGGGGCCACCAATCCTTAAGGTCGCCTTGTTGACTGGTGGAGATGACAGGTCTTATGCGCTTGGGCTCACATCAGCCCTAGTTGGACAACGTGTATCGATTGATTTCATTGGCAGCGACAAAGTGGATGCCCCTGAATTGCACACCATGCCGCTGGTGAACTTTTTGAACCTTCGAGGAGACCAGCGGGAGAACGTAAGCTTCCTACGCAAAGTCCTAAGAATCGTGGTTTACTATTGGCGTCTGGTTCAATACGCAGCAGCGGCGCGGCCACCTATTTTCCACATCTTGTGGAACAATAAATTCCAATTTATCGACCGTGTCTTGTTGATGCTGTATTATCGACTGCTTGGGAAAAAGATCGTATTTACTGCGCACAATGTGAACGCCGCGAAGAGAGATTCCAAAGATAGCATCGTTAATCGCACTTCGCTGCGTATTCAATATCGATTGGCTGATCATATCTTCGTCCACACGGAACGGATGCAGGGCGAGCTTGTGTCTGAGTTTGGTATTCTAAAAAGTAAGACAAGCATAATCCCCTTCGGGATCAATAACACGAGTCCGACAACGGCGATTACCAATACCGCGGCAAGGCAGCGTCTGTGCGTGAGCACGAGTGACAAGACAATGTTATTCTTCGGTCAGATAGCGCCGTACAAAGGGCTTGAATACCTGATCGATGCATTTAGCGACGTCGTAAACAGAAATGAGAGCTATCGTCTTATCATTGCGGGCAAGGTAAAGATAGGACAAAGGGATTACTGGAACGAGATTCGACGCAAAATTGCTAATAGTGAGGTCCGACACCGGATCATTGAGAGAATTGAACACGTCCCAGACGAGGACGTAGAGTTGTACTTCAAAGCCGCAGACGTGCTGATCGTACCGTATGTGCACCTTTTCCAAAGTGGCGTGCCGTTTTTGGCATACAGTTTTGGGCTGCCAGTGATCGCGACAGATGTGGGTTCTTTGCGACAGGACATCGTTGAAGGGAAGACAGGTTTTCTCTGCCGTCCGCAGGATCCGGTTCACCTGGCCAACACGATCGACAAGTACTTCAAGAGTGAATTATTCCACGATCTTGAAGCACGCCGTGGAGAGATCAAAAAGTTCGCTAACGAAAGATATTCTTGGGATAAAGTCGCCACGATTACGGCGTCAGTTTACTCAAATCTCTTGAGAAACTGACCTCGCGTGACCGCCGAAGCCGCTTTGGCGCGCAACACCCCTCCTCGATCCGATTTATGGTTCAAACAAATTTGTGGAACACTGCTACCCCGACCGGGGCGTACGCCGTTTTGGGCTGGACGCTGACCTCTAACCACTGAATGGAAAGCGCAACTATCTTATGAGCAAAGACAAACTTATAGTCATCACCGGTGCAGGTGGTTTTATCGGCGGAAATTTGGCGACATATTTCAGCGACCAGGGTTTTACACGAATACGGGCTGTAGACAAGAAACCAATTTGCGAGTGGTACGTGCGCGTTCCGGATGCCGAGAATCTTTGTCTTGATTGCAGCAAAGAGGAAAATTGCGATCGCGTTTGTGAGGGCGCGGCCGAGATCTATAATCTTGCGGCGGACATGGGTGGCATGGGGTTTATCGAGCGGTTCCGCATCGAATGCCTGCGTAGCATCTTGATCAACACTCATATGATCGAGGCAGCGCATCGAGCTGGCGCAGAGAGATACTTCTTTTCGTCTTCGGCCTGCGCTTACAGCACTCTCCTGCAGGAAGACAACAATGCCCGTGCGCTGAAAGAATCCGATGCTTACCCTGCCATGGCTGAACGCGGTTATGGCTGGGAAAAGCTTATCTCAGAAATGTTTTGCCAGGAATACTGGGCGGAACGCGGAATGAAGACCTTTATCGCTCGCTTTCACAACGTGTACGGCCCGTCAGGTACTTGGGATGGAGGCCGAGAAAAGGCGCCAGCCGCCATTTGCCGCAAAGTCATCGAGGCAATTGACAAAAATGATCTTCGCATTTCGATCTGGGGCGATGGCCGTCAAGCGCGCAGTTTTATGTATATCGACGATTGCGTGAAAGGCATCGATATGATCATGCATTGTGACGATCTGATCGCGACCCCGATTAATCTTGGCTCGAGCGAACTCGTGCTGATTGACGATTTGGTATCGAAGGTTGAAAAGATCGGTGGCGTGAAATTGAAGCGCGAATATGATATCAACGCCCCGCGCGGCGTGGCTGGCCGAAATAGTGATAACACGTTCATAAAATCTGTCCTTAATTGGGAGCCGAACACAACTTTGGAAATTGGGCTGAGGCAGACATATCACTGGATTAAGGAACAGTATGACTCACGCAAGCTGGGAGATCACACTGCTCGGTCGGAGACGGTCGGCCATTCCATCTCACCTTTGCCACAGGAAATAACCTCATGAGGATAGCATACATCACACCCTATCAGGGGTCGACTCTTGAGCAGAAGCGCCCGATTGCCAGAAATCGTAGTTTATCTAATAGGATTAAGATCGAACTGGTTGCTCAGTTGCTGCACGCAAACGGACATGAAGTCGAAATCATATCTGATGGTGCAGTTATCGAGCTCGGGGCGAAGTTTTACCCGGGATTCTGGGAGACCGAGCTATCTCACCCCGACATTCCGGTTTATTATGTCTCGTCTTTGCCCATTAGACGAATCAATGGCTTGTGGGCTGGCTGGCAGGCGGCGCGCTTTCTTAAGATGCGACATCGGGTACGTCCGTTCGATCTCGTAATTATTTTTAATCTCAGGTCGACACAGATTAGTTGTGCTAGTTATGCGATTAAACGCCTTGGTCTGCCGGTTATTTTTGAGTACGAAGACGATGTATTCGTGAGTGTTTCTGGCGAAGCAGAGGACGGGTGGGTATCAAAAAGGTCTCGTTCCGCATACAAGAGGATCTTGAGTAGCGTTTCTGGCTGTATGGCTGTATCCCCCCATCTGCTGTCGCAGTTGCCATCGCACATACCAACCCTTCTCCTACGAGGTGTTGTGGGCGACGATGTTCTGAAAGCTAGTGAGGAAATGAAGGCAAAGAAGAGGAATTGTGTCCTCTTCTCAGGCACACACGTAGAGTCGAATGGTGTGAGGGAACTTATAGCCGGATGGAAGATCGCGGCGATTCCAGACTGGGAACTCCATATCACCGGCTTCGGCGCAATGACAGAAGAGCTACGCAAGAAGGCTGCCACGGATCAGAGCATCGTGTTCCATGGGATGATTAGCAGGGAAGAAGTCGTTCGCATGCTATCGTCGGCAAGGATCTGCATTAATCCGCATGTCGTCAGTCAAACTCCCGGAAATGTGTTCGCCTTCAAAATTATCGAGTATCTCGCGGCCGGGGCTCACGTTGTGACGACACCCATGGGGAACTTGGAGCCGGAACTGGAAGGTGGGATTACCTACATGAACGACAATAGTCCCGCTACGATTGCGGCGACATTGCAGCGGGTGATCCGTGAACGTCGCTTTGAGCGCACCGCAGCGGAGGCAGCAGTGCAAAGCTACGGTCCCCAGGCAATTTCAAGATCGTTCGATAAACTTCTCAATAAGGTCATGGCGGCGAATAACAGAGATGACAAGTTCGTTAGAGCGAATCGGTCCGTTGGTGGATCGGATATCGGAAGTTACATGTTAGGATAATCAAACCTTTCAATGAACGTCGAAAATTCTCATACTCTTGGCGCCCGACTTGTGACCCGATGACACCTCGGCGCACTGTTTGGTCGCCCCAGAGAGGATCGCTTTCGGAGGTTAGAGTCTCACTCTCAGCATTGCTCAAGTCAGGCTTGGCTTCGCTCGCCGCGGTGAGCCTTTTCATGTATCGATGAACTCGTTGATCATAAAACTTGGAGCGACAGGCGATGTCGTTCGGACCACGCCGCTATTGAGAAGATTGAACGGATCGGTTAGCTGGATTACGGCCGAGAACAATCTCGCGCTACTCCAGGGAATCGATCGCAACGTGCGTTGTGTTTCATGGGAAAATCGCAGGCGCGTTGCCGATACCATCTACGATCTGGTGATCAATCTGGAGGACGATCGGGAGACCAGCTCGTTTTTGGGCGAGGTGAAGTTCAAACAACTTTTCGGTGCATACCTGGATAGCAACGGTCAGCCGGTTTATACTGCGGACTCACGCGGCTGGTTCGACCTAAGCTTGATTAGCACGTACGGACGGGAAGAAGCGGATCGACTTAAACTCTTAAATCGCCGCACATATCAGGAGTTAATTTTTGCAGGTCTGGGTCTTGGCTTTAGCGGTGAAAGATACTATCTGCCACCGGCGCGCCCGACCGGACTTATGGGAGACGTGGCTATCTCATCCTCCGCTGGTCCAGTATGGCCCATGAAACGATGGGCCTATTACCACGAGTTGAAGAAGGAGTTGGAGACACAAGGCTTGAAGGTTAACATGCTGGAGAGCCGACCAACCTTGCTAGAGCACCTTTCCGATGTGCAGGGACACCGCTGCCTCGTTTCCGGCGATAGTTTGCCCATGCATCTGGCGTTGGGCAGCAGCGTGCGATGTGTTTCCATTTTTACCTGCACCAGTCCATGGGAAATACATGGGTACGGGTTGCAGGAAAAAGTTGTCTCTCCTTTGTTGGAGAAATTTTTCTATAAGCGCGGGAATGATCGGAACGCCACTACCGCAATCAGCGTTGAGAGAGTAAAAGATGCGGTGATAGCGCAGTTGGACGCATTGTCTGTCAGCGCTGTTTAAGTAAACGGATGGTATCTTAGCTTCATCTGCGAACGATTAATGACGACGTGAAACTTCGAACAGGCAGCAGCGCACGTGGCAGGTTCACTTTCGGGAGGCAGCGGAACTCAAACCATCGGTCTTTCCGACTAGGATGGCGGTCTCGCCGCAAGAGCATCCGACGTTTCCAGTACAGTGTCTGCCGCAAACATGCTCCACATGCAGGAAATGCCACATTGCTATCGGACACATCCAGCGTGAACTCTTTGAATCCGATCGATTTCGCGAAACCGCCGGATCGTTCCCATTCGATAAATCTCCTCAAGTGATGAGCGTTGATCTCTCTAACGCGGTGAAAAGCGAAGTAAGCCGCGCCAGCCTTCCGTCTGCAGGTTCGGCGACGGCCAACGCCGCCGAACGACACTTTGCGACCGATCATTTGCTGACGAATCTCAGACAGCGCACGATCTCCAGCGGATTGATCACCGCAGTGGCGCAGGGCGCGCAGTTCTTCCTGAATCTGGCCTACGTCATGGTGCTCGCCAGACTGCTTGTGCCGCAGGATTTCGGACTGTTCGCCATGGTTACGACCGTCATGGGCTTCCTCCGCATTTTTCAGGATGCCGGCCTTTCGATGGCCACGGTGCAGCGACAAGAAATCACCCACGCGCAGGTCTCCAATCTGTTCTGGGTAAACGTGGCTGTGGGTGGTGTAGCTACTCTGTTAGTGGCGGCATCAGCGCCTGCAATCGCGTGGTTCTATCGTGAACCCAGGCTAGTGAGCATGACCCTTGTGCTCTCAATTACTTTTGTGCTCACCAGTTCGGCGGTCCAACACATTGCGCTGTTGAACCGGCAGATGCGTTTCAGCGTCATTGCGATCATTGACGTTGTTTCCATGCTGGCCGGTTACCTGACCGGCATAGTCCTGGCGCTGTCAGAATATGGCTACTGGGCGCTGGTATTCGCCTATTTGGTTCAGGTCACGATTAAACTTGTGCTGGCGTGGTCGATCTCGCGGTGGCGGCCGCGATTACCCTCCCGGAACACTCAAACCTGGCACCTATTGAGGTTCGGCGCGAATGTTACTGCGGCAAGTCTAATGTACGAGGTCGCCCGGGGTGCGGACAGTCTTCTGATTGGGCGGTTCTTTGGCGCCGCGGCGATTGGCCTGTATTCGAGGGGCTCCATCCTTCTTATGCGGCCGGTGCAACAATTCATCATCCCAATCAATGCCGTGCTGGTTCCCGCACTGTCGCGGATACAAAACCAGCATGACCGGTATCGACGAACATTCCTTCAGGTGTTCGAGTCGATCGCGCTGATTACCTTTCTCTTCACTGGGCTGTTTCTTGCCTTGTCCAATCCATTGACGCTGGCCGTACTCGGCCCAAAATGGGAAGGGGCAATCGTAATTTTCGCCGGCTTTACGATGGCCGCCCTGGCCGCTCCGCTTTTCGCTGCTTCCGCGTGGCTGTTCGCCAGCCAGGGACGCGGGAAGGACTGGGTCTTGACCAGTGCGATCATGTCGAGTGTCACCCTTTGTTCTTTCCTCGCCGGACTGCCCTTCGGTCCCGCCGGCGTGGCGATATTCTATTCCGCTTCGTGTGTCCTGATACAGTTGCCACTTGTCTATTACATCGCCGGCTGGCGGGGTCCGGTGACCAGGAAAGATCTGTGGATCGGATGTCTGCAGCATCTGCCTGTCTGGGGAGTGGTTTGCGGCACTGCCTGCCTGGCACGCACTTTCGTTTTGGGTGCTAACCCTTGGATGCAATTGTTCCTTTGCGGCCCGGTAGCGCTGCTAGCGGGAGGGGCGTATATTGCTCTTTCTGCCCCTTCTCGACGCGTGGCGGTAAACCTCTTTTCAGTCGTGCGAGAGTTGAAAGGTACTCGTGCGGCATCGGCCGCGGGAAATCCGCGCGCCTGATGAGATGAGCGCCATATCAAAGCACTCGTCAAATGCAACGGTCCATTCTCTGGGAACACAGGCTGCACCGCGCCGCGCGATCTGGGGCCTGTTCGATCGCAGAGAGCGTTGGTCGCTCTCCTGGCGTGGCCGATTGATCCTGGCTTTCGCTGTTGTGCTTATCAGCGTTCTAGTTCTTAGAAGCGTTTACCCTTTTCTTGCGGTAACCCATCGCGTCAATGCGCATGTGCTCGTAGTTGAAGGATGGATACACGAATACGCAATCCGCGCTGCGCTAAAAGAATTCCAAACTAACCAATATCAGCAGGTTTTTACCACGGGCGGACCCGTAGTGGGCACTGGAGGATACATCAATGATTTCTGCACCTCGGCCAGCGTCGGCGCAGACCTCTTGAGAAAGAACGGCTTTCCGAATGGATCAGTGCAGATGGTTCCGTCGCGGGTGATGGATCGGGATAGGACATACGGTTCGGCAGTTGCACTGCGGAACTGGTTTCACGACCACGATATGGCCGTGTCTGGCATCGATGTTGTCACCGAAGATGTGCATGCGCGCCGCACGCGCCTTCTATTCCAGAAAGCGCTCGGTGACAAAGTTGCCGTAGGCGTCATCGCAATTCCCAATCCGGACTACGATGCCAGGCGCTGGTGGCGTTATAGCGAGGGATTGAAGGACGTCTTAAGCGAGGCAGTGACCTATGTGTACGCAAGGCTGCTCTTTTATCCTTCGGAGCCAGTGCGCGTAGAGAAAGCAGCCGCAGCTTCTCAGAACAATGTTAAATCATGAAAACATCTGTTGTTGGATTGTCTAGCGATGCAAGAGAGATTGGTTCTTCCGACGAGCACCACGTCCTACCAGCTGCTGACACGCCGGCGGAACGATCTTCGCTGCCGGGCGGCGCACGTTGACCGGCCATCCGAACATCTCTGATCTGATGAAGGCAATCAGGACCTATTTTGCGAGCAATTCATATTGAGATCTGGGGGCGGCGTCGAAACCCGCTTCGAGGGTTTGGACAACGGAGTGCGGAAAATCTGGATCGGTTTGTTCGGCGCGCGTTTACGAAATAAATTGCGAAGTCAGAAAAAATTACTTGCCATGACGATTGCGTCTGATACGAACGACAGGGGCGGCTTATCGCCAGGATCGATAAGCCGCAATTATGAAGGTGTCGGGAATTCTTCTGTTTGTCCTTATTTTGGGCGGCTTCTCCGGCCCGCGCTGCGCGGCCGCCGTTTACAATTCCGACGGGACAGCGGCCAGTGTTCAGTCTATTCACAATAATCAGGCGCATGACGGTGATACCATTACCGTGCCAAGCGGCACGTTTAGCTGGACTAGCAGGATTTATCTTACCAAAGCGATTACGCTTCAAGGGAACACGACTACCAATACGGACACAGGCCGATGTGTGGATAATACCATTATTATTGACAACATTTCGCGCAGCCTGAATCAGCCTTTGATTGAACTTAACGGAAACGCCGGTCAACGGATTTCTGGACTGACATTCCAGCCCGGCCTAACATCGTGGGGTTACAATGGCATCATTAGGGTAGAGGCCGGAAGGACTCCAGTACGGATAGATCACTGTCACTTTCACGGCATCTACTGGTCGCCTCAGATAGGTGTTTTCTCGCAAAATTGGGGCGTGTTCGATCATAATGTCATGGATAATAATGTTCTCGGCAACGGCGGATTTGTCCATTTCTGGCCGGGGGCGAATACTGATAAAGGCGACAGCATGTTTGAAACATCAGCCGGTTTCGGCGGGCCTAACTTCCTGTTCCTGGAGGACAACTGGCTCGATGGAGGGACGGACATTACAGCTGGCGGTAAGATTTGCGCCCGATACAATAAATTCTTTGGCAACAACAGTCTGGGCTCTCACGGAACAGCTAGAACTTTTCCTGATGCTCGTGGCGGTCGGGCCTACGAGGTTTACAACAACGAATTCAACTACACTAACAACTCCTCGTCGTTGGACGGGATAGATGGCGGTTCGTGTATCTATCACCACAATGTTGTCATACCGCACACCTACGGAATCTCGATCCAGGTTTATCGTCTTGTCCAGTCATACGGCCCCCCGTTCGGATTAGCTGACGGGAACAACCCTTGGGACTTGAACGATCAGCAGACTCACACGGTGTTGCGCGTCCTAGACCAACCGGGCCTGGGAGCGGGTGCGCACATTAACCGCAACTCTCCGGCGTGGCCGAATCAGGCGAATGAACCCTGCTACTCATGGAACAACCATAATCAGGACGACGGCAGTTCTTTCAACATTACTCTAGGGCAAGGGTCTAGGACGATTCTTGCAGGGCGAGATTTCTTTAATAACACGCCGATGCCAGGCTACACGCCGTACACTTACCCACATCCCTTGGCGGTGGACGGAAATCCGAGCCCGCCGCCGCCGCGGCCGCCGCCGGCCCCAACCGCTATGCCCGGGGAGCGGCCTGCAGAAATGGACTTTAACGACGACGGTTATCCGGATTACCTGCTTTACAATCCCAGTACGCGGCGGACGGTGATATGGTATCTTAACAACAATGTTCTTATCGGCCGCGCTTACGGCCCCACGCCGTGGCCGGGCTGGAGCTTGGTGGGGGTTGCGGATTTCAACGGCGACGGCAAACCGGATTACCTGCTTTACAATCCCAGTACGCGGCAGACGGTGATATGGTATCTTCACAATAATGTTAAATTCGGCCACGCTTATGGCCCCACGCCGTGGCCGGGCTGGAACTTGGTCGGGGCTGCGGATTTTAACGGTGACGGCAAACCGGATTACCTGCTATACAATCCCAGTACGCGGCAGACAGTGATGTGGTATCTTAACAATAACGCTCTTATTGGCCACGCTTATGGCCCCACGCCGTGGCAGGGCTGGAGCTTGGTCGGGGCTGCAGATTTTAACGGCGACGGCAAATCGGATTACCTGTTTTACAATCCCAATACGCGGCAAACCGTGATATGGTATCTTAATAGATTTGTTCTTATCGGTCACGCTTATGGCCCGACGCCGTGGCAGGGCTGGAGCTTGGTCGCGCCGTGAGCTGAGCTGATGGTCAAGGTGTTTGTTGCAGCGTTAAGGCGTCGTGCTCCCCATATCGTGCGATGAGATCCGCAGCGTTTGTGATCCTTATTTTGAGCCGCTTTATCATTCCGACGGGGCTGCAATGAGATCTGGCTATCTGATCGACGCAGGATCCAGTATGGCCCATGAAACAATGGGCCTATTATGACGAGTTGAAGAACGAACTGAAGCCGGCAGGTTTAAAGGGGAACATACTGCAGGGTTGGTACACCGTGCTCGAGCATCTGGCCGCTGTGCAGGGTTGCGGCTCTCTGATTTCCGGCGATAGCTCGTCCATGCATTGGCGCTGGGCAGCGGCCTGCAATGCGTTTCGGTTTTTACCTGCACGAATCCATGAGAAACGTACGAAGCAGCTGGTATCGATACGTGTTTTTACGTACAGCGATAAAATGAGGATCGGGGATATCCCGAGTCGATGAACTCTTTCCCGCCCAGATTGTTGGAGGGGTTCGCCGAAGTGTGAAAATATGCACACGCTAAGCGACCAAGATAGGGGACAATACTTGTCGCAACCATCGGCATCATCGCCCGCACCTCGGATTTGCATGCCAACCTGGAGAGGAATCGCTCGCATGGCGTTTGAGGCTGCGAATTACGAAGCTGAGGATGTTTTCATGGAGTCGGATCACGTTGAGCTCTTTCCTCTGGAACCCGGCGTAGCCTTCAGATTTAAGGAAAAATGCCAGCGTAGGCTTTTGTGGAAGGATGTGACTGGAGGGCTTGCCTCTGTCAACCCCGGACTCCGTCCGGTCAGGCTCAGAAAAGAATACGATCTGTTTTTTTGTCGCTTCCAAACTCTTCGAGATCTGCTTTACGTGAACGCAGTACAGGGTTGGAAGGATCGCTGCAGAACAAGCGTATGTTGGCTGGACGAATTGTACTCCGCCGATGCGTTCCATAGCCGAAATTACCTGCACATCCTGAAGCGATTCGATCATGTGTTCGTAGGCTTCCAAGGGAGCGTGGACGCGATCAGCAAAGTAATTGGACGGCGTTGCCACTTCCTTCCTCATGGAGTGGACGCTATCCGTTTCAGCCCTTACCCGAACCCGCCAGCACGGGTGATCGATGTTTACAGTCTGGGTCGCCGATTGGAGGGTCTTCACCGGACCCTACTTAAGTTCACGGCTGAGCGGAATATGTTTTACGTTTATGAGACGCTCCAGACCGGAGCGGAAAACTTGGTGTCCAACCATAAACAACACCGTCAATTACTGGCCAATCAGATCAAGCGGAGTCGATATTTTTTGGTTGCCCCTGGCAAGGCGAACCTGCCGGAGGAAACTCGAGGGCAAATTGAAGTGCCGGCTAGATTTTACGAAGGGGCGGCGGCGGGTACCGTGATGATCGGCCAGGCTCCGGATTGTGAGCCGTTTCGCCAGCTTTTTGATTGGAAGGACGCGATTATTACAATCGACCCCAATAGCTCTGAAGTGGCGGATGTTTTGGCTGAGCTTGCTGGTCAACCGGAGCGGCTCTGGGAAACCAGCCGTCGGAACGCCGCGGAAGCACTCCTTCGCCACGACTGGTCGTATCGTTGGAAACAAATTCTGGCCATTGCCGGACTCAAGGCCACGCCGCAGCTTGAATTGCGGGAGAAACGGTTGAAAGAACTGGCGGACGTTGCCAGAAATTATCCATCGATGTAGTGCCTCCGGCGGGGGTGAGGACGCACAATACCTCAGGCACGGGGGTCACTCACTACCGCTCTCGTGGTTCAATCTCCGTGAGCGTTAAGCAACTCATAAGTAACAGTGATCGACTAAATCTTTGGGGCCGCTTGGCAAAAAGATGTTAATCGCGAAATGAAACAAAAGAAAAAGAGTAACAAAATCGTCTTTTTCGGCGTTTTTGGCACCCAGAATTTAGGTAATGAATGCACGTTGCAGGCTACTATGTACAACATCCATAAGGCCTTGCCGGATGCAACATTTACATGTCTTTGCACAGTCCCCGAGGACACAGAAGAAAGACACAGTATCCCTGCCTTTGCAGCCCATCAAGCATATCCTGCTTGGTTAGACTCTCAATTGCGCTTTGGGCGATGCTCACGGTTGATGAAATTACTGCGAAAGATTCTTTTCCTAATTCCGCTAGAATTGATCCATTGGGCCAAGGGCTTCAAGGTGATTAAGGGAAGCCAGATGCTCATCGTCCCGGGAACGCAAGTGGTATCAGATTACGTGACAGGACCGTTTAGCTGGCCCTACGATATATTCAAATGGGCAATCATTGCCAAACTAACCAGGGCTAGGTTGCTCTTCCTAAACATCGGTGTCGGCCCGATATATCACCCTCTGAGCAGGTGGTTCATTAAGACAAGTCTCAGGCTCTCGGACTATCGTAGCTACCGAGACGTCGCCTCGAAACAGTACGTTGAGAAAATGGAGCCTTGTCGCGGTTCTGACCTGGTTTATCCCGATTTAGCGTTTAGCTTGCAAAGGACTTTGTTACCAGCATGTCAGAACGTAGGTAAACAAAGGCCTGTCTTCGGTATTGGACTAAAGGACTACCTGGGTCAAGAGGGCGTGCGTGATCGCCACAATAATCGCACCTATCGCGATTACTTGAACACGTTAGGAGACCTTGTGGCATGGTTGTGCGAGCGAGACTACATGGTGCGAGTGATAATCGGAGATGTTTTGTACGACAGCGGTGTGAAACAAGATTTCATGGAATCGCTGCACGAGCGCGGATTAATGAAGAAAGAAGGTCAGATTGTTGATGAACCGGTTCTTACCGTAAAGGAGTTGTTGTCTCAAATCGCAGCCATCGACTTTTTAGTCACATCGCGGTTTCATAACCTGGTATTGGCTCTTATGCTCAATAAGCCGGTGGTGTGCTTGTCAGACCATACAAAGCTAGATTCTTTGATGAGCGAAATTGGCTTGACAGAATACTGCCTTCCTCTTGCTAACTTGGATTTTGACAATTTGATCGATAGACTTGTTAAACTCGAAAAGAATGCCGAGGCGCTCAGGCTCTATGTTAAACACAAGACCGAGGAGTATCGTAAAACGTTGGACGAGCAATACAGCCTTATCTCCAAATGCGTTTGAGCGAACAAGCGCTCAGAGAATTTCATTTTGATAAACAACCAAGTCTATCATCCAATTCTGGCGAAGGCGGCACGCTTTCAGGTCTTAGGAAAGTCTCCTGTCGGCTTTTACTTGCGGTTGAATAAGCGGATATGCGAGCATCTCCCTTCTCGCGTACGAAATCTGAGCGTCGTTCGTTCGTACGGGGCGTGGTTGCATAGCTTGGTTTGCCTCGGCGCGAGGCGCCAGCAGTTCTTTGGCACGTTCTTCCTTAGGAATCGTCCAGCGCTGGAATTGATGCGCCGCCTTGCCGGCCACAAGCCCCACGGCGCGACGTTAAGAATTACGGTTTTGGGCTGCAGCATTGGAGCTGAGGTATATTCAATCCTGTGGTCCATCCGCTCGGCGCGGCCGGACTTAAAAGTGCTATTGGAAGCGGTGGATATTTCGAGAGATATACTGAGCTTCGCCGAGAAAGGCATTTACACTCCTGATACTTCCGAGTTGGTCGGTGCTTCGATTTTTGAACGATTGACCGAGGCTGAGATGGTTGACATGTTCGATTGGGAGGGCGATCAGGCCAAAGTCAAATCGTGGCTCAAAGAGGGGATTACGTGGCACGTTCGGGACGTAGCTGACCCGGAACTCATAAGTATCCTTGGGCCTCAAGACATAGTGGTCGCGAGCAATTTTCTCTGTCACATGGCTAGAGCTGATGCCGAAAGGTGCCTGAGGAATATATCACAATTGGTTACTCCAGGAGGATACGTGTTTGTTTCAGGAGTCGATTTGGACATTCGAACGAAGAGTGCACTTGACCTCGGCTGGGAGCCGGTGCCGGAGTTGATGGCGGAAATCCACGACGGCGATCGTTCTGTCCGAGCAGACTGGCCCTGGGAGTGGTGGGGGCTGGAGCCTCTCAACCGAAAGAGGCACGATTGGCAAATCCGTTACGCTGCTGCCTTCCGGGTTGCTAGCCCGAAGCGCCGTGACTTCGTCCGGGCACAATAGTCAAGCCGGCCAGGTGACGTTCGTTTATTACGTTCTCGTGCAGCATCTAGCGCGTGTTCAGATTCTGTAAGCGCTGATGTCGGAATAGCTTACGATTTTCGTGATTGGAAGCATGGCTTCTCGAATTACACGGTCATGCTAAGAGCCAAACAGATAATTGGTTATGATGTCTCTAATACAGCTTCTATCTTTTGGCACTGGATTTGCTGCCTTCTCGGCGCATCGCAGGGCCCCTGCCGTTTACAAGATAAAGCGGGCGCAGTGATCTCGAGTGTGGAGCTTTGAAAACGATATTTTCCATTTCTTTGCTTGTCGCTGCAGGTTTGTGGAGCGCGGTTGTTCCAATAAACGCGCAGGTCAACGTTACTCAGTATCACAACAATAGTTCGCGCGATGGTCTTTATGTCGATTCGGCCTTCACGCAATCGGCTGTGGCGAACCTGGTACGCGACCTAAACTTCGGCGGTACGATCGTAGGCAACGTTCTCGCGCAGCCACTTTACGTTGAAGGCGGTCCAGGCGGCAGGGCGATGGTCATTGTCGCGACAACATCGAATAATGTATATGCGCTCGACGCTGTCGATGGCACCATCATTTGGCAGCGAAATGTGGGTCCTGCGGTGCCGGCAGACCAAATCCAATGCGATGAGGTTGGTGACGCAGGGATCACCGGTGCGCCCGTTGTCGATGTTGCTTCACGGGCGCTGTTTTTGAGCGCGTTGACCACGCCCGATGGCGGTACGACCAAGAAACATTACATTATTTCGCTTAACGTGGACACGGGGGCCATTAACCCTGGCTGGCCGGTGGATGTGGAGCTGACGGCTCATTACAATGGCACGACTTTCATTCCAGCGAACCACATGCAAAGTGCGGCGCTCGGCATCGTGGGCAACATTGTTTATGTTGCATATGGGAGCCACGGGGATTGTGACGTTTTTTATGGATGGCTGGTGGGCGTACCGATAAATAATCCGGCCAGTGTAACAGCATGGGCCACCAGTGCCACTGGCGGCGCCATCGGCGGCGGTATATGGAGCCCTGGCGGTGTGGCCAGTGACGGCACTAATCTGTTCGTTAGCACCGGGAACAGTTACAGCACCGGAGGGGTCTGGAATGGCGGTGAAGCAGTAATTCGGTTTCAACCGGGCCCGATCTTTAGCGGCAATTCCAGTGATTACTGGGTGCCGCTCAATTGGTCGAGCCTCGACCAGCAGCTCACTGAGATTGCGGGCGCGGGTCCAGTGCTGGTGGATGTCCCGGGCGCAACGCCCTCCCGTCTCGTCGTCCAACTGGGCAAAGATGAATATGCCCATCTACTTAATCGCGATAACCTTGGTGGTATTACCACGCCGGTAGCAGAAGCACGGGAAGCCTGGAGCTACATATATGGAGGGCCGGCCGCCTACCGAACCAACCTAAGCACGTATGTTGCTTTTCGCGCCGGCGCCGACGCACTCAAGACTTTCCGCATTACTGCAACCAGTCCGCCTGGCATCATCGACGGATGGACTGTGAACCGGGGCAATGGCGGTTGCGGGACACCTTGGGTCACCTCCACGGACGGGACTAATAACATGATCGTCTGGGTAGTCGGCACCAGTAGCGAGAACTTTAATTCCGATGG